>NZ_BAGK01000309.1 GCF_000308795.1 Nocardia thailandica NBRC 100428 | reverse complement strand
CCACATCGACCGACCGAGATCGCACCGGACAACCGGGAAATCCTCGAACGCTGGGCGCGAGGCGACACCAACGACACCCAAGGAACCCACGACTGAGCCCACCGACGAAACCGGGGTCGCGGGTGTGCCGCGATGCGGAGGGGTTTGACGTGCGATTCGTTACAGGGGTAGCTCTTACCCTGATTCTGGCCGGAGTGACGACTGCGGGCTGCTCGAGCAGTTCGTCGGGTGGTCCGGCTGCCACACACGACTCCGGCCGGGATCTGGCCAAGGCCTCGGTCTTGGTCGCGAAGGACATCCCCGGCGACTGGCCGGCCACCGGTAGTCCACGCTCGGGCACCGACGCCACCGACGAAAAGGGGGTCTGGAGCGCTGACCTGCTCAAATGCATGTCTGTCGACCCGGCCACGCTCGGAAGTACCACTGCGTGGGCTACGTCCTCGCCCTTCGTGTACAGCCCGTACGCTGCGAACTCCCGCATCGAGGTCCTGCCCACAGAAGCGGCGGCCAAGGCGCGGTTGGCGACGCTGAACCAGCGGGGCTTCAACGACTGCGCGAAGTCGACCTCCGGCACCTTCTGGCACCGGTGACCCGGACCCACTGGATACCGAACAGACCGCTCGAGCGGTGGCCAGGCTCAGCGATTTCCCTGCGTCCGGCGACGAACTGGCCGCGTTCCGGTTCAAGGTCTCCAAGGTCAACGGCGCCGGTCAGATCAACAGCGGTCAGCGTACCCAGGCCACGACCGATATCGTGGCCGTCCGGGTCGGGCGGGTGGTCGCGCAGCTGGCATTCGGCGCTGCCCCAGGGCGCTGTCGCCGGAATGGGAGAAGAACATGACCCAGATAAGTGTCCGGCCGGATCGCCGAGCTGTTGAGCACCGCGGGCTCGGCCGCGAAGAGGCCGGTGGGTCGTCGCCGCGGTCGGGCAGCCCGATCTCCGTCGGGAGCTTGTCTGCACGGACGCCTCGGAAACTCGGGTGGCGCAGGCCGTCGCGGGTGGCTTCGCGGTGGGCGATCTCGGCGACGATGACCGGCTCGACCCACAGCACCCGGCGCCGCAGCAGCCAGGCCGGGACCGGCCCGGCGACCGGGCTGGTGTCGCGTGGCCGTGCCATAACCGCGGCATTACAGCGCGACGGTTTCGGACGGGGTCTTGGCTCGATAGCAGCCGATCAGTATGTTTTTGAGACGGCCCTCGGACACCTCGGCGTCAACGTCACCGATCTTGTTGCGGCCCGCGTGTATTACGACGAACTCATGCCGCTGCTCGAGTATGAGCCCTTCCTGGTTGACGGCACACAGTTCGCGTACCGGCCAGCGGGTGGAAAGATCGGAACGTACATATTCTTCTATCCGGCATCCGAACCCGGTTATGCGCCTGGCCGTGCCGGGCTGCAACACCTCGCGTTCATGGTGCGCACCCGCGCCGACGTCGACAAGGTGCATGCTTGGGCACTGACGCGTGGTGACGAAATCATCCACGCGCCACAGGAATTCCCACAGTACCCACCACCCTATTATGCAACTTTCTGGATCGGATACGACGGCGTAATGCTCGAAGCGGTCTGCCACAAGAATGTGTGAAGTAGACGCCGCGTCTCACCAGCTGGGGGTCAGGGGTGGTGACAGATACGGCGGTCAGCCACACCCGTGCGGGTCGGTTCTCAGTGATCGCGCTCTGCCATGACAGGTTCTCGATTACAGCGAAGCGCCTGGTCGCACGAAGGTCAGGCCCCGGTGGATGGGGTGAGGGAAAACCACGGCCGACGCGCCGGTGCTGCGCGGGCGCGACCGCGTGCAGGGATCGTGGCGGCGCTCAGCGGCGGGGCCTCGGCGGTGTCGCTGGTCAGGGCGTCGGCCAGGTCGGCGTGGACCGGTAGCCATTGGGCGAGGCCGGCCACCTCGACCACGCGGGCGGTGATGGCGTCGGGGTCGGCGACCGCGCTGAGGCGCACCCGGCGGCGAGCGGCGGGACGGACATGTTCGGCTATGGCGAGCACGGCGCGCACGGAGACGAACCCGGCGGTGGACAGGTCGACGATCAGGTGGTGGGAGCCTTCGGTGAAGGTGGCCATGGTCGCCGACTCGAGCAGTCTGCGCCACCGGGTCTCGGTGTAGGCGTCCAGGTCGGCGCGCACGTGCAGGATCTGTGCGCGGCCACAGGGTTCGAGGGTGACCTGCAGGCGCAGAGATTCTTCGGGCGCGGTGGTGAAGGTGGAGGTCAACCAGGAACGGCGCACGCTCATCGGGGTACTCGATTTCCTCGGCACCACGCAGTCGGCAGACTGCGGCGTCGATCCTGCTGGCTCGAGATCGACCGCTCCATCCATTCCATCACATCGGGCTCGCCGTCGCAGCGGCGGCCGGCCGACGGCGCGGGAGGTTCACGGGGCGCGGGTGATGGCGGCCGCCTGGTCGCGCGGTCGCCATCGGGTGGTGGTCGGGGATCAGATGAAGAAGTTGATCACCATGTGGGCGAGCCACTGAAAGAAATCGACGACCATCTCAATCACCTCCTTCCCTCACACGGCCAGTTACTAGCCAGATCGCCCCCATCCGGAGGGGTTTCTGGCCGTTTCGTCTGGTGCCGAGGGCTTCTTCTTCTCTATCGGCATACCCACGAGCCCTGTTAGCGACACGTCAGCAAGCGTTGCGGCTGGTCGTTCAGCGAGCTGATCACCGCACGCGCCACCCACCGTGCCGACAGTTGGCCCCGAGTGCCGCAGGTGGGATGCTCGCCCCCAGTTCGAGCGAATACCCTGTCACTGGATGTTTGCCGGACAATCTTGTTCGGTCGTGGATGTGACAGCACTGCGGCCCCCGGTCCTCACCGACCCCGAGCAGACCGGCCTGGTCCTGGATGTGGTCTCGATCGGCGTACACAATCCGCTGCCACTGCCCGGGAAAGCTCTTACCTGTATCTGACCTGCGCTCGGGGCCAGCGCTACCGGCTACCGGTCGCCCTGCACGGTTGGGCCACCCGCACCCTGGCCGAGCATCAGCAGCGCGTCGCCGCCGGCGAGGTGGCCGTGCTGGCGATGACGGTCGAGTTCGGTGTGCGTGACGAGAAGAGCCTTCGCCCGGCCTCTCAGCGGGCGGCGGTGAACCGGCTGCGCGTCCGGGCCGGGCAGCGGGTGTGCCGCCTGGGCGCCGGTCCGGACCGACAGCAGGACGGCCCGCGCACCGACGACCCTCGACGCACGCTTCCCCAACCTGCTCCCCACACTCCTGCGGTTCTGCGAATCACCACACCACGACGAGCAGCCCCAATTTGACAACCGATCTCGCGACTGGCAACCAAGAAGTCTTTACGGTGATACGACCAGCTTCTTGGACGTCGTCCAAGAAGGATGGAGGTGACCGGAGGACGCGAGTCATGTAAACCAGCGGACCGGCCGACCAGCATGAGGCGGCGGTGCAGCGGCATGAGGTCTCGATCATCTCAGGTCAGGACGAGTGCGCGGCGTTGTTGCACACCACACCTGACCGCGACGGTCTGCGCCCGACAGTGATCATTGGCCAAGGACTCGGGGCGGTTCGGGAGATGCGCCCAGTCGCTTGCCCGGCACGGTTCGCCGAGGACGCGTGGTCGGTGCCGGTGCTGGACGACCGCCAATCCGATGTTCCGATCCTGCGATATGCGTTGTACAGGTGGGGCACCACCGAGCGTCTCGCGGTGCGCCGGGCACCACGCGATCCCCATTCGGTTGCGAATCGCCACCGGTACGCCGGACGCGGACCAGCAGGATGGAGCGCCAGAACTCGCGAAGCAGGAGCCGACTCATGACCGACAGCGCGGTCCCGGCCGGGAGCGCGACGGTGGCAGGCAGGCCTGTGCCGAGTGCCTCCCTGCGGCGTCGACGGTTTGAGGCCGAATCATGAGCCGACTCATCCTCGGTAGCGACGCCCGGCCGAGTACCGCCGCCCGTCCTGCGCCACGACATCTCCGCGATGGTGACCGGTTGCCTCGAGCTGCTCACCCGGCTGCTGCGGGGCGACGTTACCGCCGAGCCGCCGGCCGGCGTGGTCGCGGGCGCACTGGACTGGGCCCAGACGCAGCCGGGAGCGGACCGTGCCCGGCCAGGTCGCTGGCCCCGGGCGCTGCAGACACTGGGTCGTGGAGCGGGCGGGTGCTGATCTTTGTCGAGACGGCTGTGGTCGATGGATCAGTACGGGCGCCTCTCGACCCACGGCCGCGTGCCGCAGGTGACTTCGCAGGTGTTTTCCCTGCGTTCTCGGGGGTAGGCAGGGCCTACGATCCCACGACCCGAGTGAGAGCAACTCCCGGTCGGATCGGAGCTGCGATAGCGCGGCGTTTCGCGCGCGTGGCCCGCCGGTGATCGACGTCGAACGGAGTCGCTCGGTACCACTGCCCGTGCACCGAGCTACCCGCCGGCCGATCCACCCTGTCGCGACCACCGGGCGGAATCGAACAGGACTTCTGTCATCCGCTCGGCGAATTCCCGCGCCTCGGTGCGCATGCCGTTGTGCGCGCCCGGGAATTCGACCACATCGAGCCCGAGGCGTCGTGCGATCTCCACCGCCGGACGGTAGGGCAGGCAGCCGCGGGTCTCGCGGCCCACCGCCATGACCAGTCGGTGCGCGTGGGCCGACAGTGCCTGGTAATCGGGAATGTAGCCGGTGAACTCGCGGAGTTCGTGCTCGATCATGATCGGGCCGTTGGCAGCCAACCGCGTCCACATCTCGGCGGTACGCGACGGCAGTTCGGCGACCTCCGGAGAGGGCTTCATCGCCCCGCCGATACCCGCGAGGAAGCGCGCCGACGCGGCCGCGAGGCCTTCGGTGCGGAAGAGCGTGTATACCTCCTCCACCATGGCGCGGTGCTCCTCGGCGTCGGGCAGTACCGCGAAACACGGTGGCTCGTGCGCGACGAGGGTGCGCACCCGCGCGGGGTGTCGGGCGAGGAGGTCGAGTCCGACGATGGCTCCGCTGCTGGTGCCGCAGACGAAGGAGGGTTCGTCGCTGAGGTGGGTGAGCAGCCGGTAGGCGTCCTCGCTCTGGACGGCGACGTGCTGAGCCTGCGGGTGGCCACTGTCGAGCGTGCTACGGGAGTAGCCGCGGGGATCGAACGCGGCGACGGTGAAATGCCGCTCGAGTACCGCGGCCATGTCGTCGAAAACGCCCGCGTCGCCGCCACCTCCGGGAATCAGCAGCAGGACCGGTCCGCTGCCGCGCACCTCGTAGTAGAGGGTCGCCCCGGATGTCTTCAAGGTTCCGGATTTCACTGGTTCCTCTCCTGCCGCCAGTGCTCGAGCGTGCCGTGCAGGGCGTCGACGATGATTTCCCACGAGGTGTCCGTGGGGCGGGAATGGGCGAAACCACCGGCCGCCTCGAGCGTGGCGAAGCCGTGGAACGTGCTGCGCAGCAGTCGAACTGCGTCCGTGGCTGCGGGTTCTTCGAGACCGTAGCCGCGCAGCAGCGCGGTGGTGAGTTCGATGGTCCGCAGAAAGGCCGGGTGGTCGCTCACCTCGGCCGGATCCATACGGATCTGGGTGGCGGCATAACGGCCGGGATGGTCGAGGACGTAGCCGCGATACGCGCCCGCGAAGCCGACGAGTGCCTCGCGACCCGAACGGCCGGCCACCGCGAGCGCGATTCGGTCGGCCATTTCCGCCGAGGCCAGCAGGGCTACGCGGACGCGCAGGTCCTGCAGGTTGCGGACGTGGGCGTACAGGCTCGGATCCTTCACGCCGAACTTTCGCGCGACGGCCGACAGCGTCACCTTGTCGAGGCCGATCTCATCGGCGAGGTCGGCGGCGGCAGCAGTGATTCGATCGGCCGTCAGGCCGATACGGGGAGACATGACACCTCACTTCCTAGGACTATTAGGTTGTGGCCTAATATACTTAGGTTCGGTGCGGTGTCAACCTTCAGCACCGCCTGGCAGCCGCTCGTTGCCGTAGCCCCGGCAATCGCAACCCGCATGTCCGGCGGTCACGCGCCGTTGATGTGCCTGCCGCGTCAGCTTTGCCGCACAGTCGACGGGATCCTGCGCGCCCCTGGGCGCTACGCGTTCGTCGCGATCACCTGCACAGCACTCGTTACGCGTCCCTGCGGTGGCGACGCCGACCGCCTGTACCGGGGTGGTCACGACGTTGCGCGGTCAGCGCCGGACACGCCGGTGCCCGGGTCCCGACAAGGACCCGGACACCGCGCCGAGCGAATGGACCGCGCACGGCGGTCACTCACCTCGCCGGGAGGGACCCCGACGCGGCAACGGCCTCAGCCGACAGGGACGACGAGCCGGAGAGCAACCATGGCAGCAGGCACTCCCCGATGCTCCACGTGCCGTGCTCCAATCCCCACGCATCGCAGGTGACGGGCGCGGCCGCACCCACCGGCTCGGTCGGCGCCGCGCCGGCGGTTCCCGCGCCGGCCACCACGGCGGGCGCCAGAGCGGCCACGGCAGCCGAGCGCTTGACGACCTCTGAAACCCGAATCATCTGAAATACCTCCATTTATGAATGTTCACGGCGATAGTAGATGCCCTGATCGCACAACATCTCGGAACGATGCCCCCGAAACGTCCGGGCTTGACGCGATACGAGGCGTGGTGGCGGTCCGGCGGTGGATGGAAGCGGGCTGCGGTCCACTCGGCGGTGGAGCCGCGGTCGACATCGACGCGGACCGGACCGCGCGAAATCTTCGATGCGATCCAGGACTGTCGGCGCGCCACAGCCCTCACCGGCGCAGTGGCGGCTCATCGGCCGGGGGTTCGACCTGGTATCGCAGGTGCAGTACCCCGGCGCCCTCCACCGAGCGGATCAAGCGCAGTCGAGACGTCCGGGCCGGTTCGTCGAACAGGCGGCGACCACGACCCAGCAGGATCGGGACCAGATGAATCACCATCTCGTCGATCAACCCGGCCCGCAACAGCGCCTGGACGGACGATCCGCCGTGCACCATGACGTCACGATCACCGGCCGCTTCCTTGGCCTGCGCGACTGCCGATTCCGGATCCGCGACGTAGTGCGCGAGTCCCCGCACCGCCTGCTCGGGTTCGCGACGGGTGAGCACGAAGATCGGCACGCCATCGTGATGATCGCCGCCCCACTCGCCGGCCCATTCGAACGTGTGCCGTCCCGTGATCACCGCACCTGCCGCCATCATCTCGTCGAAGATCTCGGCGTTCACGCCGTGCTCCGGCCGGAACGAGCCCGGGCTGACGCTGCCGTCGGTGAGCCAGGCGTGCAGCGGTTCACCGCCGGCGCCGAGTCCGCGGCCCGGACCGTCGTCCTGGGCGGCGATGTAGCCGTCGAGCGACATGGACATGTACACGACAATCTTGCTCATCTGCTGCTCCTCGGTGGGTTGATCGCGTCGCCTCGATGGCCACCGTGATGCGCGTGCGCGCCCTCGACCGGTGTGTCGACGCCGGTGTAGCGCAGCAGCGTCATCATCCCCTGTTCGGCGTGTGCCAGGTTGTGGCAG
The DNA here is from genome assembly GCF_000308795.1 of Nocardia thailandica NBRC 100428. Classification (GTDB taxonomy): domain Bacteria; phylum Actinomycetota; class Actinomycetes; order Mycobacteriales; family Mycobacteriaceae; genus Nocardia; species Nocardia thailandica. The sequence continues at coordinate 53,579 of NZ_BAGK01000309.1, read as the reverse complement.
TGGTTCATCCAGAGACCGGGGTTGGTGGCACGGAAGACGACGTCCCAGACCTCGCCGGGCCGCACGTCGAGGGTGTCCACCCACAACGGGCTGCCCTGTGCCGGTCTTCCGTCGCGTGCGCGGATCAGCACGGCGTGGCCGTGCAGGTGCCAGGGGTGAGTGTCGAGGCTGCGGTTGACCACGGTGAACTGGACGACCTCGCCTTCGCCGACCACCTGATCGGGGATGGTGGGGTATGCGCGCCCGTTGACGGTGTGGGCGTAGCTCGGTGTCGCGTGCACCCGCGCCAGCCCTCGGTCCAACACCAGGGTGAAGTGTCGGTCGGGTGCGCTCAGCGCGAGGGCTGCCGGGGTGCCGTAGGTCAACAGGTCCAGATCCGGCCAGTGCGAGGGCTTTTCAGGGTCGGGACCGAGGCCGCTGCCTTCGGGACGGAGGCGGGCCGCGACGGTGTCGCCGTCCAACGTCACCGTGACGGCACCCCCCGGCATCGCGAACTCGATGTCGTAGCGACCACCGGCGGGCAGTCGAAGCGCGACGCGGGCGATGTCGGTGGGCCCGGTGAGATCGCGTCCGTCCACCGCGACGACCCGAAAGGTCGTGCCGGACAAAGCGAATCGATGAGACTCCGAATCGGTGTTGATCAGCCGGAGGCGGGTGGGTGTGCCGACGGGCACGACGTGCTCGCCGCCCCCGGACACGGTCGCCCCGTGCCCGTCGAAGGTGTGTACCGACATCGTCAGGTCGCGCCGATCGACCGTGTCGCGATCGCGCGGGGTGACGATCAGGTACCCGTACAGTCCGCGGCGGACACCGACATGGGAGACGAAATGCGTGTGATACCAATACGTGCCGACCTGATCGGCCCGGAATCGGTAGACGAAACGGCCTCCCGGGGGCACCGCGTCCTGGGTGACTCCGGCCGCGCCGTCCTGGGAGCAGGCGACGTAACCGTGCCAGTGCAGCGTCACCCCGTCGTCGATGTCGTGGTTGATCAGTTCGACCTCGATCAGGTCACCCTGGTTCGCGAGGACCGGTGGCCCGGGGACCGTCCCCTCGAAGGTCCACGCCTCGACCTCGCCCGACGGGAGTTCCAGCGTCGCCTTGCGCGCGGTGAGCACCTGCCGACGCACCACTCCCCCGGCGGCCGGAGCGTCGGGACCGCGCAGGTCCTCCACCGAGACGGTGTGGCCACCGGTGTGCTGCGCTCCGATCTCGGTGGGGCCGCGTCGGGCGGCCAGTCCGACCCCAGTCGCGGCGGCGCCCACGACCGCGACTCCGGCGGCGACACCGAAGAGCCGGCGACGCGGCATCGTCGGCGTACGGTTCGAGGATGTCGCTCCCGTAGCCTCGGGTTCGGTGAGTACCCGCCGCGTGAGCAGGACGGTCGCACCGAAGACCGCGATCGAGATCAGTGCGGTCGCCGGGGTCAGCGGGTAACCGAGCAGGAAGCTCACCACGAAACTCACCACCGCCGCGTACCCGGCACCGAGCAGCACCGTCGGGAGCGTCGTACCCGCCGATCCCCGACCGGCGACGGTGCGCGCGAGCACCGCGACGGCGAGCGCGCCGGTGCCGATCATCAGTGGAAGTCCCAGCCAGACCTTCTCCTGCGCGAACCACGCACCCCGGGCGCCGAGCACCGCCACCGCGACGGCGCGGGTGATCGTCAGTGCCACGGCCAGGCCGGCGATGGTCGCGACGAGTCGGATCGACCGCCCCGCGAGCGCCGCACCGGCCGCGGCGAACCATGCCAGCGCGCACAGCACGGTGCAAGCATGGTCGAACACCATCCATCCGGCGGTACTCATGGCGCGACCGCTCCCGGCGCTGCCTCTCCCGAGGCAACATGGTGCGAGGCAACGGGTTCCGGGGCCGGGCTGCGGGAGGCGATGCGGGCCTGGCGCACCAGCGCGCCGACAGCACCGACGATGAGCATCCCGTTCAGCCCGTGCAGGCCGAACAGCAGATGACCGGCGCCGGAGGAGTCGCCGAGCCCCTTGGACACCTCCCTGATCACCGACTGGAACAACACCAGCAGCACCACCGATCCAGCGGTGCCGACGAAACGCCTCGGCATCCGCACCAGGGCAGCGAGCACGGTGAGCACCACGGCGAGCAGGAGAATCGCGGTGCCCACCGCGCGGTGCGGCCGGAACGCCTCCTCGGTGGGCGCCGAGTCGAAGGCGCCCGACGCGGCGAGATAGAACTGGACGACGACGGTGAGCATCAGCAGAGCGGCGAGGCCCGACACGAGTTTCTTCATGGCACCGATCATTTCGGGAGGGGGTGATTGTGCGCGTCCGTCAGTTGTGGCGCTCGGCTACGTTCGGCCGCACTTTCGCCGCTCGCTGCCTCGCCCGGCCGCAGGACCACGGCGGCGAATACCGCGGCGACCACCAGCAATCCGGCACCGAGCGCGAAGCCGAACGCGTAGCCGCTGGTGAGCGTCGCGGGGGTGACGACGGCCCCGGTGCGAGCGTCGGCGGCGGTCCCGAGGACGGCGAGCCCCAGGGAGGCACCGATCTGACGTGAGCTGCTGAGCAGACCCGACGCGGTGCCCACCTCCTGCGGTGCGACCCCGACGGTGGCGGTCGCGACCACCGGACCCAGGCACAGCCCGAATCCGACACTGGCGACGAGCGAGGGGCCGAGGACGTCGGTGACGAAGTCCCCGGTCGGGCTGATCAGGCTGAACCACGCGAATCCGACCGCCGTCAGCAGCCCGCCGACGACCAGCAGGTCACGGGCCGGGTATCGGTACCCCAGTTTGACGGCCAGCACCGCACCGGCGACCACCCCCAGCGCGAACGGCAGGAACTGCACACCGGTGAGGGTCGGGCTGTGACCGAGCACCGTCTGCAGATACAGCGACATGAAATAGAACGCCGACGCCATGACGGCGCCGACCATCAGGTTGTAACCGTTGGCGCCGGCGACCGAGCGGTTGGCGAAGAGGCCGAGCCGAATCAACGGCTCCCGTCGCGTGGTGCGCTCGACCTGCAGGAACGCTGCCAGCAGGGCCACGGAAAGGGCGATGGTCCCGATCGTCACCGGCGATGTCCATCCGTAGACGTCGGTGCGGACGACCCCGAAGACCAGCGAGGTCATGCCGACCGTCACGAGCACGGCACCGAGCACGTCCGGGCGTCCGGCCCGCGCGACGCGCTGATCGGCGACACCGCGCAGCGACAACACCAACGCGCACACCACGATCGGGAGGTTCACGAACATCACCGAACGCCACCCGAGATAGTCGGTCAGCAGGCCGCCGATCAGTACGCCGAAGGCGCCCCCGGCGGCGTTGGTCGCGCTCCACACGCCGAACGCGCGCACGCGACCCTTCCCGTCGGGGAAGGTCGCGCTCAGCAAGGCCAGCGCGGCGGGTGCGAGCGCGGCCGCGCCCGCGCCCTGCACCGCGCGCGCGGCCACCAACTGGGCGGGGCTCTGGGCGAGACCGCCGAGCAGTGAGGCGATTCCGAACAGGCCAAGTCCCAGCAGCAGGACGCGTTTGCGCCCGTAACGGTCGGCGGCTTTGCCGCCGAGCAGCAGCAGACCGCCGAAGGTGAGCGCGTAGGCATGGATCACCCACGTCACCCCGACCGATCCGAAGCCGAGTCCGGTCGTGATCTGCGGGAGGGCGACGTTGACCACCGACAGATCCAGCGACACCATGAACTGGACGACAGCCACCGCCGCCAGAGTGCGCGCCGGGCGCGCGACCTGCATCTCTTCCATGACGAGTTCCCTGCTACGTGCCGTGCCGACTTTTCGAACGTGTTCCGAAAGTAGCATCCGACAGACCCGGGTGTCGAGAGCGTTCCGGCGACGACACGGCATGATGGGACGATGTCCCGAGTGAGCAGCCAGTCCGGACGCACCGGCCGACCACCGTTGACCTCGCGCACGCAGATCCTGGCCGCGGCGCGCCGGCTCATCGACCGCGACGGCTGGGAACAGCTCACCATCCGGCGACTGGCCGCCGACCTCGGCGTCGGGGCCACGACGCTCTACCACCACATCCGCGACAAGCACGACCTGCTGGTACTACTGCTGACCGACGCGGTCGACCAGATCGACCGGCCTCCGCTGCCGGATGATCCGCGCGAACGCATCGTGACCGTCGCTACGGCCATGCACGACGCGCTGGCGACCTGGCCGTGGGCCGCCGAGGTCCTGACCACCGACGGATTCGTCGGCCTCCTCGACGAATCCGCGCTGTGGATGGTCGAATCCATCGTCGCTGCCGCCGCCGAGTGCGGATGCACCCAGGAGCGATCCGTCGACGTCTTTCGCGGTATCTGGTACTACACCGTGGGGGAGATCCTCGTCCGAGCTCATTCGGATCGTCGGCCCGCCGCCGAATCCCCCACTCGCCCGGTATCTTTCGACCGTTTCGACCCGGAGCAACTACCCCAGCTGGCGGCCATCGGCAATCGCTGGCCCGCCCTGGCCGCCCGCGACACCTACCGTTCCGGGCTGCGCGCCCTGGTGATCGGACTGACCGAGCAGACCGACCCGACGTCGCCATGACCAGCGGGCCCCGACCGACGTAGGACGAGCACCGACCACCCACGTGTCTCGGCGCAATCGCCACGCGATCCGGCGGACGGGGTGACGACCGCGAGAGTATGGACCGAGCATGCTCGGACGGCTCCAGGGGCCTCCCGCCCCGCAGCGCCGTCAGATCAGCGAGTCGTCATATCCCGCAGTCAGCGGCCCGCCCGCATCGCCGGTGTTCACCACGCCGGCAGGCTCGATGAGCATCGCGTGCACTTCACCGTCGGCCGCGGTGCAGTGCTCGACACCTCGGGGCACCACGAACAACTGACCCGGCCGTAGTCGGACGTCGCCGTCACGCATCCGAATGATCAGTTCGCCTTCGATGACGAAGAAGAGCTCGTCCGATTCGTCATGCTTGTGCCACACGAACTCGCCTGCGAGTTTGACGACCTTGATCTCGTAGTCGTTGATCCGAGCAACAACCTTCGGCGACCAATGCTCGGAGAACAACGACAGCTTCGCGGCCAGGTCGACAGCATCCTTCGTCATCACCCGATCTTGGCACCACTCGGGTTCCCGCGCCGGGTGACCAGGTGGTGGCAGACCGGGAAACCCGCCAGAATGGCGGATCATGGCACGTAGACCATGAAGACCGTGAATCCGAACAGGGTCGACCAGTGAGAGCCGAGAACATCGCCTGGGGCCGGGAGCGCGACGGTGATCCGACGGAGGCGGAACTCGTCTTCGCGACGTCGTTGGACGCGCTGTTTCCTGGATTGGAGTACTGGCTACACGCCGATGACGATGGCACGCCCTGGCTCCTGGTGTCCTTGGACATTGTCGAGGAGAACGCCATCAGAGGCACTCTGCGCCTGGATTTCGACGATCACGGCATTCGCGGTGGTTGGAGTCCGGCGAATCTGAATTGGGACGGCGGGGTGAGGGCCGAAGAGGGCGTGATAGACCCGGCGGAGCCCGACAGCCTGACCTTCTCGACGGCCGGATCGTCGGTCGAGTATCTGGCCCGTCGAGCGGCGGAGTGGTTCGGCATGCCGAAGAATCGGCGGTGGGACGGGCATTCCGGCTCGTGAGCCGCGCTCAGGCGCGGTCCACCGGGCGGCGCTGACCGCGGAGGGGTTCCGCGGCGCCGTCCGAGGAGAGGGCCGGCACCGCGTCCGCCCGGACGTCGCGAATGCGTCTGTGGCGCATGCGTTCCGCGTTCGCCCGGCTGAAGCTCCGCCTGCACGTCCGCACCCCGACCGCGTTCGGGCGGCAGTTTCGCGACGCCTGCTTGCCGGTGACCCGGTCAGCCGCGTTCGGCGCGCGGAAGCCGGTCCCAGCCATGCGGGTGTCGGCGATCCGTGTCCGCGCGGTCCGCCCTTCCTAGAACACCTGAATGCGGTCGATCTCGGGCAGTGACGCCGGCCGCTCGTCGGTGTACCAGCTGTATTCGATCGCGCTCAGCGCACCATCCGCCACCCACAGGATGAGCTCTCCGATCGGCGCTCCCCCGGGCGCCGTCACCGCGCCGTCGGCGAGGATCCCGTCCGCGGCCGGCGACACCCGCGCCGCGTCGGGCAGCACCTCGAGGTCGACGCTCGGCGATCCCGGCCCCCAGGTGGCGACGACCCGGGTGAACGGAAGCTGCGCAAGATATCCGCTCGCGCCGTCCACCTCTCCGGACAGCAGGGTGGTGATCACGTCGGCCTCACGCGCGGTCAGCACGCGCGGCTCGATCGGGGTGGTGCTCATGGTTCCCTCCGTACCGGTCCCGGGAAATGCGTTGTCCGACTCGAAGACGGCGGCGATCATGGCGTTTCACGGTCGCCGCACTGCGCGACGACCGGGTCCGGGACGGTGCGAGCCGCGCCCGTCACCCCGAGGTCGGCCAGGCAGCCAGTGCCAGTTCGACGACGGCGGTCAGTTCCGAGGCGGAGGCGCCGTCCCGAGCTCGTTGCGAGAGTCCCTGCAGGACGGTCGCGACGTAGTCGGCCAGAGCCCGCGGACTGACCTCGGCGGGCAGTTCCCCCCTTCGCTGCGCCTCCGTCAGTCGGGCCTCGAACTGGTCGAGGTTCCCGGCGCGTTGATCGCGCAGAAGTGCCTGGACGTCCTGGTCCTGCACGGTGACGTTGGTCGCCGCGCCGATAACCAGGCACCCTGCCGGATGCGCGGGATCGGGATAGATGACCGCGGCTTCCCTGAGGATGCGGGCGAACGCCGCGTAGGCGGTGGGCTCCTCGGACAGCGCCCGGCCGGCGAAGGCTCCGACAGGTGAGCGGCCGTAGGTGTCGAGCACTTCGGTGAACAGCGACCGCTTGTCGCCGAAGGCCGCGTACAGGCTTCCCGAGCGGATACCCATCGCTTCGGTCAGTTCGCCGATGGAGACACCTTCGTAGCCGCGCTCCCAGAACAGGCGGGTGGCGGCGGTCAACGCGGCCGCGCGGTCGAAGGTCGGCGGACGGCCGCGCCGGGGCTTCTCGGTCATACCCAAAATTTTAGAACGATCGACCAAAAAAGTCTGCTACCGTCTTTGTTGGTCAATCACTCAACAATCAGAAGGTGGTCCCCACCATGGGTTCGCAGCGACTCACAGGAAAGATCGCGCTCGTCACCGGCGGCAGCAGAGGCATCGGGCGCGCCGTCGCGCAGCGACTCGCCCGCGACGGCGCGGTCGTCGCGCTGAGCTATGGCCGCGACGAGAACGCGGCACACGAGACCGTGGCACAGATCCACGAGGACGGCGGCAGCGCCGTGGCCCTCCACGCGCCGCTCGGCGATCATGGGGACGCCGCCGCTCTGTGGTCCGCCTTCGACGCCCACATCCCCCACCACACACCGGAACCGGTCGTCGACATCATCGTCAACAACGCCGGCGCGGCCCACGTCGCCGACCTGACCTCGCTGACCGAGAAGGGTTTCGACGACGTCTTCGCCGTCAACGTGCGCGCACCGTTCTTCATCGTGCAGGAGGGGTCGAAGCGCCTGCGCGACAACGGCCGGATCATCAACATCTCCAGCGGCGCGGCCCGCCTGGCCATGCCCGAGGCCATCGCCTACGGCGCGACCAAGAGCGCGCTGGACAACTTCACGCGCAATCTCGCCAAAGAACTCGGGCCCAGGGGCATCACGGCGAACTCGGTGGCTCCCGGCATCGTCGACACCGACGTCAACGCGGGATGGTTGCGAGGCAACCCGGAAGCCGAAGCCCACGCGGCCGCCCTGGCCGCACTGGGACGCGTCGGCCGGCCGGAGGATGTGGCCGACATCGTGGCCTTCCTCGCCTCCGACGACGCGCGATGGGTCACCGGCAGGGTGATCGACGCCACCGGCGGCGCGGGCCTGTGACGGTCCGCTTTCCGACGTCCGACACCCAGCGCGACCCGTGGTCGACCTTCGGCGAGTAGGGGCCCATCATGAGGCCGATATTTACAGTCAGTCCGGACTGACTGTACTGTCGGGCGTATGACGACCATCGCCGGGCCACCGCCGTGGGCCTCCGATTCCGACGCCGTCGCGTTGCGTGAGACGGCGCGATCATTCCTCGCCGCCGAGGCCGTCCCCCGTCGCAGGGACTGGGCGGATCAGCGTCGCGTCGACCGCGAATTCTGGCTACACGCCGGGGATCTCGGTCTGCTGTGCGTCGCGGTGCCCGCGGAGTACGGGGGCGGCGGCGGCACCTTCGCCCACGAGATGGTGATCCTGGAGGAACAGGGCCGCATCGACGAGCCGGGATGGGGCAACCACGTGCACAGCGGCATCGTGGCGCCCTACCTGGTGGCCTACGGGACCGAGGAGCAGAAGCGGAGGTGGCTGCCGCCGATGTGCTCGGGGGAGGTCGTGGCCGCCATCGCGATGACCGAGCCCGGTGGCGGTTCGGATCTCGCCGCGATGACCACCCGGGCGACCCCGGTCGAGGGCGGCTACGTCCTCAACGGTGCGAAGACCTTCATCACCAACGGCGGGTCGGCCGACCTGGTCGTCCTCGCGGCGAAGACCGACCCGGACGCCGGCGCGCACGGTGTCTCGCTGTTCCTGGTGGACGCCGCCACGCCCGGGGTCCGGCGGGGGCGGGTACTCGACAAATTGGGCCAGCACAGCGGTGACACCGCCGAATTGTTCTTCGACGACGTGGTCGTGCCCGCGGCGGCCTTGCTGGGCGGCACGCCCGGGCAGGGTTTCGTCCAGCTGATGACCCAGCTGCCCCAGGAACGGCTGATCCTGGCGCTGGGCGCCGTCGTGGCCACCGAGTGCGCGGTCGAACTGGCGCTCGCCTACACGAAGGAGCGGACGGCCTTCGGGAAGCCACTGTTCGCCAAGCAGCACATCAAGTTCGAGCTGGCCGAGTGCGCGACGCTGGCGCGGGTCGCGCGCACCTTCGTCGACGACTGCGTCACACGCCACGGCGCGGGCGTCCTCGACGTCGCGACGGCCTCGATGGCCAAGTACTGGGCCACCGACGTGCAGTGCCAGGTCGTCGACCGGTGCCTGCAGCTGTTCGGTGGCTACGGCTACATGCGGGAGTATCCGATCTCCGAGATGTATGTCAATGCCCGGGCGCAGCGCATCTACGGCGGCACCAACGAAATCATGAAAGAGATCATCGCGAGGTCGCTGTGACTACATCATCCGAAGTATCCGCCCCCGTCCTGGTCCGGCGTGACGGTCCGGTCACCATCATCTCGATCAATCGGCCCGAGGTCCGCAACGCGGTGGACCGCACGACCGCGGAGATGCTGGCCGACGCGTTCCGGGCGTTCGACGCCGACGCGGACGCGGCCGTTGCCGTCCTCGGCGGTGAAGGCGGCACCTTCTGCGCCGGCGCCGACCTGAAGGCCGTGGCCGCGGGAGATCCGAACCGTTTCGCACCCGACGGCGACGCGCCGATGGGCGTCTCACGCCTGCGGCTGTCCAAACCGGTGATCGCGGCGATCGGCGGTCACGCCGTCGCGGGCGGGCTCGAACTGGCGCTGTGGAGCGATCTGCGCGTCGCCGAGGAGGACTCCGTCCTCGGAGTCTTCTGCCGCCGGTGGGGCGTCCCGCTGATCGACGGTGGCACGGTACGCCTGCCGCGTCTCATCGGCGCGAGCCACGCGATGGATCTGATCCTGACCGGTCGGCCGGTGCACGCCGAGGAGGCCCTGCGGATCGGCCTGGTCAACCGGGTCGCGCCGCGCGGAAAGGCACTCGAGCACGCAGTGGCCCTCGCGCAGGAACTGGCCCGCTTTCCCCAGACCTGCCTGCGCCACGACCGGCTGTCGGCGCTGGAGCAGGAAGGGCTCACCGAAACCGAGGCCATGGCCAACGAGCACGAACACGGCGCGATCTCCTTGATCGCCGACACCGTCGCCGGGGCAACCCGGTTCGCCCAGGGCGCGGGACGCCACGGCAGCTTCACCGACCTCCACCCTCCGACCACCGAAGGAAACGCGCACTGATGAACACCCTCCACGGAAAGTCGGCGATCGTCAGCGGCTCGGGCCGGGGAATCGGCGCCGCCGTCGCCCGCAAGCTCGCCGCCCACGGGGCCCGCGTCGTGGTCAACGACCTCGACACCGCCGTCGCCGAGGCCGTCGCCGCCGAGATCACCGCGGCGGGCGGGACCGCGGTGTCCTGTCCCGGCAACGTCACCGAGGCCGGCTTCGCGCAGCGCTTCGTCGACACCGCCGTCGACGCGTTCGGTGGACTCGACATCATCGTCAACAACGCCGGCTACACCTGGGACGGCGTCGTGCAGAAGATGTCGGACGAGCAGTGGGACGCCATCCTCGACGTCCACCTCAAGGCGCCGTTCCAGATCCTGCGCGCCGCCCAGCCGGTGATCAGCGCCGCCGCCAAACGCGAGCGGGAGTCCGGTGCACCGGTGACACGCAAGGTCGTCAACATCTCGTCACTGGCGGGCCTCTACGGCAATGCCGGGCAGGCCAACTACTCCGCGGGCAAGGCGGGCATCCTCGGCCTGACCAAAGCGATCGCCAAGGAATGGGGCCGATACCGCGTGACCGTCAACGCTGTCGCCTACGGCGTGATCCAGACGCGACTCACCGAGTCGGCGGCCGACCAGGACACCACCATCGACATCGAGGGCCGCGAGATCAGAGTCGGCGTGAACCCGATGATCCTGCAGGCCGCCCAGCACATCGCGCCGCTGGGCAGGCTGGGCACCCCGGAAGAGGCGGCCGGTGCGGTATATCTGTTGTGCCTGCCCGAATCGGACTACATCACAGGCGAAGTCCTGGCGTGCAGCGGCGGGCTGGTCGGCTGATGCCCACCTTCACCCTCACCGCGGTCGAACAGATCGCGGGCGCGATGCAGGTCACCCTGGCGGCCGCGATCGAGGTCGAGGGCGCAGGCGAGCCCGCCTGTGTCGCCGAACCACTGATCAGACTCTTCCCCCCGGCCACCGGGCCCGCCTAGTGCAGGACGGGTCCGGCCGCGGTAGCACGGGGCGCCGCGGCCGGACCTGGTGTACTCGGTGCCGCGACGGCGATGCCACGATGATGGCGACGGGACACGGGGTGTCGTCGCGGCGGAAGGTGGGACCGATGGCAGGCCGACGGACGAACCCGGTCGAAATGCGCCGTCGGCTGATCGAGGCGACCGTCACCTGCCTGGTCGAGCACGGCTACGCTGGCACGACGACGCTGCGGGTCCAGCAGCTCGCCGGTGTCTCCCGCGGCGCCCTGCTGCACCACTTCCCGAGCAAGGCCGACATGTTCGTGGCCGCGGTGCAGCGAGTCGCCCAGCAACAGGCGGACGACATCCGAGGCGCTCTCGCCGCTCCTCCCCCGGCCGACGGACGTATCGAGTTCGCGATCGACGTCCTGCGCCGGGCGATGTCAGGACCGCTGTACCTGGCCGGGTACGAGCTGTGGATGGCGGCCCGCACGGATCCCGAACTCCGTGCGGTCCTCGCACCCTACGAACGGGAGGTCGGCAAGGGCATCAGGCAGCTCGGCGCCGAGGCTTTCGGTCCGGAATATGCCACACAGCCAGGCTTTCCGGTGGCCTTCGAATCCCTGCTGCAACTACTCCGCGGCCAGGCACTGACCAGCATCCTGCGCACCTCGCCGGACACCGAGAACCTCGTTCTGTCCGCGTGGGCGAGCACGTTTCCGGCGCTGTGCGCCGCCACGACCGGAACCGGTCGGTCGCCAGACCCTCGTTAGGCTGCCGCCCCGGCACAACAGCACGGCCGACGTCCTCAGCGCCGTCGGTGGGTTCGGGCCGGACCCGGCCGATCGCCGCTCGAGGTTCGATCGATCCCACATTTCCGGATGGGTCGTGCCCCGCGATGAACCAGTCGGCTCGGGAGCCGAAGCTGCCTGACGAGCGGAAATGAGTTTGCCGGAGCGACAGTGGGCCGGGAGGATACGGGCATGCGGGAGATGACCTGGCTCAACAAGCCCGACCAGTTCGAGCCTGGACGCGAGCTCTATCGCAGTGAGCGCGGCTTCACGCTGTGGGCATATACGGTCAGCCACGGACAGCTGTTGTTGCGCAGCCCATGCGGCTCCGATTGGCGAGGCCGACCCACGACCACGACGATCGATATCCTGTTCAAGCCCGTCAGTGCCATGAACCTCCAGGCTCGCTACGACGGTGTGGTGATCAGATGCGCCACCGACGAGGAAGCGGCCGCCGCCCTCGGAGACCTCCCCGGATGGTGGTATCGCGACGACGATCGGGTCATCGTCCTCGAGGCCAACGGGACTCGCGGCCACGTCGTTTGCCTCGCGCTCGGCTGGTGCGAAGGCGTCCTGGCGTCAGGCGAGGGCGGCTTCTTCGTCCATGATCCCTCGCCGCTGCCGACACGTGCGTTGGACGGTATCGACTCCGGTCTGTCGGATACCTGAGTACCGGCCCGCAATTCCCCCTGGCGGCGAGGCGACCCGGCTCACCGCAGGAATCCACAAGTAGGATCCGGGTGCCGAAAGATTTTAGGCCGGACGGGTCGCAGAACGGCCACGGCCGAGGTTTCGGACCGGCGGCGGGTGTCGCGACCCGGTCGGCCATCCGCACGAACACGCCGCCGAGAGCACACGCCGGACAGGCGCCCCGGGGCCGACAACGTCGTCACGGGGGCGGCGCGTCCGTGTCACCGGGCCCGAGCAGGCCGGTGACCAGTGCGCGCAGGCCGCGCTCGTAGGTGTCCCGCGCGGCAAGAGTCACATAGCTTTCGCCCAGGGCGGCCAGCCGGGGCAGCGCCTCGGCGTCGATGTCGGAGAACACCTTGTCGCGGAAGGTGACACGGCCCGTGCCCCGGCGGGTCGCGGCGGCACGGACGAGCAGTTCGCCCGCCGTGTAGTACCAGATGGTTCGGTAGACGTAGACCGCCTCGTCGGCGTCGGCACCGCACGCCGTGGCGGCGTCGACGATCGCCTCGGTGTACCAGAGCGCCGACCGCGACAGCAGGTCGTCGCCGGTGAGAACCTCGACTATCCAGGGCACCTCGGCCAGCGCCGCGTGCATCGCCAGCGCCACCGCCACGATCCGGGCCCGGGGATCGTCGGGGAGAGCGGGCCTGCGCAGCCCGGCGGCGAGGTCGTCGAGCAGGAGCAGGAGCAGTTCGTCCTTGTCGCGTACGTGGCGATACACGGCCATGGGCGTGGCAGACAACTCTGCGGCCAGGCGGCGCATGGTCAGTGCCTCGACCCCGTGCGCGGCGACCAGGTCACGCGCCACGGCCACGATCTGGGCTCGGGACAGTCGCGACGGACGGCCTGCGCGGGTGCTCACCCGACCATCTTGGCATGGGCTGTCGACAGCCCGACCACGGCGCGCTAGTTTGTATACGCGTATACAAACTAGGCGGGCGAGCCGGCGACATCGCCCCCTCATAAGGAGAAACACCATGGAAATCGACACCGTCAATCTCTTCGACCGCGGCGTGCGCATCCTGCCCGACGGGCGGCTGCTCAGCGAAGAACGCCGGATGCAGGGCGACATGGACGGCTGGACTGTCGCGACCTTCCACGTCGACACCGATGCCGACGTCCACAGCGACACCTGGGAGATGCATCCCGCCGGCGACGAACTGGTCACCGTCCTGGCCGGAAGCGTCCGGATCTACCTCAGACCCGAACAGGAGGGCGCGCCGGCGGTGCCCGTCCAGATGGGGGCCGGACACGCCTTCATCGTCCCCCGCGGACACTGGCACCGCATCGAACTGGACGAACCCAGCGACCTGATGTCCATCGGGCCACGCCGCGGCACCCGGCTGGAACGCCGCGCCGCGTGACGGACCCGCCCCCGCTCGGAGAGACATCCGGGCGGGGGCTTCGTCGTCGGCGAGCGGAATGGCGCCCGGCCCCCGCGTGCTCCCGGCCGCATTCAGCAGGTGCCGACGTACGAGAGGTCGCCGGAACCCGGTATGCCGTCGACGCTTTCTCGCAAGGCCCCGGAATTGGGGTGGCGACGGCTCTGGACCGATCGTTCGTCGATGAACGACAATGTTCTTCTGTACGGGTTGCGAGGCCGCCCGGCACGTGCCGGGCACGGTGGGGAGGGCGCATGAAATCGGTGATGCGTTCGGCGGCAACAGCTGTCGGCACGGTCGCGGTCGTGGTTCTGTGCAGTGGACCGGCCGCGGCCGAGTCCGGATTCGAGGGCGATCACACGGCGATCGATGCCCAGGTGTGCCTGGACACCGGCGGCCACCTCGACGGGCTCATCTGCGTCGGTGGCCCGTACACCGGCTACATCACCCGATGAGCCGCGCACGGCCGACGACCGTCGGGGCGATGCTCGCGTGCAGCCTCGCCGCAGGCGTCGCGCTGACGGTGAGCGGCTGCAGGGACGAGAGCCACGTCCCGGACCTCCCGGCCCACGTGGTCTCGACCACCCCGATGACCACGGCACCGGTCCCGCCGGCGGGGCGGTGACCGTCCCGATCCCGGAACCCGACCCGAGGAAGTGATCCGGCACCGGCCCGGGTTCGTGGCCGCCAACATCCACGCCAGCCTCGACGGCGAACGGGTCGTCAACTACGCCCAGTGGCGCACGACCGAGGACTTCCACGCCATGCTCGAACACCCTGCCGCACAAGAGCATCTGCGCGAAGCCGCCCGCATCGCCGAGGGGTTCGATCCGCACCTGCACACCGTCGTCTCCGTCCACCACTGCTGAATGAACGCCCTCGCTCTCCTCCCGCTCGGCGTCGGCCTGCTCTTCACCGGTGTCGGTGCCACCATGCTGCGCCGCTCACGCCTGCTGCGCACTCGCGGCGCCACGGCACACGGGCGTGTCGTGCGCCTGCACGAGAGCGCGGGCCGGGCGGGCACGCTCTATCACCCCGTCGTCGTATGGGAGCTTCCCGACGGCGGCCGCGCCGAAGCGACCGCCGCCGTCGGGAAGTCGTGGATCGGTCACTACCGGCCGGGCACCCAGGTGACGGTCTTCTACGACCCCGCCGACCCCGCCCGCATGGTCATCGACGGCTACAGCCGCGCCGTCGAATGGGTCCTGCTGCTCCTGGGCGCCGCGACGATCGCCGTCACCGTCATGGTCGTCGCCGTGACCTAGCCAGACCTCACGCCGGTGAGGAGATCGATCCAGGGGGAATCCGCGATGTATCAACTGCCACCGGATCCGTTCGTCCCGGAGACCACGCGACAGCTGATCCACGAACACCGACCGCGTCCGGTCCCGAGGCGCCGCCGCACGACGATCGGCGTGGTGGCGGCCGTGTCGGTCCTGCTGGGCGCGGTGTGCCTGCTGTCGATACGGTCGCCCGGCTCCGATCACTCGGCCACCACGACCACGACGACCACCCGGCTCGACGAACGCGCCCGCGTCGACCTGGCCCACCCCTACGAACACACTCCCGCCCAGGACTGGGCCGAAGGGGAACGGGGCATCGTTGCACCGCCCCCTGCCCCGATCGGGCGCTACTCCGGCGAACAGGTCGGCGCCGCCATGGCGAAGGTGCGGGCACTGATCGTCGCCGCCCGCCTCGACCGCCAGGTGATCGAACGACACGACTACGAACCGGTTCTCGCGCTGCTCGCCCCGCATCAAGCCGAGGAGATCCGGCCGCGCCTGCGGCCCGGCACCGAGGCCGAGACCTGGTGGGTCGCGGTGCGCATCGCCACCGAGTACCCGCTGCTGCCGGTGACACCCCGGGTGACCGGCACCATGACCACGGCCCTCGACGACGACGGCGAACTGATCATCCGCACCAACTACCTCGTCGCCTACGCCTTCGACGCCCCACACCCCGAACTGCTCGACGGCCCCCTCGACATCGTCGCCGTCGACCGCTGGGAAGCCGACTACCACTGGGTCGACGACCCCGCCTACGACGCGGAGTCCCAGGGCATCCACTACGGCGAGATCAACGGTCATCAGTACTCCGTCGGCTGCGCCCTCGGCCACCGGGGCTTCACCGCGCCCAACTACACCAATTCCGCCTGGACCGGCTCCCCCTCCGACCGACCCGCCGAAGCCTACTTCGATCCCACCCAGCCCCTGCCCACCGAAGACGGATGCTGAGCCCGGAATCCGCTGACGCCCTGGCGGACCGGTCGCGACCGGCGCATCCACGGCCGGGCACCACTTGACTTGGACCGGGGTCCAACGCCGAGGCTTGGGTGCATGGATGAGTCAGACGAATTGTTCGGCATCGCGGAGGTCTCGGCGCGGATCGGTCTGGCGCCCGACACCCTGCGCTACTTCGAACGTCACGGAATCGTGCCACCTCCCCGGCGTGACAGCGCGGGCCGTCGCCGGTATACGACGGCCGATATCGAGCTGATCGACATGCTGGTTCATCTCCGTGAGACGGGAATGCCGCTGGCCGACATCGCTCAGTTCACCGCCGCCGACGACACTGTCACCGATCCCGTCGGCTTCCGGCTGGAATTGCTCGCCGCTCACCGCCGCCGCGTCCGAGAACGACGCGAGGAACTCAACCGCGCGCTCGACGTGATCACGCGCAAGATCGCGGACTACAGCGATCGGATCGCGAGCTCTCCGGAACTTCTCCGCCGCCCGGACTGCACGATCGCCTTCAGCAGTCAGGGCCAGGGCCCACTGCTCTTCCTCGTCGGCGCGCCCGCAGGCCGAGCCGGTTTCGCGGCCCTGGTGCAAGAGCTCGCGGGCCGATACACGGTCGTCACCCACGACCCACGCGGCATCGGCGCCAGCCGCGCGGCGCCGGGGATGGCCGCGCCCACGCCCGAGGTCCTTGCCGAGGACCTGTCCGCACTGGTCGACCGCTTCACCGGAGGGCCCGCGCTGTTCGTCGGCACCAGCGGGGGTGCGGTCACGCTGCTGGAGCTGATCAGGCGGCGACCCGATCTGGTCGGCCGGGCGGTACTGCACGAGCCGCCCCTGGTTTCCCTCCTGGCCGACGGGAATCTGGCAGACCGCGCCCGGGCGGCGTTCGCCGCGGCGGAAACCGACCCGCAACGGGCGGTGCAGGAGTTCTTCGACCTCAGCGGCGCGGGCCACCACACCGGCCCGGACCAGGTTCCGCCCACACACACGACTCTCCCCGAGCTGCCGGCCGGGGAACTCGACAAGAACCGCTATTTCCTCGGGCGCATGGCCGGCCCCACGGTCTTCTACACGCCCGACATCGAAGCGACCCGCCAGGCTTCGGTCGCACTCTGCGCGGGCGCGCTGAGCCATCACCAGATGGCGCGCCGGGCCACCCGGGCACTCGCCGATCGGCTGGGACTTCCCCTGATCGACCTGCCCGGCAATCACGTCGGCGCGAGCGCCGAGCCGGCGGAGTTCGCCCGCGCCGTCGTTCCCCTACTCGAACACTGACCCCCGTGGCGGGCGACGCGCGCGACGTTCTCAGCCGGGTTCTCCCGGCACGCTGAACGGGGCCGACCCGCTCGGCGAGCGATCGTCCGGGCGGGTGGTGTCGGGCGCGAAGTGGCAGCCGCTGTGACGGGTGAACGGTTCCGCCAGCTGCGCCAGGTAGCCCGCCGGGTAGTCGGGTTTCGCGGCCATGCCCAGGTCGGCGCTGGTGAACCGGCGGGCAGGCTCGAAGCTGTAGGTGCGCAGGAGGTGGTCCCAGACGAGGGTGAACAGCCCGAAGTTGACATCGCCGACGCCGGCCCATTTGAGGTGGTGGAAGCGGTGGCCCTCGTTGAGGGCCAGCACGTGCTTGAACGGTCCGACGCGGTAGTCGGCGTTGGAGTGCTGCAACAGCAACTGCACCGCGACCGCCAGCGACAGCGCGGCGGCGACCGGTACGGGAATCCCGGCCAGCAGCAGCGGGGTGACCCCGGCGATCGTCTCGATCGTCTGGTGCAGTGGGTGTTTCATCAGGCCGTTGAGCCCGTAGAAGCGGGTGACACTGTGGTGCACGGCGTGAAACCGCCACAGCACCCCGATCCTGTGGCTGGCGTAGTGGGTGAGGGTGATCCCCAGATCGGCGACGAGGACTGCGGCCAGCACCTGCACGACGAACGGCGCGTCGTGCGGCCAGATCCCGTCGCCGGGGACGAGCGCGGTGAGGGCGGGGACGGCGGCCACGCTCGCGAGGATGAGGGTTTCGTTGACGAAGCCGTGGGCCGTGTCGCGGCCGAGGTCACCGTGGGAGGTGTTCCAGGAATCCTGGTACGGCAGCAGTCGTTCGGCGATGAACGACACCGCGACCGCGACCGCCAGCAGGGCGATCAACCAGGCCTTGGGCGCGCCGGAGGCGGCCAGGGCGATGCCGGCGCCGTCGACGCCGAGCAGCATGAACGGAACGTAGCCGTAGCGGATGAGGGGGTGGACGAGCGTGGACGTCATGGGTCTCAGCGTGGCGTCCCGGCCGGGTGGGGGCTTGAAGAAATCAGCCGACTTCGCCGCGGCCCGTGGGTGCGGGCCGCCAGCCGGTGGCGATGAGCGCCTCGGTGGGCGTGATGCCGATCAGGTCGCGGCAGGTGCGCGTGAGATGAGCGCTGTCGGCGAACCCGGCGGTGTGGGCGGCCTCGGTCAGGGAGCCACCGGCGCGCACCACGGCGAAGGCCTGATGCAGCCGGGTCCACCGCCGCCACGCCGCGTACGGCAACCCCACGTGTTCGGTGAACACGTGCGACAGGCGGCTGCCGGACATCCCGACCCGGGTGGCGAGTTCGCCGAGCGCGGGTGGGCCGCCCGGCCAGTCGGCCGCGGCCCGCAGCGCCGCCCCGACGACCTGATGCGCGCGCCGCGGTCGAGCCGCGGTGCGCGGCGAGGGCGGGCGAGGGCGCGCGGCAGCGACCCAGCTCGTGGCGTGATCGCCGGGTAGTCCGGCCAACCGCTCGACGGCGGCCCGCGCGGTCACGGACTCGGGGTCGAGGAACGCGACGAACCCGCTGGTGCCGGGTTCGGCATCCACCCGATGGCCGACACCGGGCGGAATGATCGCCGCCTGCGCGGGCGTGGTGCGCCCGGCCGGATCGGTGAGGGTGAGCGCGCCGCGGGCGACGAAAAGCACCTGCACCGCGGCGTGCGCGTGCGCGTCGGTGTCGCCGATGCCCCCGGTGAACGCCATCAGCCCCGGGCTGAACACCACCCCACCGCGCCACCGCGCCGCCCCCGACGCCGTCATGACGGTCCGTCCATCCAGACCACACGACACTCTTCGACACTCGCCACAGTGCCATTCTCACCGCCGGCGGGCCGAGGCGGTGGACACGGGCGTGTCTCGCCGGAGGGCCGCCGCGGAAATCGCACGCCGGCACCGCCCGGCAGCGACCGCCGTATGCCTGACCTGCCGATCGGGTCCCGAGAAACTACCTATGCGTGACTGATTCGGCCCGGGCGCCGGGTGCCTACCGTGGTGGCACAGCCACGAGAGGACACGACGATGACGCACACACCCGCTGCCCCGACGACCTCGCGGCCCGGGGTGGACCTGGCCTTCGACGAGGCCGGGACCGGTTCGGTCGCGCTGTACGCGCACGGTGCGTTCCTCAGTCGCGCCGAGGACGACCGGCTCGGCCACGTGATCCTGCGGGAGGCGCTGCCGCCGGGGCTGCGGCTGGTGCGGTACGACGCCCGCGGGCACGGTCTCTCGGGGGGACGGGCCGTCGCCGACGACTACCTGTACGAGCGCCTCGGTGAGGATCTGCTGGCCGTGGCCGACCGGGTGCAGCCCGAGTCGCCGATCGTGGGGATGGGGGCATCAATGGGCGCGGCGAGCCTGCTGCAGGCGGCGGTGCGTCGACCCGACCGGTTCACCCGGCTGGTGCTGATCATCCCGCCCACGGCGTGGGAGGCGCGCAGCGCGCAGGCGGAATCCTATCTCGCGCAAGCGGACCTGGTGGAGCGGGCGGGCAAGGCGGCGATGGGGGCGGCGATGGGGGCGATGCCCGCGCCCCCGGCCCTGGCGGAGGCGGGCGCGTGGCCGATCGTGCCCGATGTCGCCGACGCCGTCCTGCCGTCGGTGATGCGGGGCATGGGTCGGTCCGATCTCCCCGGCCGGTCCGAGCTGGCGCGGTTGCCCCACCCGACGCTGATCCTGGGCTGGGTCGGCGATCCGGTCCATCCCGTCGAGACCGCCGAGCAGCTGGCCGAGCTGTTGCCGGGCGGTCGGGCAGTGATCGCTGCGAGCCCGGCCGACCGGGCGACGTGGCGGGCGCGGATCGCGGAGTTCCTGAGCTGATCGGGGTCGGCGGCGTCGGTGACAGCGCGGTGGTGCGTCGGCTGGCGAGGGCGGCGCGGAAGTCGTCCCGGGGGCAGGAGGGCCATACCCGGGCCCGGCGGGGCGGCGAACGCCCCCGCCGGGAGATCGAGTGGCTGTTCCGGCTTGCCGAGGACTCCGAGACCCGGCTGCGCGGATACCTCGACCGTGGGCAGGTGTGGGTGGCGCTCGCCGCCGACGGTGCGATCGTCGGGCACGTCCAAGCCGTCCGGGATCCGGGAGGCGCACGCTGGGAAGTGCTCACCCTCGCCGTCGCCGAGCAGTGGCGCGGAGTCGGCATCGGACGAGGGTTGCTCGAGCACGCCGTCGCGGAGGCCCGCCGAGCCGGCGCGCAGCGGATCGAACTCGCCACGGCCACCGCCGATATCGACAACCTGCGGTTCTACCAACGTTGCGGGTTCCGCATGAGCCACGTGGTCCGTGACGCCTTCACGCCCGACACCGGCTATCCCGAATCGGTCGACATCGACGGAATCCCGCTCCGGGACCAGATCTGGTTCGATCGCGAGCTCTGAACGACACCGCCTACGCGCCGAGCCGGCGGAACCGTCAGAAGTTCGAGAGGCTGTCGAGCGCCGACAGCGCCAGGACGATGTAGCCGACGGCACCGGCCGCGCACATCACGACGAACCCCAGGGAGAGCCGCAACGCCACCGCGGCGAGCCACGGTCGGACGCCCACCCGGCGACCGATCATCACACCGGCGAGCGACGCCATGATCGCGAGGGCGGCGGGCCCGGCGAAACTGCCGATCGTGACGACCGGAGGTGGCAGTTCATCGCCGGGCTGATTCATCCTCCAGAACAGAGCCGCCGTCGCGACGACCAGGAGACCCAGCGCAACGCCACCCGACCAGTGGTCCGGCCTCAGCCGAGCTCGGAGCCGAAGGTCTGCGCGCACCGGTTCATTGAATCAGCGCCGGACCGCACGCGCACGACACCGCCGCACGCGACCACCCGGCGACGCCGCGATGCCCGGTGGACGGCAGGCCCGCACCGGGCGCACCGGCGCGTAATCCAGTTGTCCCCGGTCACGCCGAGCGCCACAATCCAGGCATGCACGAGATGTCCTGGCTCAACAAGGACCACCATTTCGAACCCGGCGCCGAGCTGTTCCGCAGCGATCGCAGCTTCTCCGTCTGGGCCTACACGGTCAGCCACGGGCAGCTGCTGTTGCGAAGCGACGTCGGCCGCAACGGAAACGGCACCACGATCGACATCCTGTTCAAACCGGTCAAGGCGATGAAACTCCAGTATCGCTACGAAGGGCTCCGCATCCGATGCGCAGAAGAAAAAGAAGCGGCCGCGGCGAAGGCGGAGATCCCGCGGTCGCGACTGTTCCCCGATGACCGGGTCCTGGTCCTGGAGAGCGACGGCATCGTCGACCACGTGGTCTGCAAAGCGGTCGGCTGGTGCGAAGGCGTCCTGCGCCACGATCAGAGAGGCTTCTTCGTCGATGATCCGTCCCGCCCGCCGCCGCGCGCCGTGGACGGAATCGACTCCGGCCTCTCGATATAGCCCCTCTCGGCCCGTTCCCCGTGCCGAGGTTCCGTGCGAACGCCTGACAGGCACGCGGGCCGCCGACGGGTAGTCCGGTGCCCTGGATCCGAACACCTCCGTCCGGCTGTGGACGCGGGACGTGCCCGAACCGCCAGGGCTGTGACGCCCTCGGCTACAGGGACGCCACCGTGCGGTTCGTGCATCCTCCGGCGCGGCGTGCCCTGCCGAGCGCTCGTCGATCCAGCGCAGAAACCGGGCGTCGCGCTGATCGTTCGTATGCTGGCGGCGTGAGCGATGTGGCGTACTTCTTCGCGCGGGGCGAGCAGGGGCTCCGGCCCACCGCGACCGATGCGGTGGATTCCTTGATCCGGCTGGGGGTCCTGCTGCCGGTCGACTGGGCGGGCGAGGAAACCGCCGGACAGATCGCGGAGTTCGTCGCGGCGCGGGTGGCGGCCTTCGGGAAGGGCCGCGCGGTCGTGGCCGCGGTGGAGTCCGCGGCCGGGCGCGCGGCCGAGGCCGACCTCGATCGCGGCGCGCAGGTGCCTGCGATCCTGCGGGCGGTGGACGAAGCCCTGGCCGGCGCGGGGTTGGCGCTGGGCGAACTCCGGTCCGGCGACGACACCTATCGCATCGGCGTCATGCGCCGGTCGGCGGCGTCGGCGCGTGCGTGGGGCCTGGATCGGCCCGCTTCCGAACTGCTGTACATCATCGACTGCCCGTGCGGCGGCATGAACGTGTGGCAGCTGCCCGAGACGGAGACGGCTCCCGATGAGGGCGCCTGCGACTCGTGCGGTCGTGACCTGTTCGATCCGGCCGGGTGCCCGATCGCGCCCATGGTCGTGGAGGCCGCCCGCTGAGGCGAGCGTCCCCGTGCCCGGCACGGCCCATGGATCACGTTGCGAGGGGGTGACCGCCGATCACCCGGAGACCCCCGCGAGCGCCGGGCGGGCTACGCCGCCGCTACCCTGTGAGCGGCTTCACCGAAACCGAGAATCGAACCGTCGACAGGAGTTTCGCTTTGCCCGTGCCAGCTGATCTGCAGTACACCGAGGACCACCTGTGGGTGCGGACCGAACCGCAGGGCTCGGTCACCATCGGGATCACCGACTACGGGCAGCAACTGCTCGGTGACATCGTCGAACTCGTCCTGCCGTCGATCGGCGCACCGGTCCAGGCGGGCAGTACCGGCTTCGAGGTGTCGGCGGTGGCGGGTTACCGCAGCTTCGACGCCCCGGTCGACGGCGCGGTCGCGGAGACCAACCCGGAGGCGTTCCGCTCCCCGGGCGCGGTCGACGAAAGCCCCTACGACACCTGGCTGTTGCGGGTGGAGCCGTGGTGCCCGCTGACCGGTCTGCTCGGCGCGGCGGAGTACCAGGCTCTGGTCGAGGCCGATTCCCGAGTCTGACCTGTCTTCGCGGGGCGGCGGACGCTATTCCGGGGCGTCCCGTGGGGGCAGGATGGGTTCCTGATCGGGTGGTGCGCCTCGGTCGATGTTGCGGCCTCGGGCGAGTTCGGCGTCGAACTGGGCGCCGAGCAGGATCGCGATATTGGTCAGCCACAGCCAGACCAGGAACACCACCGCCCCGGCCAGGGAGCCGTAGACCTTGTTGTAGGACCCGAAATGCGTGGCATAGAAGGCGAACCCGGCCGAAACCAGGACCCAGAGGACCACGGCGAGGACGCTGCCGGGACTCAACCAGCGGAACCCGGGCTGGCGGGCGTTCGGCGCCGCCCAATACAGCAGCGCGAAGGCGAGACTGACCAGGATCGCCAGGACCGGCCATTTCACGATGCCCCACACCGTGACGGTGGCCGAACCCACGCCCAGCCACGCGCCGACGATCTCGGCGACGCGCCCCGAGACCAGGACACCGACCGCGCACACCACGACCAGCACCACCAGCGCGGCGGTGAGCGCGAGCCGCAGGGGAATCGTCTTCCAGATCGGGCGGCCCTCGTCGGTGTCGTAGACGACGTTGCAGGCGCGCACGAACGCCCCGACATAGCCCGACGCGGTCCACAGGGCGGTCGCGATGCCCAGTATCGCCAGCGGCCCCGCGAGGGAGCGGGCGTCCTGGAGTTGCGTGAGCACCTGCACGGCAACGGAGTTCGTGCCGCCGTAGCCGAGCTGGTCGATCGTGTCGATCAGCGTCCGGCCCGCGTCGGGGCCGGCGAGGCCGAGAAGCGCGGAGACGACCATGACCCCGGGGAACAACGAGATCACGCTGTAGTAGGTGAGTGCGGCGGCCCAGTCGGGCAGGGTGTCACCGAAGACCTCGGCGACCGTGCGCCGCAGCACTCCCCACCAGGTCCGTGACCGTAACGCCCACGGGCCCTCGATCTCTCGCCGCTTCACCCTCACGCCCGCATCGGCCCTCGCGTGCTCGATCACCACGCCCACCTCCCGTTCGGTCGGGGCGATACCCCGCGCCGCCGCGGCGCAATCACCTCGTCTGCGCGGCCCTGCGCGCGTGGGCCGAGGAAGGCAGGCCCGGTCTAGGGCCTCGGGTAGGGGTCGACGCCGCGCAGGCGCTGCCGGTGCACCCGTTGCAGTTCACCCGCGCGGGTGAGGAAGTCGGCGATGAGGCGGAGTTCCTCCTCGTCGTAGTAGCTCAGCAGCATCTTGTAGCTCTCGACGATCATCGGGACCACGAGTTCCTGCACGCGCCGCGCGGCGAGCTCGGTGGCCATCACGATCACGCGGCGGCGATCCGTCGGGTGCAGGGATCGGGCGATATAGCCCTGCTTCTCCAATCGATTCAGCATGATGGCGACGCCGGCGGAGGTGAGACCCAGGCGCTCGGCCAGCATTCCCGGCGTCGTGGACTTCTCCTCCTCGAGCAGGACGATCTCCAGGGCTCGGCGGTCGGTCTCGTTCACTCCCAGCACGCGGATCAGTTCGCGGACCAGGTCCTCGACGGTTCCGTGATAGAACTCCAGCGCTCGTTTGAGCTCGACGGAGATACGGGCGGGTTCGCTTGTCGTCGGGCACACAGGCTTTCCCATCGCTCACTCGGAAGATGAACCCGCGCGGGATCATCGGGGCGGGCGCACCCGGCCGGGCACGGCCGGACCGGGCCGCCGCTGCGGCCCGGTCCGGATGATGCTCGCCGAAGGCGTCCACGCGGGCGCGACTCTCGTGAGGCCGCGCCCGCCGACCTGTCAGGAGACCGTGGTGGTGGTCAGGGTCGGGGACGGGTTCGGGTAGCACGCGGTGGCGACGTTGCCGACCAACGAGACGTTCGTGGTCATCGTCATTCCGGGGCTGGTGTAGCTGGTGCCCGCGTACTTGCTGGTGATCGGCGTCCCGGCGGCGCCTGCGGTGACGTTGATGGTCACCGCGGGCGGCGTGAAGCTGGTGCCACCGGGGATCGGGCCGGGCACGGTCAGCACGACGTTCCCGCCCGAGGTGGCGACGGTGCCCGCCACGCTGCCGCCGGAGGCGGTGGCCGACACGAGGGTCGAGTTCGCCGGCGTCGGGATGGTCATCTTGAGGTTGCTGATGTTGTTCACGGTGAAGCCCGACGCCGAGCTGGGCACGGACGAGGCGCCCGGCGTGATGGTGATGGCGACCGCCGAGCCCGACGCCGCCGAGGCGGGCGCGGTGCCGGTGACCGAGGTGGTCATGCTCGAGGTCTGGCCGATACCGAAGATCGTGCCCCGGCAGCTCCAGTTCACGCTGATCGGGGCAGCGTTGACCGGAGCGGCCAGACAAAAGACGGTGGCGACTGCCACGGGAGCCAGAAAGGCGGTGCGCAGCAGGGAAGAGGTCGAGCTCATGGCGATCTCCCGGAATATCGAGCGGCGGAATGACGGGTTCGTCGTACCGCTAATTGGGTGTGCATGAAATATAGCGCCCGTCCAACTTTTCATGGACGGAATTCGCGAATCCCGACGTTTCGTAGCCATTAATATCCGCTATTAGATTTTCACCCCGGTTAGCTAACCGCCGAAAGATATTCCGCTCTATTGTCGAGTCGAATTGCGGAGACCTGCGCATTTACTCGGCGCAAATCACTTTCACCCGGGAACGCCACCCGACGTCGCGTCGCGCCGCGCCGGACGGCAGGCTGGCCTCGACGGGCACCGGCATCCCTGGTCGAGCGCCTCCGCCGGGACGAGCCGATGGCACCCGTCCGGGAGTCGCCGTCGGCCCCGCACCGCCGTTGACAGAGCGGGGCCGCCGACGTCGGATACGGCCGGCTTTTTCACGGGAGGTCGGCCGGAGCGGAACGGTTCCCCGATTCACGCCGCAGCGGCGAGTGGGGCACCGCCCGCCGGCCGAGCGGCAATCGGCGACGCCACCGCGGGCCGAAAGAATTGCTCGTCAAGAATGGTCGCACCCGGAATCGGGCGACCCGAATACGTGGACGAACAGAAATATCACCGACGAGTGCACGCGCCCGTGCGCACCGATATCAGGCCCGGCACGCGCGCATCGACCCGCGACGGCGCCTCATCCGCACTCGCCCTTGATCGCGTCGCGCGAGCCTTCGATGGTGGCGGCCTGCTCCTCGGGACTCAGTTCCTGGAACGCCGGCCAGGAGGAGAACACCGCGATCGCAGCCTCGACGAGTTGCGCCCTGCTCTTGGACGGTTCCTGGATCCGCATGTTCTCGAGCTTCGGCAGCATCTCGGCGCACGCCTTCGCCCGCAGCTGCTCGGGCGGTATCGCGGTGGAGGTCACCGCGGCACTGGTGATGCCCGCCGCGGACGTGGAGGCCGCGCGCTGAATCCCGTCATCCGCACCTCCGCACCCGGCGAGCACCGCCGAGCCGGCCAACACCGAGGCGACCGCCATCAGGATCCGAGCCATTACATCCACTCCGTCGTAGCACCGTGGCGAAATCCCGTGTAGACCACTGGACATCGCGCGACCAGTAGGATCGTAGACTTCGATCCGGCCCCGGCTACCTCTTTCCGAATACCTCGTCGGGAGTGCTTCGGCCCTGCGGGTTCACGCTGGGAGACGAACCGGACATCCGGCACCGGACGCGCATCCCGGCGAATCGGCTACCGGGCAGCCACTCCCGAGCCGGGAGTCGCCGCGTGTCATGGATGCCGCCGCCGGGGCAGGTAGCGAGCGGCCGACACCGCGATCGAAGCGAAAGCGACTGCCGTGCCGGCGATCCCGGCCCGCACACCGACGACGGGTCCGCCCGGACCAGGCACAACCCGAGGACCGCGATCCCGACGGCCATGCCGATCTGGCGAGCGGCGTTCAGCGAGGGCCTCGTAACCCTGGTGGCGCTGTAGGTAGATCGCGATCGGGAACAGTAGCCCGTATGCCTCGAACTGGAAGGCGAAGCCGTTCGCGATGGATGCCCAGAACGCCGCATCGCGGAACAGGCCGAGAGGGAGCACGGGAGTGTGATCGCGGGCCCGATCGGCGGCGGATTGTTGACCGAGGCCCTTGGCCGGCGATCGATCCTCCTCGT
This sequence comes from Nocardia thailandica NBRC 100428, assembly GCF_000308795.1. Classification (GTDB taxonomy): domain Bacteria; phylum Actinomycetota; class Actinomycetes; order Mycobacteriales; family Mycobacteriaceae; genus Nocardia; species Nocardia thailandica. Next base: position 26,514 of record NZ_BAGK01000309.1, on the reverse strand, counting down.
CAACGTCCCGATCGGTCTGGCGGCGTTGCGGATCGCCTGGCGGCGCATCGACGAGACCGCGCGCCGGGGCGGCGAATCCTTCGACTGGACCCGATCCTGCAGCTACTCTCCCGCTGACGCCGGGCGTCAGCGGCGGTTGCGCCGCCAGAGCGCGGCCGACAGCACCGTGGCGAAGGCGCACCACGCCGGGTACGGCGCGAGGGCGAGACCGCGCCGGTCCGCGGCGGCCGCGCGGCGGGTCAGATCGGCGCTGCTCGCGGTGAGCGCCGCCGCGATCAGCGTGGCGGCGCCGAGGCGATGCGCCCGGAAGAAGACCAGCGACCACCCCGCGTTCAGCACCAGGTCGACGGCCAGCGCCCGCCGCGTGCGGGTGGCGTGCCGCTCGTCGGGCGCGTTGTCCAGCGCTAGCGCGAAGATCACCGCCAGGTCGGCGTAGAGCAGGGTCCACGCCAGCGGGAACGCCGCGGGCGGCGGCTGGAAACCCGGCTTGCTCAGACTCCGGTACCAGGCGCTGCCCGGGTCGGTCGCCGCCGATCCGACGATCGCCGCGGCCGACACGCCGAGCGCCGTCCGGATGAGCGTGGGCCTCGACGGCCCGCGGTGCGCCGTCTTCGCGGCCGGGATCAGCGTCATGGGCATCGCGATACCCGGGCCTCGCCGCGGCAAACGGGCAGCCGGCGGGTCAGGCCACCCGACACGATCCGCCGCAACCGCCACTCCGTCCGGGTTCGCCCGACGGCGGGCGCGACGATCCCGGCGGCATCGGGGTCAGCGGAGCTTGCGGACCGGCGGCGGGTTCCAGGTGCCGTCGAGGACCTGGGGGCGCGGCGCGTAGAGGCGCATCGTGATGCCGAGAGGGCCCGCGGGGGCGGGCAGCCAGTTCGCCTGCCGGTCCGGGCCGGGGTCGGTGTGGGAGACGAGGATGTCGAGGGAACCGTCGGGGTTGTAGCGCAGCGGGTCGCGGTCGCCGAGGGCGTATCGGTCCAGTTCGTTGGCGACCTGGAATCCTTCGTCGTCGTACATGGTGATCGACCAGAACGCGGCCACCGGCGGCAGCGCGTCGGCGTCGAAGTGGATCTCGTAGTCGGTGAGGCCGATCAGCGGATCGCCGTCGGCGTCGTGGGCGAGCAGGGGGTAGATGGCGTCCTCGGGCGGGTTGGCGCCCAGCCCGACCAACGTGACCGTCGCCCGCGTGAGGTACTCGTTGCCGTACACGCCGATCGAGCCGAGCATGCTCACCCATCCGTTCACGGGCGCGGCCAGCTTCGTCGGGGCCGCGGCCAGGGCGGCGCGCGCGGCCTTCACACCCGCCTCGATCTGCTCGCGGTCACCGGAGCCGAAACGGGACAGGTCGAGATCGCGGCCGGGCACGATGCCGAGGGCGGCGATCCGGGCGAGCTGGGAGAAGTCGGTGTAGTGCGGCGGATCGACCTTCATCGCCGCCGCGGCGCGGGTGAAGAACTCCTCCGCCGTCATGGTGTTGACCCGGCGCAGCGGTTCGATCGAGTCGGCCTGGTCCGGGTCGGGCCGGAACGGGGGCGCGTCCGGGGGCGGGGTGAGGGACAGGCCGTCCTGGAAGGCGTTGACCGCCGCGTAGTCGTCCGGGCCGTTGGTCTGGGTGCGGCCGATGATCCACGCGTGCGGGGTCGGCGAGGCGATCACGGTGTGGCCGTCGGGCACCTCACCGCGAAAGCCGGGGCCGACGATGACGTAGTCCTGTTCGCCGGTCCCGGTCGTGCGCTTGCCGGGATTGGCGAACACGTCGGTCCACGCATCGAGGATCGGCAGCATGAAGTACCGGTCGCCGCTGTCGGGCACGTGCAACCGGACCGGGCCGTGACGCAGATCCAGCCAGGCCGAGGAGTAGAGGGTGTCGAAGTTCGGGCGCACCACCGCGCGGAAGTCGGCGTCGGGGAATCGGCGCAGGTGGTGGAACTGGTTGGGTGGGCCGAAGCCCGGCCGTTCGCCGGCGGCGGTGTTCGTTTCCTGACGACGGGTGACGTCCATCGTCACCAGCGGATACAGGTACACATACGCTTCGTAACTCAGGGTTTGCAGATCGTCGGACAGAACGCTCATCACGCCTCCGCATCGCCTCGCAAGACACCGGTAGTGGCTGCTGCGACGCTAACAGCGCCCTCCGATCCGGGACAATCACTCGGCGTTTGCCGTTATGAACTCGGGGCACGAGGCGTGGACGTCGAGCCGGGGCTGTCGGGTGGCCGCCACGCGCCTGACGGCGACGTCGATGGTGCCGCGGTCGGAGGACGTAGGCGCGTCTCGGCAGGCCTGGCCGACGCTCGCGCCGCGCAGGCAGGGCGTCGAGGTTATCCGACCTCGGCCGCGGCGGGCGCCGCATGACCTGCCCCCATAGTCCGCGACACGATCGACTACTGAGGCAGGCGCACCCGGCGGCGGGCTCAGTTCGATTCGGCGTTGTCCAGGCCGAGCATGGCCAGCAGGCGCGCGCAGTCGGCGCTGTCGTGGGAGTGTCCCGCGACCGTCCGCGCGGCCAGGGCGTCCTGCTGGACGCGGAAGGCCTTCTCGGCCGCCCGCACGTCCGCGAACGCGCTGTGGTCTTCGAGGGGACGGCTGTTACCGACCGAGGTCATCAAGGCTCCCTTGCGGATAGTCCCCAACTGGATGCCTGATGCCTCCACCCGAGGCCGGCGCGCGATCACGGTGCGGTGCGCTCGGGCGCCCGCGCCGGTGATCGTCGCCGGTGGACTCGACCGTACCCGTCGGGGTCGCGCGGCACGCGGGTTCACCCGCAATGGCCGTGCGCCGGGCGGGTCGGGCTCAGGCGTCGACGACGGTGATCTTCGCCTGATCGGCGTTGATCGACGAATCGGAGGGATTCCCGTCGGACTTCAGCGTGATCCGCGACTTGTCGATGCCGTCGGACTCCAGCTCGGCCACGATGTTGTCCCCGCGCGACTTGGCCAGCGACGCGGCGGTGGCGGGGTTGGAGTCCTTGGCGTAGGTGGTGACCTCGATCTTGGTGCCGTTGCCCTGCAGCGCGGCCGCGACCGCCTTGAGGGTGGCGCCGAGGTCGGAGCTGCCCGGATCGAAGGTGATGGGCGCGGCGGTCAGGACCTTGTTGATCGTGTTCTGGACGCCCTGCTCCACGCTGTCGAGCGCGGAGTTCACCGCCGACGACGCCGTCGCGGCGACGCTGCTGCGCATCGGACTGACCTGGGCGGTGGAGGTGGGGCTCGACGAGGATTCGTCGTCGCCGGAGCTACACCCCCCGATCACCAGCGCGACCGCCACGATCGATGCTGCCCCGACGGCGCCGACCTCGAGCTTCATGGATGTCTCCCGTTCTGTGTGTCGGACAAGGACCGGATCCCACACGCGAACACTCCCCCGTCCCCCGCCCGCGCACCTCACCCGATTCGGGTGATCTCCGGCCGCCGACTCGTCCTTCGGGGAGGTGACTACTGCGCGGTGCGCAGCAGTACTTCCTGCATGACCATGGCGACCAGCGTGCCGTCGCGGTCCCAGATCTTGCCCTGGGTGAGGGCGCGGCCGCCGTCCGCCGACGGGGAGGACTGGTCGTAGAGGAGCCATTCGTCGGCGCGGAAGGGACGCAGGAACCACATGGCGTGGTCGAGGGACGCCTCCTGGGTGCGGATGTCGCGGTGGTTGACCTTGGAGGAGCCGAGCAGGGTCATGTCGCTCATGTAGGCGAGGGTGCAGACGTGGAACACCTGGTCGTCGGGTAGCCGGTGCCTGTAGCGGAACCAGACCTGCTGGGCCGAGACCACGCCGTCCCGGTCGGTGACCCGGTCGGGCGGGACGAGGACGAAGTCCCAGTCCTCCCACTCGCGCTTGATCCACTGCCGTTCCGGACTGAACGAATCGTCGGGAAGATTCTCCGGCAGCTCGACATCGGGCATGACGTCCTGATGCTCCGGGCCCTCGTCGCCGTGATGGAACGACGCGGCCATCGTGAAGATGGCCTGGCCGTCCTGGATGCCGGTGACCCGCCGGGTGCAGAACGAACGCCCCTCCCGGATCCGGTCGACCTGATAGACGGTGCGCTCCAGCGGATTTCCCGGGCGAAGGAAGTAGCCGTGCAGGGAGTGCACGCGGTAGGCGGGGTCGACGGTGCGCACCGCCGAGACCAGCGCCTGGCCCGCCACCTGACCACCGAAGGTCCGCGGCAACTGCGACTCGATGGTCGCCCCACGAAAGATGTCCCGTTCGAGCCGCTCGACCGCCAGGGCCTTTTCGATGATCGCCATGAGACCGGACAGTAACGCGACCACACGGTCCTTCGCCGGACGGGACGGACCCCGAGCGCCCCGCGCCCCCGCGCACCCACCGCGACCTGCGGTTCTTCCCGAAACCTGGGATCGGTAGGTGGCGGCCGCCCGATCTACTCATCGGCATGACCTCTTCACAGCACCCCACCAACCAGTCCTCCGGCCTGGACAAGAAGACCAGCGCGATCCTGTCCTACGTGCTGGGCTGGCTCTCCGGCCTCGTGTTCCTCTTCGTCGGCAAGAACGACCCCGACGTGAAATTCCATGCCGCGCAATCGGTCGTCTTCTTCGGCGCGGTCTCGGTCCTCAACATCGCGCTCAGCGTCATCGGCGCCGTCGTCGGGGTGCTCGTCGGGGCGCTCGGGATCGTGTTCAGCCTCGCCGGCCTCGCGCTCGGGGTGTTCACGGTGGTCGTGTGGATCATGGCCATCGTCCAGGCGAACAACACCGGCGGGGCGCGGGCCGAGCTCCCCCTGGTCGGGAAGTTCGTCGCCCCCTACGCCGACCGGCTGGCCGGCTCGGTCGGGTAGTGCCGCGGCGCCCACGCAACGCCGGGACGGGCGGCCCGAGGACTCACCTCGGGCCGCCTGCGGGCGTCGGCGGGGTTCTGCCGCTGCCCGCGCCGCGCCACCGGTTACGCCGCGACCATCGTCGCCGGCACCACCGCCTCACCCGCATTGCCAAACGGCGGTCGTGCAGTCGCCGCATCGGAGGCCGCGACAAGCACCACGGCGCCGGGAACGCCCGAGTCACGCAGCAGTACAGCGGATTGCACTGATCCACTCTGAGTCCGGGTCGGACGAACCCGAACTGCACCGGCCGGACCGTCACTCTCACCCTGCCGGTGCCCAGCCTCAACGGGAACAGCTTCGTCGCCGGGCACACCGCGACCTTCAGCGTCCGCCTCGACGACGGCGACGGCAACGAAGTGCTCTGGGCCACCGGGCAGCTCACCATCGCCGGCTCCTAGCGGCACGCGCGACCGCGCCGCCGCCGAGGTCTCGCCGCCGCACCGCGGTGGGGCCCGCGGTCACTCAGCGGGGCGCGTCGCGGACGGGCGGGTGGCGGGCCCGGATCACGGGCCGAGCGGACGCTCGCCGCGGCGCTGCCAGGCGCGGCCGGCGATACTGACGGCGAGGTCGGCGATCTGAGCTTCGGTGCGGCCGTGGAACTCCCGATCGTTGAGGTGGCGGGCACAGGCGGTGGTGGCCTCGACGAACGCCGCTTCGTCGCGGTATTCCGCCGCGTTGCGGTGCGCCCAGTCCCACACGCTGTCGAACAGGCCGGAGGCAGGAATGTCGGACATGGCCGCCAAGCTACGTCCCGGCTACCGCGCTCGCAGCGCGAACGTCGGCGAGGGGGCACACCGTTATCCGGGTGAGACAGTGCCTTCCGCTCGGACACTGCACGCCACGCGCGGACCTCGGTCCTACCGCCCCCGACAGGAAGACCTCAGGGCGTCACGCGCGCGAGTGTGGTGGGCGATTCCATCGCGCCGTTCGGACGACGGCGGAGGTCCGAACCAGCGACCACGAGGAATTGGGTTGTCGCCGGCCGCCGGCGCCGTCGATACTGGACTCCTGCGGTGGCCGCGACGAATCGGGCGGGTAGGCACCGCCTTCCGCAGGAGGTCGCGTGCGTCGTGAAGTCTTCCCGACACGGGAACCGGGAACGATCCCGTGCCTGGTGATCGGCTGTCTGCGACCGCGCGTGTGGCGGGTGATCGTCGGTGTCGGGGTGGGGCATCTCGACGGTGGGGTCGAGCAGGACTGGCCCGAGGAGGATCTCCCGTGGGACTTCCGCAGGCCGAACGCCGAGTTCTTCGTCCGCTGACCGCGATCCCGGGAGTCCGGGCCGGTGTCGGCCCGCGTGGGCGGCGCCTGCGCGGGCGCCCCGGCCGTCGTGGTCGGATGCCGGCGATGGCGTCAGAGCTGCGCGGAATAGCCCACCGTGGGCAGGGATTCGGTGCGGCGTAGCGACTCCGCGGCCGCGCCGAGCCACAGCAGCGCCTCGGTCGACAGGCCCGACGCGGTGGACAGCAGCGCGCGCAGGTGGTCGTCGCGCAGCCCGGCCACCAGCGAGCCGTCCCTGTCGTCGTCCTCTCCTGTGACGGCGGGCGGCTCGGCCACGGCGGCGAAGTCCTGTCGGGCGGCGGCGAACGGCATGCTGACCTCCTGGCGTGGCCCGCCCGGCGGACGGGGCACCGATGCGATGTACCGGTGGGTACATTCCCCGTCCGCGCGGCGGTAATCAGCGCGTGGCGGGATCTTCGATCCGGTCAGCTCTCGGCGGCGGCGGTGATCTGTTCCAGGGACACGCCTTTGGTCTCGGGCACGCGCCGGTAGCAGAACGCCAGCGAGGCGACGCCGACGGCGGCGAAGATGACGAACATCGTCGAGGGCCCCCACAGGTCGCCCAGCGGCGGGAAGACGAGGGAGACCACGAAATTGCCCGCCCACACCAGGAAGGTGGTGATCGACATGGCCACCGAGCGGATCGGCGCGGGGAAGATCTCCGACAGCAGCAGCCAGGTCGGCACGCCGACGCCGACCTGGAAGGAGCCGATGTAGAGGATCATCATGGCCAGCAGGAGGTAGCCGGAGGCGGGCTCGTCGGGCAGGAGGGCCTCGGCGGCGGCCATGGCGATCAGCGCCACGATCATGACCGTCATACCGGCGAACATGGTGGGGCGGCGGCCGATCCGGTCCACCAGGCTCATGCCGCCCAGCACGCCGAGCACCGCGCCGATCCCGATGCCGATGGAGGAGGTGACGGCGCTGCTGTCGCCGAGCCCGGCCTGGGTCAGGGTCGTCGGCGCGTAGTAGACCACGGTGTTCACGCCGACGAACTGCTGGATGAGCGCGAGGCCGACGCCGGTCCAGAACAGCGCGCGCACCTTGGGTTTGCGCAACTGGTCACGCAGGCTCGCCTTCACCGCCCGGTCGGCGGCCGTGGTCTCCTCGATCTCGGTGATGGTCGGTTCGACGTGCTCGGGATAGTAGGAGCGCCGCAGGACCCGGCGGGCGTCGTCCTCGCGCCCCTTGCTCAGGTACCAGCGCGGCGAATCGGGCATGAACAGCATCCCGGCGAACAGCGCGACGGCCGGGATCGCGGCCATGGCCAGCATGACCCGCCAGTTGCCGGTCGGCGCCAGCAGGGCGTTGACGATGTAGGCCAGGAGCTGGCCGCTGGCGATCATCAGGCTGTTCATCGAAACCAGGCGGCCACGGTAGGTGGCGGGCGCGATCTCGGAGACGTACATGGGCACCACCAGCGAGGCGGTGCCGACGGCGACGCCGAGCAGCAGCCGGGTGCCGACCATGAAGGCCGGGTTCGGGCTCAGCGCCTGGGCGATCGCGCCCGCGAAGAACAGGGTGGCGGCGCCGAGGAGCGTACGGCGCCTGCCGACCCGGTCGGCCAGCCACCCGCCGGTCAGCGACCCTATGGCGGCGCCGATCAGCAGGGAGGAGGTGATCACCCCGACCTGGGTGGAACTGAGGCCGAAATCGGGCGTCAGGTAGACCAGCACGCCGGAGATGACACCGGTGTCGTAGCCGAAGAGGGCGCCGCCGAGCGCGGCGATGATCACGACGGTCAGCACGAACCGCTTGATCCGCGCGCGCATCGCGACGTGCGCGGGATCGTCGGCGGCGTCGGCCACGGGCGGCTCGGGGACGGGGTCGATCGTCACCTGTCCCGTGTCGACCGGCACGGGATTCGGGCCGCGGACCGGCACGTCGGTGTCGGGGTGGATGAGGCGGTCGGCCGGACGCAGGGCCGGCGTGCCCGTCGGCGGGGTGAGGACGTCGCCGGGCACCGGGGTTCCGGCGCCCTCGTCGATCGGTGAATCCGCCATCTCTGCACCTCCGGGGTCGGCGAGGACCGGAGACCCGGAACCTCGGCCGGATGTGACGCGCACGTCCGGCCGACATTACCGGGCACGCTCCGCGCGGCGGGCACGATCCGGCCTCTGCTCGATAAACACGCCGTGACCAGCGATGATGATCCGAGCGACGGTCCGGCGGGATGCGGCGCGGGGTGGTCAGCGGGATCCGGCGCCCGACGGCCCGGAATGCTCGTGCAGCACCGCCAGGAGTTCCTCCTCCAGGGCGACGAATTCCGGCGTGGTCAGCAGCGACAGCGTGCGCGGGCGCGGCAGGTCGATCCGCATCTCGTGACGGACGGTGGCCGGGCGGGCCGAGAGGACGACGACCCGGTCCGAGAGGTAGACCGCCTCGCGGATGTCGTGGGTGATCATCAGGACCATCCAGCGGTAGCGCTGCCAGACGTCCTGGAGCCAGGACTGCATCTCGGTGCGGGTGAGCGAGTCCAGGGCGCCGAAGGGCTCGTCGAGCAGCACCAGCTCGCGGTCCTGGACCACGGTGCGCAGCAGCGCGGCGCGCTGGCGCATGCCGCCGGACAGCTCGTCCGGGCGCGCGTCCTCGAAGCCGGACAGGCCGAACAGCGGGAACAGCGCCCGGGCACGGCGCCGGGCCTCGGCCTTCGGCACGCCCTGCACCCGGAGGCCGAGCACGGTGTTGTCGAGGACGGTGCGCCAGGGGAACAGCAGGTCCTTCTGCGGCATGTAGGCGCAGTGCCCGGCGGTGTTCCCGCCCGCGCCGAAACCGATGCTGCCCGAGTCCGGGGTCTCCAGCCCGGCGAGCATGTTGAACACGGTGCTCTTGCCGCAGCCGCTCGGGCCGATGACGGTGACGAACTCCCCGGCCCGCACGGTGAACGACACCCCGCCGAGGACCGCCAGGTCCGGGGTGTTCCGGCCGGGCTGGGGGAAGGACTTCGTGACGCGGTCGACGACGATCCGGTCGCCGGTCGGCTCAGGCACGATCGCTCCCGTTCCGCGCGCGCGACCACGGGGCGACCAGCCGTTCGATCGCGAAGGTGGCCAGGTAGAGCGCGATGCTCAGCAGCGCGGTCACCAGGACCGCCGCCAGGACGAGGTCGGTCCGGAAGGAGTTCTTCTGCAGACTCATGTAGATGCCGAGACCGGCGCTGGCACCGACGTATTCGGCGAAGACCGCGCCGACGACGGCGTAGGTGATGCCGATGCGGAGCGCGGTGAAGAAGCGCGGGATCGCCGAAGGCAGCCGCAGGTACCGGAAGACCTGGGCGCGGGAGGCGCCCATGCTGCGCAGCAGCGCGCCCGCGTCCCGGTCGGCGGCGGCGAATCCCTCGATCAGGCCGATGGCCATCGGGAAGAAGGTGACCAGCGCGACCACCAGGACCTTGGGCAGCAGCCCGAAGCCGAACCAGATGATCATCAGCGGCGCGACGGCGACGATGGGCAGGGTCTGCGAGGCCACGAACAGCGGCACGAGCGCGCGGCGCAGCCAGGGGGAGAAGTCCACGACGATCGCCAGGGTCCAGGCCAGAACGAGCGAGAGCCCGAACCCGGCCAGGGTCACCTGCAGGGTGGCCGCCGCGTGGGTGGCGATCTCGTCGCGGTGTGCCCAGCCCTGGCGCAGCACCCGCAGCGGCGAGGGCAGCACCTGCGGGCGGATCCCGCTGGTCATGGCGTAGATCTGCCAGACGGCGACGAGGACGGCGACGGTGATCACCGACGGCAGCGCCCAGCGCAGGCCGCCGCGTCCGGGCCGCCCCCGGTCGCTCGCGGGCAGGTCAGGGGGCGGCGAGGTATTCATTGGTGAAGTAGGTCGACCAGTCGGGTTCGGTGGTCAGCGGCTTGCCGTCGGGCCCGTTCAGCAGGCCGCCCCGATAGAGGAATCCGGAGTTGGCGGCCCACTGCTGGGCGGTCTGCCCGCCCACCCGGCCCGCGGCGTCCTTCATGAATTCGGCGGCCAGCATGCGCTGGCTCTGGAAGACCAGCCCCTCGTCGGTGAAGGCGCCGGGATTGGCGTCGAGGAGGTCGCGGGCGGCCGCGTCGGGGTCGTCGGCGGCGAACTGGTAGCCGCGCTGCAGGGCCTGGACGAACTTCCGCGCCCGATCCGGGTTGGCGGCCAGCCAGCTCTCGTTGCCGTCGACCACGATGGCGTAGGAGTCCGGGAACCCGAAGTCGGTGTAGCGGAAGTAGCGCATGGGCGTGCCGTGGTGTTCGGCCTCGATGCCCTCCCAGGCGAGGTAGGAGACGGTGAAGTCCGCCTTGCCCGAATAGACGGCCTCGTAGGCGGACGAGCCGAGCGTCACGGAGGTGAACTCGCCCTTGCCGCCGTCGTTGCGGATGACCTGCTGCAGGGTCTCGCGCTCCCCCGGGTCGCCGAATCCCGCGTAGGTTCTGCCGTCCAGGTTCTTCGGGCTCGCCAGGTCGGCCCGGTCGGCGCGCACCCCGATGCCGGTCGCCCAGTGCTGCAGGGGCGCGAGCACCGAGCGGACCCGGGCGCCCGAGGCGCGGGCGAAGGTGGCCGAGTTGTGGGTGCTGATGCCGAATTCCGCGTTGCCCGCGTCGATCACGGTGTCGACGGAGGTGTTGTTGTACGGCAGGATCCGCACGTCGAGACCGGCATCGGCGAAGTAGCCGCGCTGCAGGGCGACGTAGAGGCCGGTGTGGTTGGTGTTGGGCGTCCAGTCCAGGGCGAACCGGATCGTGTCGCCGGAGTCGTCGGAAGCGCAGGCCGTGACCGCCGACAGGCCGGCGACGAGGGCGACGAGGACCGCGAGCGCGCGGCGCAGCGGCCCGTTCACGCGGCGGGCCAGGGCTGGGGGCGCAGGACGGTGTCCCAGAACAGCAGCTCATAGCGGCAGGCGAGGGTGAACGCCTGCTCCATCGCCGCGCGGTCGCGCTCGTCCGCCGACTCGGCGGCGGCGTCGACCAGCGCGCGGGCGGTGTCCGAGGAGTTCTGGAACTCCTCGGCGCCGTAGGTGGTGACCCACCGGGCGTAGGGATGGGTCGGGTCGGCGGCGATCACCGAGGCGGCCCGGCGGGCGAGGTCGCGCCCGACCTCGGCGTAGATCCAGAAGCACGGCAGGGCCGCCGCGGCGGCGACGGCGTAGGGCTCGGTCGCGGCGGTGGCGACCAGGTAGGAGACGTAGGCCAGGCAGGTCGGCGAGTGCTCGGGTTCACCCTGCCGCGGGGGCAGCGCGCCGCCGGTGAGCAGCTCGTCGTGCATGGCCGATTCGACGGCGGCCGCCGAGGCGGACGAGGTCGCCCAGAACGCGGCGGTCGCCGGGTCCGGGGACTTGGCGGCGAGCAGGGCCAGCGCCTTCGCGTAGCCCGTGAGGTACAACGAGTCCTGTTCGATGTAGGTGCGGAACGCGTCGAGGGGCAGCGTGCCCTCGCCGAGGAGCCGCAGGAATTCCAGGTCGTCGATCGCGGCGCGCAGGGCCTTGGTCTGCGACCACAGGTGGTCGGTGAATCGCTCGGTGTTCGTGTGGGCGCGCAACGCCGTGACATCCCTTCGTCAGCATTACCTGGACAGGTTCGGCGGGTGTGTTCTCAGCCCCGCGGTCGCGGGGCACCCCGTGTCGGATACTCGTTCGACCGTAGCAGCGACCACCGGCGCGCGGAGTACGTACCCGCTGCCGTGCCCCCGGTCGCGGACGCGGACCGGCCGGGGACTCCGTGGCGGTGTCCCCGGCCGTTCGTCACGCGGTGCGGATCAGTACGGGCACTGCGCGGCCGAGCCGCACTGCATCGTGCGCACCAGCGCGGCGAAGGCGTCGGTGACGGCGCTGCCCGTCGACGTCCCGCCGGGCGCGGGCTCACCGGGGGCGACCACCGGGGCGGGCTCGACGGCGGCGGCCGCCGCGGGGCCCGCGCCGAGCAGGGCACCGAAGGCCACTGCCGCGGCGCAGGCGCCGAGCGACTTGCTGAACGACATGAGAGGTCCTTTGTTCGATTGTGTGGAGCGCCCCGCAGTGTTCCATATTTGACCGATCGGTCGCAATAGCGGTTGCTATGCTCCGAACATGGCGCGTACCAAGGAATTCGACCCCGACGAGGTGCTGGGTCGCGCGCTGGATCTGTTCTGGCGCCAGGGCTACGAGGCGACCTCGATCGCGGACCTGGTCGACCATCTCGGCATCGCGCGGGCCTGCATCTATTCGACGTACGGACCCAAGCACGACCTGTTCATGAAGGCGCTGCGGCGCCACGTGGAGATCGTCGATCTACGGATCACCGCCCAGCTCTCCGGCACCGGTCCGGCGCTGCCGCTGGTCCATGGGCTGATCGAGCTGTTCGTGACCGAATCCTGCACGGAGAACCGCTATCTGGGCTGCCTGGTCACCAATGCCGCGGTGGAGCTGGCCGCGGGCGATCCCGAGGTCGCCCGGGTCGTCGAATCGAGCTGGGCGCGTACCGAGTCGGCCCTGCACTCGGCACTCACCCGCGCCCGCGCCCAGGGCGAGCTCGCCGCGGACGCCGACCCACGGGCGCTGGCGCGGTTCCTGCTCGTGTTCCTGCAGGGCGTCTGGGTGCTCGAACGCGCGCCCGACGCCGCCGACCGGCTGCGCGACGCGAGCCGGATCGCGCGGTCCATCCTGGGCTGACGGAGCACTCTTCGTCAGAACGATCGGTCAGAACGATCGGTCCGAAATCACCGCCGAACCGGCCCATCGTCTTCGAGCCGGGGCCGGGAGCGGGTGCTCAGACGGCGGTGGTGTCCGGTGCGGCCACGGCCGCCTCGAGCGTCGCGTAGACCGACAGCAGCTTGTCCAGCCCGGTCAGCTCGATCGGCCGGGCGACCTCGCGGGAGGCGACCACGCGCAGCTGGTCGGGGGCGCCCTTGGAGACCACGAGCAGAGCGCTGAGGCCGGCGGAACCGAGGAAACCGACGTGGGTCATGTCGACCACGAGGGTCTTGCCGCGGGAGCGGGCGTCCTGCAGGGCCGCCTGCAACTGCGGGGCCGAGGCCATGTCCACCTCGCCGCGTACCGTGAGGATCTCGAACCCCTCGTGGGCCCTGACCTGGATGTCGAGGTCACGGGACACTTCTGCTGCGGCCATCACGAACTCCTGGTCACCGTCGGTCACTGTCCACCTCTTGCCACTGGCTTCGCCGGCGCGGCGAAGATTGCATCGATCGCAGACAACCTACCCCATCCCACCGACCGCAAACGGCCGTCGACCGCACGGGCGCGGTATTCTGCACCAGGACTCGGATCACGAGCGGTGCGTGTCACACTCGAGCTCGAGTTCGACATAGATGTCGATCAGCCGGGTATCGCTGTAGGCGAGACCGAGAGGGAGGCATCAGGTGTCGACGACGCACCCGCCTCGACAGGAGACCACACTGAAGCCCTTTCACGTGGACTTTCCCGCCGAGGCACGCTATCTGTCCCGGGTTCGCCGCGCCCTGCAGCAGTGGCTCGCCGACATCCCGGTCGAGGACGCCGCGGCCTTCGACATCGTCCTCGCGGTCGCGGAGGCGTGTACCAACGCCGTGGAGCACGGCCACCGCGAAGACGGCGGCACCGTGGCGGTGGCCGCCGAGGTCGACGGCGAGCACATCCGCGTCACCGTGGCCGACCGCGGCTCCTGGAAACCGCCCGACCACGACGCCGATTCCCTGCGCGGGCGCGGCATGGACATCATGCGCGCGCTCAGCACCCGGTTCCGTGTCGCGTCCTCCGACTCCGGCACGGTGGTCGAGATGCTGCTCGCGCGCCGCTGATCAGCGGATGCGCGGCAGCCGCACCACCTGCACGAAGAACTCGTCGATCTGGCGGATCGCGGCGATGAACTGATCCAGGTCGACCGGTTTGGTGACGTAGGCGTTGGCGTGCAGTTTGTAGCTGCGCAGGATGTCCTCCTCCGCCGCGGAGGTGGTCAGCACCACCACCGGGATGAGCGAGAGATCCGGGTCGGCCTTGATCTTCTCCAGCACCTGCCTGCCGTCGTACTTCGGCAGGTTCAGGTCCAGCAGGATCAGGTCGGGGCGCGGCGCCTGGGCGTACTCGCCCGCGCGGTAGAGGAAGTCGAGGGCCTCCTGCCCGTCGCGCACCACGTGCAGGGTGTTGCCGATCTTGTTGTCCTCGAACGCCTCGCGCGTCATCAGCTCGTCGCCGGGGTCGTCCTCGACGAGGAGGATGTCGATGGGCTGGCCGGGATCCGTCACGAAGTGACCTCTTTCTCGTCGAGGGGCGCGGGCACGGCGTCGACGCCGGACCGCAGAGTGAAGCACAGGCGCGTTCCGTCGCGGTACTCGGTATCGATCCAGATCCGTCCGCCGTGGAACTCCACGATCTTCTTGCACACCGCCAGCCCGATGCCCGTGCCCCCGTAGGTGTCGCGCGAGTGCAGGCGCTGGAAGATGACGAACACCTTCTCCGCGAACTCCGGTTCGACGCCGATGCCGTTGTCGGTCACCGTGAACTCCCACTCCCCCGCGTCGGCGTCGTCGGGCGCACAGGTGATCTCGATGACGGGCGGCGTCTCGGGCTTGCGGAACTTGACGGCGTTGCCGAGGATGTTCTGCCACAGCATGATCAGCAGCGTCTGCTCGCCGACCAGTTCGGGCAGCCACGCCGGGCGCCGGATCACCGCGCCGGTTTCCTCGATGCTCGCGGCGAGGGCCGACAGTGCCGCGTCCAGGGTGCCTGCGAGGGCGACCCGTTCGGCGCCGTCGGTCATCCGCCCGACCCGGGAGAAGGTGAGCAGGTCGTTGATCAGGACCTGCATGCGTTTGGCCCCGTCGACGGCGAAGTCGATGTACTGCTTGCCGCGCTCGTCGAGCTTGTCGCCGTAGCGCTTGTCCAGCAGCTGGCAGAACGAGGCGACCTTGCGCAGCGGCTCCTGCAGATCGTGGGAGGCCACGTAGGCGAACTGTTCGAGCTCGGCGTTGGAACGGCGCAGTTCCTCGGCCTGCGCGGCCAGGTCCTGCTTCTGCTGGTGCAGCAGCGCTTCCTGGGTGCGCGAGGAGTCGAGTTCGGTGACGATCTGGTGGCGCATGTCCTCCACGGCCTCACACACCGAGGCGATGTCGGAGGGCCCGACGGTGCGGATGTGCAGGGCGAAGTTCCCGGCGGCGACCTCCTGGGACGACTCGGTCAGGTAGCTCAGCGGCCGCACGATCAGCCGCCGGACCAGGAAGATCAGCAGCACACCGGTCAGCAGGAAGGCCAGCACGATGCCGGCCAGCGCGGTGTCGCGGGTGGCGCGGGAGGCGGCCAGTTCGTCGTTGTCGCGGGCGATGGCGGCGACCAGGTGCTCGTTCTGGACGGTGAACTGATCGCGCAGCCCGTCGAACAGCGTCTTGCCGCGCACCGCGCTCGCGGTGTCGGTGGACGGGCCACCGGAGGCGGAGATCGCCGCCGAGAGCGGTTCGGTGTATTCGGTGCGCCACCGCTCGGCTGCCGCGTCGATCGCTTCGGCGTCGGCGAGCAGGTCGGGGCGTCCGGCCAGCAGCTCGCGCAGCCGGACGAGCGCGCCCATCTCCTCGCGGCGCCCGATGTCGAACGGCTCGAGGAACTGGGAGTCGCCGGTGGCCGCGTAGCCGCGGATGCCGGTCTCCTGGTTGATCAGCGCGCCCTGCAGGCGGAACGCCTCGGCGGAGGCGGGCAGCGTCTGTTCCAACAGACGGTCGGTCACCCGCGTGGTGTCGGTGATGACCTTGGCCCCCACCGCGGCGCCGGCGGCGACCGCGAGGACCATGAACACCAGCACGAGCTGGAACCAGCCCTGGGCGGTCAGGCCCGCCGTACGGTTCACCGCCCGTGACGTGGTACGGACACGTTGCCTCACTGCGGATTCCGCCTCTGCTCCTCGGACCACCGCACGTACAGGATGGCCACGTCGTCGTCCAGGCCGCCCGCGTCGGCGGCCGATTCCTCCACGCGCGCGATGAGCGCGTCGACGAAGTCCTCGGGATGCTCGGCGGACAGCGTGTTCGCCACCGCGAGCAGGCCGTCCTCGCCGAGCCGCTCGGAGCCCTGCCCGACCCGGCCCTCGAACAGGCCGTCGGTGAACAGCATCAGGCCGGCGTCCGCCGGGAGCGTCAGGTCGTGCGCGGGCCAGCGGCCGAGGCCGGGGACGAACCCGAGGGCCGGGCCGCCGGGCACCTCGACCCAGCCGAGCCCGTCCCGGTCGCGGCGCAGCATGCCGGGATGTCCGGCGCGGCGGATGCCGACCCGGCGGGTCGCCGGGTCGAACCGGAGACCGGTCGCGGTGGCGAAGGTCTGCTCGTCACCGCGCTCGGCGACGAGGACCTCCTCGAGCAGTTCGAGCTGCCGCGCGCCGGTGACACCGCTGAGGACCAGCGTGCGCCACGCCAGCCGCAGGGCGACCCCGGTCGCGGCCGCGTCGGGCCCGTGCCCGGAGACGTCGCCGATGACGACGTGCACGATGCCGTCCGGGTCCTGGACCACGTCGTAGAAGTCGCCGCCGAGCAGCGAGTGGTCGCGCCCGGGCCGGTACCGGGAGATCACCTCGACCGCCGGGTGCGCGCCGAGCAGCGGCGTCGGCAGCAGCCCCCGCTCCAGGCGCGCGTTCTCCTGTGCCCGCATCTGGCTGGCCTGCAGGGCGGCGCTGGTGCGCTCGGTCTGCTTGCGCTGGATGGCATAGCGGACCGCGCGCCCGAACAGCTCCGGCTCCACGCGGCCCTTGACCAGGTAGTCCTGCGCGCCCGCCGCCAGCGCCGCCAGGCCGGTCTGCTCCTGGTCGAGTCCGGTCATGACGACGACCGCGACCCGGTCGTCGATCTGGTGCAGGCGTGCGAGGGCCTCCAGGCCGTGCGCGTCCGGCAGGTGCAGGTCGAGCAGGACGCAGTCGGGCACCTCGGCACGCAGCCGCTCGCCCGCCTCGGCCAGGGTGCGTACCCAGTCCAGCCGGAGTCCGCCGGCCAGGTCGGTGACCATCTCCTCGACCAGCAGCGCGTCGCCGGGGTCGTCCTCGACGAGCAGGATGCGGGCCTGTGGTCCCTGCCGCAGGGATGTCTCGAGGGCGAAGAGATCGGCGTTCACCACGTCACTCCGTGTCACGGCGCACCGGTTGGGCCCCCACGGACTGCCGACAGGGGCGTTCCGCCGTGCGTCCGACGCACAGCACAAATCCCACGGTGTTCACAACGCCTCCGATCACGCGCGCCACAGCACGAACTGACACCGTCGGCCGGTTGCTGGACCGAGAGGTAGCGAAAGCCTAACCGATGGCTTCGCGCGCCGGTCCGGCTCACCTGACCGCGCCCGGCCGCGGCGCCGTGGTATCGCCGGAGGGGGCGGTGAGGCGGAAGCGTTGGGGCCCAGCGGTTCACCCGCCGCGCGGCCGCCGGGTCATCCCCGGTGGCGGCGGTGGTGGGTCAGTGTCACCTCCACCTCGTACCCGTCGGCGGCGGGGCGCACGCGTCGTTCGATGCGGTCGCTGGTCGCGACGAGGAGCTGCCAGGACAGTCCGGACTCGTCGATGGGGTGCTCCACGACCGTCACCGCCGTGATCCGCACCACGACCTGCTCGCGATCGGTGTCGAAGGCGCAGCGCAGCATCGTCTCGGGCAGCGACTGCCTGCTCAGGCAGGTCGCCACCTCGTCGATGCTGACGCGGATGTCGGTGGTCTCGTCGAGCGACAGCCCGGCGATCATCGACACCGTGTCCGCCAGCGCGCGCAGGGTCAGCAGCTGGCCGACCTCGGCGGGTACCTCGACGGCGGTCCTGGTCACCCGCGCCTGCCGGGACGCGATGGAACTCAGCGGCGTCTCC
Organism: Nocardia thailandica NBRC 100428; assembly: GCF_000308795.1. GTDB lineage: Bacteria > Actinomycetota > Actinomycetes > Mycobacteriales > Mycobacteriaceae > Nocardia > Nocardia thailandica. Next base: position 8,637 of record NZ_BAGK01000309.1, on the reverse strand, counting down.
GTCATCTCCATCTCCCATCCGGTTCACGCGCACAGCCCGGCCCGCGCGCGAGCGATTCCGCCGCGGGCCGCTGCCCAGTATCCACGCCTGCGCCGTGGCGTCGGGGCCCGCCGTGAGAACTGTGGCTTCTCGATCATCTCCGGAACTACCCGGCTGCCCGGGACGGAAACGACGCGCTGCGAACCGGAACCATTACACACCAGCGGATTCCGCCCGGGCTGTGACCTGCGTCGCATCCGGTGTTTACGGTTCCGGGATCCGGTTATTACCCGGATCGCGTGTGGGACCCGCCACCCGGTCCGAAGATGTCCAGGAGCTGAACGATGCCGATGAACACCACCCCCGTCGCCGAGACGGACCGGACCTACGAGAACGTCGAGCCGTTGTTCGTGCACTGGTCGCTGACCGACCCCGCTTCCCCCGAGCACGCCGCGCTGCGCGAACGGATCATCGGGATCTGCCTGACCCTGGCCGACAACATCGCGCGCCGCTTCGCCGGGCGCGGCGAGTCGCACGACGACCTGATCCAGACCGCCCGCGTGGGGCTGGTCATGGCCGTCGACCGCTACGACGTCCGCACGGGCGCGCCGTTCCTCAGCTTCGCGGTCCCCACCGTGATGGGTGAGGTGCGCAGGCACTTCCGGGATCGGACGTGGGCGCTGCACGTCCCCCGCAGCGACAAGGAGCTGCACGCCCGGATCCGTCCCGCGATCGAGACGCTGACCCGCAAGCTGCACCGCTCCCCCACCGCCTACGACCTGGCCGCCGAACTCGAGGTCGACGTCACCGACATCACCCGGGCCATGGCGGCCGCCGAGGCGCACCAGACGCGCAGCCTGGACACCCCGCTGCCCGCCGGCGACAGCGGCCGCACCGCCACCATCGCCGACACCCTCGGCGCCGAGGATCCGCGGTTCGAGCTCACCGAGCAGACGCTGACGGTCGCGCCGCTGCTCGCCCGGCTCTCGCCGCAGGAACGGCAGCTGCTCGTGTGGCGCTATTACGACTCGCTCACCCAGTCCGACATCGCCGAGCGGCTCGGCATCTCGCAGATGACCGTGTCGCGCAAGCTGACCCGGCTGCTCACCCAGCTCCAGCATCAGACCGTCGATCGCCGCCAGAGCCGGATCGCCTGACCCGAGACGTGGGGCCTACGTCGCCGGGCCTGCGGCGTAGGCCGCGACGTAGGCCGTGTCGACGCCGAGTTCGCCGGTCGCGGTGGCGCTCCCGGAATCCCCGAGCGGTTCGGTCCGCCCGGGAAGCGGCTCGTCGAAGAAGCGCCGGTTCTCGGCGCGGAACTGTTCCTGTCCCGGGGGCAGGTCGTCCTCGAAGTAGATCGCCTCGACCGGGCAGGCCGGCTCGCACGCGCCGCAGTCGGTGCACAGATCGGGCTGGATGTAGGCCATCCGGTTCCCGATGAAGATGCAGTCGACCGGGCACTCTTCCAGGCACGCCCGGTCGAGTACATCCACGCAGGCCGCGCCGACGACGAATGTCATGTCCTTCTCCTCCCAGCGGAGGCGCCCTCGCCGGGCGCCGATCTCGATCCTGCTGGGCGGGGAGGTCCCGCGGTAGCGGCCATCGGCGCGGACCTCCTAAGGTCTGCTTATGAGGTTTCCCCCGGGCACGCCCGATCTCGAGGTGCTCGGACTGCTCGTCTCGGTCGCGGAGCTGGGGAGCCTCGGCGCGGCCGCGCGACGGCACGGCATCAGCCAGCCCGCGGTCGGCATGCGGATCGGCGCGCTGGAGAAGCGGTTGCGCCTGCGGCTGGTGGATCGCGGGCCGACGGGGTCGACGCTCACCGACGCGGGTCACGCCGTGGTGGAACTCGCGCGGCCGGTCCTGGCCGCGGGGCGGACGCTGATGGACGGCGTGGCCGATCTCCAGCGGGAACTGGACCCCGGGCTGCGCGTCGTCGCCTCGAAGACGATCGGAGACCACCGGATTCCACACTGGCTGTCGGCGCTGCGCAAGCTACGGCCGGAACTCGCCGTGGCACTGGACGTGGCGAATTCCGAGCAGGTGACCGACGCGGTCCGCGACCGCTCGGCCGCGCTCGGCTTCGTCGAAGGCCCGCACGCCCCCGCCGGTCTGGGCAACCGGGTGGTGGTCACCGACGAACTGGCCGTGGTGGTCGCGCCGGGTCACCCGTGGGCGACGCGGCCGCGCGCGGTGACGTTGCGCGAGGTCGCCGGGACTCCGCTGCTGTGGCGGGAGAAGGGTTCGGGCACCCGCGACACGGTGTGGTCGGCGCTCGCGATCCACGGCACGCCCGTCCGGCCCGCCGCCGAACTCGGTTCGGCCGCGGCCATTCTCGCGACCGCGCGCAGTGGTACGGCACCCGCGGTGGTGAGCAGGCTGATCGTGGCGCACGAGCTGCGGGCGGGCACCCTGCGCGAGGTGCGCCTCGCCGACGGCGTCGTGCTCGCGCGGAAGTTCCGGGCGATCTGGCATCGGCGCACCCCTCCGGCGGGGCCCGCCGCCGACCTGGTCGAGCTGGCCGTCCGCATCGAGGAGGCGCGTATCCGGCGTGGCAGCCGGGCGGGCTGACGGGCCGAGCCGATTCCCGGATCCGCGCCACCGGCCGGGCTATCGTGGAGCTACCGATTCGGTCTTCACCGAGGTCAGGAGCCATCGTGCCGAAGCTGGAATTCACCCGCAGGTCCGAACTCACCCGCCGCGAGGCCGCCGAGCGGCTGATCGCGATCGGTCGCGCGCTCGCCGAGGGCCCCGAGGTGGCACTCACCTCCGGCGCCGACACGGTGGAGGTGACCGTCGCCGATCGGGTCCGCTGGAAGATCGAGATCGAGATCGACGGGGACGAGACCGAGATCGAGTTCGAGATCAGCTGGCGCGACGGGGCGGCCGCCGAGCCGCCGACCGAGGCCGCGTCGGAAGAGACGCCGACCGGGGCCGCGTCGGCCGAGGCGCCGGGAGCCGGGAAGGCCACCTCTCCCGCCGAGACCGGGCCCACCCCCGCCGAATCCACCGCCTCGACGCGCGCCGCGACCGAATCGTCCGCGACGAAAGCGAGCGCGGCCCAGCCCTCCGCCGCGAAGCGCAGCGCCGGCAAGTCCACCACGGCGAGAACGAAGGCGGCCAAGAGCAGCGCGGCGAGATCCACCGCGAGGAAGAGCACGCCGGCGAAAGCCGCCGCGGCCGGAACCGCGCGCGGCCGGACGCGCAACTCCGCGAAATAGCCGGTCCGCCAGGAGGTCCCGCGCGGCCCGTCGCTACGCGGTGTCCGCCAGGGGTTCGCCGGGCAGTTCCGCCGAGATGCCGTGGTCGGGGTGCGCGGCGGCGACCCGGCGCGCGCCGCAGCGGCAGCGCTGGTAGACGACGAGGCCCTCGCTGGTCCGATGACTGGACTCGATCCGCCAGGTGTGGGAGCTGTGGGTGTTCATGCCCCGAGTCTGTTGTAATGGCATTGTGCATTACAACCATTACGGGCGTGAACCGGTGCAGCTCGGCGTCGGCCTGCTCAACGAGCCGTGCGACACCCCCGGCGAGCTCGCGCGCCGCTGCGCGGACGCCGGGCTGGCCCTGGCGCGGGAGCCCACCGGCGACGACCTCGCGTCGGTGACGGCGTTCCTGCGGCGGTGGCGGCGCGTGGTGGAGTGCGCGGAACCACCCGCCCGCGCCGAACTGCTCAACGCCCTGCTCGCCGAGTACGCGTCGGCCCCGCGCCTGACCGACCATCTGGGCGACGGCTGGCATCTGCACTTCCGCGATCCCGGCGTCGCCACCGATCGCCAGATCGCCGCACTCATCACCGTCGGGACCGCGCTGCACCTCACCGGACTCGGCATGGACCGGCTCGGCGTGTGCGCCGCCGACGGGTGCGCACGGGCCTACGCCGACACCTCCCGCAACGGCAGGCAGCGGTTCTGCAGCCCGGCGTGCGCGAACCGGTCCGCGGTGCGCAGGCATCGCGCCCGCGCCGCCGCGCGCTGACCCCGGCGGTTCCCAGCGCGGATTCCCGCGGTGCGGCATCATCGCAGACATGACCTCTCTGGACGCGAAGGCGAAGGCCCTGCTCGAACTCCACCGACCGGGCGACCCGGTGGTGCTGCCCACGGTGTGGGACGCGTGGTCGGCGAATGTCGCTGTCGCCGCGGGTTTCCCGGGCCTGACCCTGGGCAGTCACCCGGTGGCCGACTCGGTCGGACGCAGCGACGGCGAGGGGATGACCTACGACGAGCTGCTCGCCCGGGTCACCCAGGTCACCGGCGCGGTGGACGTGCCGGTCTCGGTGGACATCGAGTCGGGGTACGGCCTCGGGGCGGATCGGCTCGTCGAGGGCCTGCTCGCGGCGGGCGCGGTCGGCCTCAACATCGAGGACACGGTCCACAGCGAGGGCAAGCGGCTGCGCGCCCCCGAGGAGCACGCCGCGCTGGTCGGCGAACTGCGGGCCGCCGCCGACGCGGCGGGCGTGCACGTGGTCGTCAACGCGCGCACCGATCTGTTCCTGCGCCAGGACGGCGACGAGGCGGACCGGGTCGACCGGGCCGTCGCCCGGTTGCGGCTGGCCGCCGAGGCGGGCGCCGACGTGCTGTACCCGGTGGGTCGGCACGCCGACGACGTCCTGCGCAGGCTCACCACCGAGCTGCCGCTGCCGGTCAACGCCATCGGCCAGCCGGGCACCCCGGCCAAGGACTACTTCGCCGGTCTCGGCGTCGCCCGGATCAGTTTCGGCCCGTTCCTGCAGGCGGCCCTGGCCGCCGAGGCGAGTTCGCTGCTCGCGGCCTGGGCCTGAGTCCGTCCGCCGGCCGCCCCGCCGGGCGGCCGGCGCCGGTCAGTGGTCGAGCGAGGAATCCCAGCGGTTGGCCAGCAGCCGGAATCCGGGCAGGTCGGCCAGCGAGGTCGAGGCTTCGTAGATGCGCTCGTACCGCGTCGCGGCGATGCGCCACCGCCCGTCCGGGTCACGGCGATAGGAGTCGGCGTAGTACCCGGCGCCGCGGATCTGCGCCTGCGCGGCCGGCACGAGCACGGTGTCCTCGAACACCCACGAGCCGGTCGCGGTGTCGCCGTCGACGTCGATCTCGGGGTGGCCCGCGACGTGGACCGTGACGATCCCCGGCCCGAGGCTCCGCTCCATGAACGCCACGACCTCGGCGCGGCTGTCGTAGTGCAGCGGCGCGCCCATGGCGAGGGTGCCGTAGCGCGCGGAGACGTCCTCGGCGAGACAGTCCGCGAACTCCTCCCACAGCTTCAGGTCGAGGGTGCGGAAGTAGCGGTGCTTGAGGCGCTTGATCTCCTCGACGGCAACAAGGTCCATCACCGGATTCTAGAACGCGTTCTAATCCTGGTCCGCGGTTTCGCGGTGCCGGTCCCGGCGGCCGTCGCGCGAAAGTAGGGAGGTTCTCCCGATGTCGGCGGCCGCGGCCCGGACCAGAGTGGAGGAAGCGAGCCGGACCGCGGCTCACCGTCCACCGAGGAGCACACCATGACCCGTTTCGTCGTCGAACGCGAGATCCCCGGCGCCGCCGACCTCACCGAGGCGCAGCTGGCCGACATCGCCACGACCTCCAACGCCGCCGTCGCCTCGCTCGGGGTGCCCTACACCTGGATCACCAGCTACGTGGCCGGGGACAAGATCTACTGCATCCACGAGGCCGAGGACGCGGAGGCGATCCTCGAACACGCCCGCCGTGGCGGATTCCCCGCGAACCGGGTCACCGCGGTCGCGAACGAGTTCGGCCCGCAGTGGGAACAGCGCTAGGGGACCCGCGCGCGGGCTCCTACACTGACGTCGTGCGGCTGCTCGAGCGGGATTCCCAACTCGGGCTGCTGCGCGCCGCCGTCGCCTCCCTCGAACGCGACGGCACCGGCGCGGGCATCGCGATCTCCGGCGACAGCGGCGCGGGCAAGACCACCCTCGTCGACGCGGCCGCCGCCGAGGCGCGCGCCGCGCGGGTCCTGCGGGTCGAATGCGACCCCCTCGGGACGCCGCGTCCCCTCGGCCCGTTCAAGGACCTCGGGCTCGACGTGGTCAGCAAGGACGCGCTGCTCGCCGAGGTCTGCGAGAAGGTGTACGCCGCCCTCGGCGCCGCGCCGACGGTGCTGGTCGTGGAGGATCTGCACTGGGTGGACGCCGCCTCGGTCGAGGTGCTGCGGTTCCTGGTCCGCCGGATCGAGTCGGTGCCGCTGGTACTGCTGATGACCTGGCGCGACACCGAGATCGGCGCCGCGCACACCGCGCGCCCTCTGCTGGGCGACATCGCCGGGCTCGACGGGCTGTCCTCGCTGACGTTGCCACCGCTGACCGTCGACGCGGTCACCGACCTGCTGGCGGGAACGGGCCTCGACCCCGCCCGCGTGCACGCGGTGACCGGCGGCAACCCGTTCTTCGTGCACGAGATCGCGAAGGAGCCGGACCTGCCGATGCCCGCCTCCGTCCGCGACGCGGTGCTCGCCCACGTCGCGGCCGTCGATCCGGCCGACCTGGAGATCCTGCAGCTCGTCGCGACCGCGCCGGACCTGGTCGCCGACCGGGTGCTGCCGACCCTCGGCATCGACCTGCCGACGCTGCGGCGGCTCACCGACACCACCCTGCTCGACCGCACCAGCGAGGGCATCGTGTTCCGCCACGAACTCGCCCGCCGCGCGATCGCGTCCACGATCCCGCCCGGCGGACAGGGCAGGCTGCACGCGCGGCTGCTCGACGCCCTGGAACGGCTCGAGCACTGCGACCCGCGGTGCTCACCCACCACGCCGTCGCCGCGCACGACAGCGCCCGCGCCGCCGTCCACGCCCGCGCCGCGGCCGAGGAGGCCATCCGGGCGGGCGCGCACACCGACGCGGTCGCCTTCTACGAGATCGCGCTCGCCCACCTGGGCACGGCCCGGACCGCCGAACGCGCGGAACTCCTTCTGGCGCTGGCCTTCCAGCAGTACATGACGAGCAGGCTGTCCGACGCCATCGCCTCCGTCCGCCGGGGATTCCCGCTGTGGCAGGACACCGGCGACGCCGACGGCCTCGCGCAGGCGCACGCCGCGGTCGCGGTCTACGAGTACTACTCCTCCCAGCGCAGGCGCGCGGAGTCGCACCTGGACCGCGCCTGCGAGATCGCCGACGACATCGGCGCGCGCCTGACGTTCGGGCACGCGCGCTCGACCCGCGCCTACCTCGCCTACATGCGCAGCGACGCCGAGCTGGCCCGCGCGTGCCTCGACGAGGTGCGCGCCACCGGCGAACACGAGGAACTGCTGCGGCTGCGGACCCTGGTCGTCAACGCCGCCAACGAGCTGGTCTGCGGCGACGACGACGCGCGCACCCGCCTCTTCGACCATCTGGAATCCGCCCGCGTCCTCGGGTTCGACGAACTGGCCTCGACCGTGTACTCCAACGTCGCCACGCTCGACGTGGAGCACGGCCGCTACCGGGCGGCCGAACGGGTGCTCGAGGAGTCGCTGCCGTTCACCGTCGAGCGCGACATCCCGATCTGCAGGCACTGGCAGACCGCGGTCCGCTCCCGCCTGCAACTGGTCAAGGGACACTGGAACGCGGCCCTCGAGGACGCGAACACGGTGCTCGTCGACGACGGCATGCCGGTGGCGGCGCTGTGGCCGCATCTCGTGCGCGCCCTCGTCCCGCTGCGTCGCGGCGAGGATGTGCCCGTCGAGGAACTCGACCGCGCCTGGACGCTCGCGGAACGGCTCGACGAACCACTGCGCAGGCTGGCCGTGCTGGCGGCCCTCGCCGAGGTGTCGTGGACCACCGGCCGCGCCGACCGCCGCGTCACCGTCGACGCGGTGGACGAGCTGCGCCGCTGCGCCGCCGTTCCCGGAACCTCCTGGGGCGCAGGCAATCTGGCTGTCTGGCTGCGCCGACTCGGCGTCGAGGTGCCCGAGGAGGCGACCGTGTCGCATCCCTATCGGCTCGCGCTCGACGCCCGCCCGGCCGAGGCGGCCTCGTGGTGGCACCTCGCCGGCGATCCGTTCGCCGAGGCCATGAGCTGGTCGGACGCGCCGGCGGCCGAGGACCGGGTACGCGGCGTGCTGCTGCTGGACCGGCTCGGCGCGATCGGCACCGCCGACCGGCTGCGGGTCGCGCTGCGCCGCGACGGCGGGGTGGTCCCGCAACGCCCGCGCGGGATGACCCGCGCGAACCCCGGCGGCCTGACCAACCGGCAGCTCGAGGTCGCGCGACTGATCGCGCGCGGACTCTCCAACACCGAGATCGCCGCGCGCCTCTACATCTCCCCGAAGACCGCCGACCACCACGTGTCGGCGATCCTGGCCAAACTCGGGCTCCCCACCCGCCGCGCGGTGATCGCCCAGGCCGACGAGCTGGGCTTCTAGGGAGCGGAGATAGGTGGTCGCTCCCGATGTCGGGGAGCGGGCGGATTCCTAGCGTCGAGGCATGGATATCGCCGTTCTGGCCGGGATGATCTCGACCGCCGTGTTCGCGGGCAGTTCCCTGCCCATGCTCGTCAAGGCCTTCCGCACCCGCGATCTGGGTTCCTACAGCCTGGGTAACCTGCTGCTGGCCAACGCGGGCAACGCGGTGCACGCGGTCTACGTCTTCAGCCTGCCCGCCGGACCGGTCTGGGTCCTGCACCTGTTCAACGAGCTGGTCGCCGCGTTCATGCTGGCCTGGTACCTCCGGTTCGAACTGGCGCCGCGCCGGGCCGCG
>NZ_BAGK01000310.1 GCF_000308795.1 Nocardia thailandica NBRC 100428 | reverse complement strand
CAACGCCGGCGACTAGGACCCAGTCGTCCGGTGCGGGCGCGGGCCGGGTACTCGGTCTGCGCCGCCGTAACCCGCGGACCGATCATTGCCACCGGGGCGACCGGATTCGGCGCCGCGGCCCTGGCCTGACGTGTCACTGGACCCTGGCGAGCATCAGATCACCGTGCTCACCGCCGCACCGCGAGCACCGTGGCGGGGTTCACCCCTCGCCGCCGACGACATCGGGGATCCCGAAGCTGCCCTGCGAGCGAATGACGCGGCGGCCTGTCGAATCACCGTGTTCGGCAGTCGCGGTGTGTGCGGTAGAGGTACCAGAACAGGACTGTCAGCCCGGTACACAGAACGAAGGCACCGAAGTTGCCAAGGTGTGTTTCTCCGCGGGTCTCGTCCGGGTCCAACGTGCCGAGGATTCCGCCAAACGCGCCGAGAGCGAATATGACCAGCCCGATCAGACGCCATTGTCGGCGGAAGAAGCCCTGCTGCGAAGGAGCCGGTCGCGGTTGGATCGCCGCGCCGCCGCGATGTCGGCTCAAGCCTGCAGGGTTCAGGGGTGCGCTGTAGAAGCCTGCGCCTCCACCGGCGGCAGCTGCAGCGGCAGCACCGAGCATCGCTGCCGGTAGGGATTTCGGGGTTCGATTTGGACGGTTGGATGGTAGACGAACAGGGCGATGCTGTGCCGGTCGGCGTACTCGACCGCCGGCTGGGAGTAGTCCGACGCAGCGAAGAACAGCAGCGCCTTACCGAAGTCGCTGCCATGTGCGCCGAAGAGCTGCTGCACATCCGGTCGCGATACTGCGCCCCCGCGCCATTTGACCTGCGCCAGAGCGACACTGGACCGTACGTCGATGCCGCCGTCGGCGCCCCGGCCGTGACGACCGCGTCGGTGAATCCCATCGCCCGCAGTCGGCTTCGATTACCAGTCGACCACTCGAAATTCGCACGTCGCCCCGCGTTCCCATCTTCGATGTGCGCCGCCGAGGAATCGACCTGCGACCTCCAAGCGGGCCACAGTGAGAACCGACCGCTCCCGCCTCCAGACATCGGCGGCCAAACCATCTCGCCGTCGATGGTCCGGGCCTGCAGGCAACCGACCTGCCTACGGCAGGTGGTCTGCTGCCAGGCACGGTTAGCGCCGGCACCGGACCCGCTGAGCGAATGTTCCTCAATTCGTTCGGCGTCGGCGGTCAGCAAGCCGTCGTGTCGGCGTCGGTGGCAGGTGCATGACGTCGCCACGCTGCCGAGGCTCGACTACTTCACCTTCTGCCCCCAAATCGGCCTGGCCGCGCCTGAGTTGCGCCCCCTCACCACATTTCGCGCCCACGCTCGCAGCCGGGTAAACTCCCTCGGCACTATCGGCGCGTTACGTGATTTCGGCTTGAGTCCGTGACGCACTTCCGTGCCGCAGGTAGGCGTGGTGCGGCGGATCGTCCCGGCCGCAATCGGGCGTCTCTACCCTGCCTGGCGGTTCACGACGGGCTTGTCATCCGCGATCGGTACCCTGACGTCAGTTCACCGAGCCACGTGAGCCTTCGATGTCAGCCGCTAGAGGATTCAGTTGAAGTACATAGCCACCCCGTACGAGGCCGAAGAGAATGCTGCGGTCCAAATGCGTTCGCTAGGCTTCAGCGACGCTCGGGTTACAGCGTCGGGCGCGGACGGCGGCATTGATGTCCGCGCCAGTGGAGCGATCGCGCAGGTCAAGTGGCGGGCAGGACAGGTCGGCCGGCCTGAGCTTCAACGCCTCTTTGGCGCCCGTGGGAAGAGATTTGAGCTTCAGCTGTTCTTCTTCGCGGCGTCGCCCTATAGCACCCACGCCGTGAGCTACGCAAATGAAGTCGACATGGCATTGTATACGTATGATCCCACCGGTCGAATCACCCCGGTTAATCCGGCGGCCAAACGAATCGCGGCCAGGGCCAGCGCTCCAGCTGCGGACTCACCGAGCCGGCATTCTGCTTCCGAACCACGACCCCGAGCTAGCACTGCCGCCTCCCGGCAACGCGACCAGACCGCGCAAAGGAAGACAGATCTCGCGAAGGCCCGTGAACACTCGAAGGGTGCCCGCAGCACCGAACCACGACCCCAAGCCAGCACTGCCTCCCGGCAACGCGAGCAGGCCGCGGAAAGGAAGGCAGATCTCGCAGAGGTCCGTCAACGCTGGAAAGACGCCCGCAGCACCAAGCCCGCTGCACATCGCACTGGCAAATCAGAACCTACTAGTTCGAACCGCCTACGGCCCGTGAAGCCCTACGTGGTGCAGGCCAGGCGGAGTCGCGAACAACAGCAAGCACAAGCCGTTCAAAAGATGCTGGCTCTCGCCGACACCCGCCGTCGGATGCAGGAAGCAGTTGCTGCGAACCGCAACGGCATGACGGCAACCACCACCGATAAAGGGCCTGCGAAGCGACACGCGCACCACCTTGCGCTGTCGATCGTGTTTGCTGGCATCGCCTCGGTTTTCGGAACAGCAGTATTCGCCGCGCAGGTGCGTGCCGATAGCTCCGCACGCGCGACGTTTATTGTTCTTGCATTTTTGTTCGCCGTGTTCACATGGCGGCAGTTCTCCAAATATCTGAATGCTGACCAACGCGGGAGCAAATAATCCCTGGACCTCGCCCGACTCCGCCGAGAAACGAACGGGACGAACTTGGCCGTCGCAATAGGCGAGCAGCTGGATTGAATCCGAACGACCGACCCCGGCGAGAATCGAAGATGAGCGGGTGGTCAGAAATAGCCGGACCCTAGCAGCCCACTCTGTGGAGGACGAGGGCGTCGCAGCGCCCGGTGAGGGCGTCGGGCCAGCCGGTGGTCGGCAGCGCGGCGATGCACGGTTCGATGTCGGTGCGGGCGGCGGCCAGGCGCTCGGCGCGCCCGATCCGCGCGGGCGGCGACGAGGTGGCCGCCGCGGTCGATCTGGGTGGCGCGGAAGCTGGCGGCGAGGACGAGCAGCGGCAGCTGCCCCAGCAGCAGGGCGTGCGCGTCCATCGATCTGGCGACGTCCGGCAGCGTTCCGCCGGGGCCGACAACGAAATCAGTCACCCGTCGAGCGTAGGCACCGCGCCGAGCCGCTCCCCCGCGTTCGCCCTCAAGACTCCGGACACACCCCGGGCCAGCAAAACGGGCGTGATGGGAATGCTGTGGGGTGCGATGATCCGCTGATGGTTCGTACCACGCTGTCCTACAGCGTCATCAAGCTCGCAACCGACATGTTCGCACGAGAGACCGGGTTCAGCGGGCCTGAGATCCACCGTCTCTTCGCCGACTACACCGACGTACTCGGTCCGTACGCGACGGGGGGCGGGGGGCCTTCGCGTTGGCAGCTTTTCGAGACGGGGTTGCGGAGCCTCTCCAGGGATGACCAGCGTCGCTTCCTCCTCAACCTGTGCACCCTCGAGGGTTCGAGCAGGTATTCGATGCCTTCAGATGAGGACATCGCGAAACTGCGAGGGCTGCTTCTGAAGGGCAGTTCGCCAGGCTCGATGGCTGCTTCCGACCGACTTGACCAGCTCGAAGACTGGGAAGCTGTCGAGCGGTCCTGGAACGCGGCGTTGGACAAGGTCGTCAGTGACCCTGAGGGCGCGATCACGGCGGCTCGGACCACGCTGGAGAGCGTCTGTAAACACATCTGCGACGAGCGAGGGGTCGCGTACGACGACGGTGGGGATCTCGCAAAGCTGTACAAGGCGGCGGCTGCATCCATGGACATCGCACCGGACCGGTACACCGAGCAGACCATCAAACAGATCCTGAGCGGTGTGGCTACGGTCGTGAACGGTCTGGCGGCGATGCGCAACAGCTTGAGTGATTCACACGGCCGCGGCAAGACCTCCGTCCGGCCAGCACCGCGACACGCGAAGCTGGCCGTCAACGCAGGATTTGCTGTCGCAGGTTTCCTGATCGATACCCATGTCGAAAGCCACTCCGGACGACGTAGGGCGAGGGGCTGATCGTTCGGAAAACGACCGTTTACCGAACACTCCGCGGCGAGGCCGCACCCTGGAACGCGCGGAGCGGTATCACGCTAGGGTAGTCCGCTACTGGCCGTGCCGCTCGAGCTCCACCTGCAAACCCCGAACCCCAAGCGCTAACCCCTGCCTTATCGATATCGGGACCGGTCGGGTCTGTCACGTCAATGGCCATCACTCGGTGCCAGCACATGCCCTCGACACCCTTGAGGGGATGCTCTTCATCGAGATCCGCAGGAGGCTGCTCATCGCAAACTCCGATGACGGCGTCGTCGGCATGCCCACCCTCTGTCACCTACACCATCCCGACCGGAACCCGCGCCCGAATCGAAGACGTCGTCGTCGACGAATCCGCCCGCGGCAAGGGCGTCGCGTTCGAACTCACCAACATCGCAGTCGAACTCGCCCGCCAAGCCGGAGCACGCACCGTCGATCTCACCTCCAGACCCTCACGCGAGTCTGCGAACCGGCTCTACGGACGAGCCGGATTCACCGCACGAGACTCCCTCACCTGCCGCCAAACACTCTCGATCACCGAGCCCACCCATTGACAGGAACATAGGGACACCGCCCCGGGGTGTGGCTGCCGCGAGGGCTCCGCAGCAGGGTTCGGACCGTTCGGAAATGGTGGCCTGACACGAGGGCGCACAGCTGCGGCGTAATCGGGAACTGCCAGGAAATGCCCTGGGTCTCGCAGCTGAAGGCGCACACCTGCGCCGAGAGGGCCAACCACTCCCGCACAACATCCAGAACCTGCGTGTCGCGCGCGCCCGCGACGCCCGCAGCTTCGCCCGCTACCTCGACGAGACCTTGGAACGGTGAGGTCAGGAGGCCGACGTCAACTACGGCGCACAACCTCCATTCCTCGTCTCCACGTTGGTGAACCAGCGTCGGCGCCGAGTCGGGTCGTTTCCGGCCAGACACACTCACCGGCGACAACAGCGCCCTCGACACACTGGCGGGCGTGCTCGACGATTTCGACCACGCGTTCCCCATCGCCACTCCGTGACGCCGCTCAACGGTCGCCCGCGGCGTGTGCGGCCGACCGTTGAGCTCTGCGCCGGCGGGTAGGTCAACGGTAGAGATCGGCACTATAGCGATTCAGGAGGCATGGCCTGGCCAATCGGGCATTGTGCAGCGCGACCCGTGCTACTGTGCCGAACCAGCGGCTGGGCGCTCGCCCGGCTACCGAACTTCGCGATGGGTGGCCCGTTGGAGATGTTGCCAGTATCGGACTCGAAGTCGGTTGTCCCTGTTGGTCGCGTGGTCTGGGTGCCGATCGAGATGCGTGGAATGTACAGGGCGGACGCATGTAAGTCGTTGCAGTGTAACGCCACCGCAGGTTGCGACGACTAGGAGGGATGGTCGGACTAGCTGTACACACCTGCGCATCCAGCCCCTCGGACAGGGGCATCACCCCGTTGCACGCGGATGGTCCGCATGACTGATGAACAATCTGAGACCATGGCGCAGAAGATGCGTCTGGACCTGCACGTTCCCAGAGACAAGACGATCGAACGGCTGCGATCTCATCAGGTGGGGCGCTCGGTCCTGGCACACGTCGGGCCTGCTTTCGAAATGCACGGCGGTGCACAAGGACTGTTCGACTCGATCCTGCAAGGCATGCTGGATACCCTCGCCGAACACCTCGCTCCCTCTGATCGGGTAGAGGCGAACCGCACAGCCGTTGTGACTGTGAACCAGCCGACGGTGGAAGCGGCATCCGTGACCAAAGCTGATGGAACACACTTGATTCGAGTCTCCGACGCACAGATATCCCTACTTGGGCTGCTTCGAGACCTGACATTATTGTGGGCGCGCGAGCAGAGTCGTTTTCGACTGTTATCACTGGGAAGGCGTATGTGGGCGGCGCACCGCGGCACGCTCGCCGAGACCAGCGATATGATTCTCGCCGGTGCCGCCAGCATCCGATACAACATCCTCTCGCAGCGGATCGAGGGTAGTTCGTCGCAGGTCGGTGTGCCTATCCGACTGAGTGACAGTGCACGCGTGGACGACGGGGTGCCCGCACTCCTTGCGTTGACGTTTTTCGTGGCTCACGAACTCGGGCATATCGTTCTCGGACACACGCGGCGCGCGCATGACGCTACCAGTGCCGTACGTCGCGATCTCGAGTTCGAGGCGGATGCCTTCGGATTCGACCTGGTGGTTCGATCGTTGGGCGGGCCGAAGGCGGCGACCCTGGTCGCGCAAAGCGCGGTCATCGGGTTGTCCGCTATTACCATCGGCGCGGACTCGCTGTTCATCCGATCGCCGGAGACGCATCCGAGCACCGCTGATAGAGTTGCCCGAATCGCCGCACGAAGTGGCGTCGACGCCACCGCGCTGGCCGCATTGGGTCACGGAACGTCGGCCATGGTCCGTCTGGGCGCCGATATGCGGGAGCCACTCGATCCTCGCTGTTGGGACATGCTGTTCTCCTCGCCGGCTTTCGACACAACGCTCAATGCGCCCGCGACCTATAAACTCGTGAGAGGGTACGACACATGGCTGGACGCTGATCCGTCTCGCACGAAGGGATTCCTGCGCACTATGCAACAGGACCGAGACACCCCGATGGACGACGATCTCGCGCTGGTCGACTTCGACGCATTGATCCGTGGCGTGGAATACTTCGAATCTGATGGTCCCCGTGCAGCATTGCGCTGCTGGGGTGTACGTCGGTTCGAACGACTCGTCGATACCAAGCGCTCGTTGTCCTTTCACGGACTCATGACCGCTGTCATCGATTCATCGGCATTCATCGACCTCCCTCCCGACCAAGCCGAACTTCCTGGTCGGGTCGAAAGCAACCTGTTTCTCAGACAGACGATCGCCATGACATTGACCAGTACCATCGCGAATTCCTTGAGGAGAGCCGAACCATGACCGAGATTCTGAGCCTGCTGAACGACAGTGACGATGACGAACTGTACGCCCTGCTCGGTGCTGAACTGTTGGGAGTTGGTTTCGGTGCGGGTGCGATGGACGACGACCAGAACCGGCGTTTCGGCATGCAATGGTTCGAGGATCGGATAGAGAGTTTCCGTGATACGGTATGCGCGACCGAGGTCATGGCAGCTTTGACCGGTGAATTCAATACTGATGCCGCTGCGATCGCGGGCGTACTCCCGATTCAGGACAACAAGATTCTGGCTCTCACCGTCGCCGCGATAATTCTGCGCCGGGGGCTGGCAGCGTTTTGCCGAAACCGCTTGCCCGCCTGATCCCACTTGTCGCTTGCCCGCCTGATCTGTATTGAAAGGCCGAAAAGTTCTTTTGCCCAAGGGTTTCGTCGCAAACCTTGGACGGGGCAGGCAAGCGACAGTGTCGGAGTCCAGGACCGAACGCCCGCCCAGCGGTGCGGCGGGGCCGAACCGCGAGTGCACCAGATACCCGCCGAAGATCTCGGCGAGGTGCGTGACGGCGTTGACGTAGGTGGTCAGGAACATGCCCGACTGGGACTCGCCGACCGCCAGGATCCGTTCGGGGCACAGTTCGCCGAGCAAATCCGCGCTCCGGCACCGCAGCGCCCCGACTTGTCCGGCTGCGGTGTACGGTTATTCCAGGACCGACGTTGCGACAGCCTTGCGGATCTCAACGGTTTCCCACCGAGCTCGGGTGCACGCAACATAGAGCACCCGATTCTTTTTCATTTTCAAGTGGAAGCCTTCGTTCAGCGTCGGGCGTGCTCGTTCGGTCAAAACCACACCGACCCGATCCCATTCTTGGTCTCGCGTTCATGGTTCGATCCCGTTCATTGAAGTGATGAAGCCGGGAACCCAGAGTAGCCTCGAGTTGACGAAATCTAGCTTGTACCAGTGGATTTCCGCAACGTTGCGTGCAGCACCGGCCTTCAGGTCGAGCTGCAGCTGGATGTCCGGCGCGACCGCCGAAAACCAACGGATATGGCGTAGTCGCAGCTGATCGTTGGTGAGGCCGGGCCGCGATGTCAGCGGCGAAGCGGCGGTGGCGTTTGGCCTATGTCTGACTGCTGCTGGTGTTGTCAGGCTGCTCCGGTTGGGTGCCCAGTGCTGTGAGCATCGCGAGGGTGTCCTGGTATTCGCCCCAGTGGGTGATCTCGCGCTGCCAACCAGCCCTGCCGCCACAACCCGGAAACGCGCACCACGCGGCGGTCTCACCCCGGATCGGATCATCGAGGTGGCGATGGGAATCATCGAGGCCGACGGGTCCGATGCCCTCACGTTCCGGCGGCTCGGCACAGAACTCGGCGTCGACCACACCGCGGTCTTGCGGCACTTCCGCGGCAAGGACGATCTGATGCTGGCCCTGGCCGATCGGCTGATGACCGAAGCGCTCGCCGGTGTCGAAGTGAGCAGCGACTGGCGAGCCACGCTCAAAGGCCTGGCGCAGCGTGTGAGGCTCGCCTGCCACGCGCTCCCGCAGGTCGCGGTAGTTGTTTCCGGTCGCACCACCCGCCGGGCATCAGAATTCGAGGGCGCCGAAATCGTCCTCGGCGCCCTGCGGCAAGCGGGCCTGCGAGGCCGCGAAGCCGCATCGTGCTACCGGGCGCTGGTCGAAATCGCGCTGGCCTACGCCTCCATGGAAGCCACGCTGATGGCCTTACCCGCAGAAGCCATGGCCAGGGACCGCGACGCCTGGAGCCGCGAATATCTCGCCCTGCCCCCGGCTCAATACCCCAACATCGCCGCGGTCGCCCCGTACCTGGCCGAAGTGGACGAGGAAGACCAGTTCGACATCGCGCTCGACCTGTTCATGGACGCCATCGAGGTACGAGCAAGCCGCAAGTGACATGCCTCAGCTCCTGGTGGACTTTCTACAGCCCGGGGTCGACGCGGGCGGAGCATCGTTGGCGGTTTCGATCGTAGGACAGGGCGGTGGCGGGGTTGGCCCAGCGACCCAACGCCATGACGTCTTCGAGGGGGTTGCCGCGGTCGAAGGCTTCGGTGCCCGCGCCGACGCGTAGGGAGTAACCTTTCAGGTCGGGGTATCCGGCGGCGGCGCCGCGGGTGGCGATGACGCGGGCGATCTGGCGGTCCGACAGCCGCCCGTCCTGCGGCAGCCCGGTGCGGCCCAGCGGCCGCAACAACGCCCCGTCCGGTCGGTCACCGGCGCGCCCGCCGCAGCCAGGCAGGCAGCGGGTGCGCGGTTCGGCGGCGGGTCGAGGGCGTCCATCATCGTGGTCCTGTCTGGTTGTCGATCATCGCGTCTGCCGCGCGTTCTCCGATGCGGGCGAGCAGCCGCTCGGCGGTTTCGGCCCGCGCGAGCTGGCTGTCGGGCAGGTCGTGCTCGGCCCCCTCGCGCCGGCGGGCGGCCCACTCTTGCAACGCGTCGGTGAGCACGAAGTACAGGTCGTCCTCGGCCGGGTCGTCGAGGTCGATGGTGATCTGGTGGCGGCGCTGGCTTTCCAGTGCGGCGAGCACGGTGGTCAAACAGTGATCGGCTACCCGGCGTCATCCTTGGGGATGGATGACTCCTCCAGCGCCCCAGTTGTCCCCACGATCATTGACGATCTTCCGACTCTGCCGCCGCCCGGATCTCGCTTTCGCGATTTCCTGTGCATGCCATTCATCGGCGAGCGACCTCGACCGTCGCGATCAAGTTGCCGCTCGGGACTTCGGTGATGGTGGCAGTGCGGACCTCGGTGTACCGGCGAGCCAGGTCCAAAAGCTGGTCGCCCGTCACGAGACTCTCGTCATCTGCATCGAGCGCGGCCTGGACCAACTGTCGATCCGCCTCTAACTGGCGGATCTCCAGCTCCTTCAGCCTTCTCGGCGCAGACGATCCATGGGCGACAACGGGCGCCATACTGCCAGCACCGCGCTCCAGTGTGTTGTCGATGGAATCCCGGATCCGGGTCAGCGTGGTCTTCCGAAGCGGTCTCATGCATCGATGCTGGCACGCGCAGCAGCTTGCTTGCGCCTTCTCGTCCGCGTGGCGACCCACCCGACTTCGTGTCGTTGCACTAACTTTCGGGCAAACTGGGCTGCCATGGACACGATCTCCACCGCCACGCTGGGACACCTCATCCCGCTGGCCAGCCAGCTCTCGACTACGATCCTGCGCGAACTGCTCCTGCAGTCGAACGTATTCGACGTGTCCGGTCTATCCGACTCGCACCTCGATTCCGCCCAGAACAAGAGCGAACTCCTCCTACAACCCCTCCTCAAAGCGCAGAGGAAGGCGGCGAAAGGTGGCACAGACGCACACACTGCGGTCATCGAATTCATCACCTTGTGGTTGCGTCGCCGGGGTAGTCACAACCTCATCCCCGGCGCTAGCTTTCGGATCAAGATCGAGCCGCTGCTCGAGTCCCTGCGCAGTGACGGCTACGAACTGGATCTGCCGGCCGACGGCGAACCTCGGCTCCTCCCCACCGGATCGAGCGCGGTACCTTTGACAGACGAGATCACCGCGTTGACCACCGAACTCGCTGACCGCGGCTATACCGAGGCACTCGAAAACTACAACAGCGCGGTACGCGCTCTGCGGAACAACGAGTACGAAGCCGCGAACAGCCGCACACGTACAGCACTCGAGTCACTGCTGATGAGCTTGGCGACACATCACACAGGCTTCACAGCGACCAAGGCCGGGCAAGGACGTTCAGCGCTGCAGTCCCTCGTGAAAGGTCAACCTGCGCAGGGTGTGAAGTACGTCGACAGCATGCGCGGCGAACCTCTGGAGCACCACGACGGTGGCCAGCTGGTGGAGGGATTCTGGGAGATCTGCCACACGAACGGAGCGCACCCGGGGCGCTCCAACGCCAGGGAAGCGCGAATGCGACTGGGGATGATGACGTACATCGCGCTCTATCTGCTGGATCACTTTCCACACCGCGAGTGAGCAACCGATGGGAGGCGCGGCGGCCAGCCCGCGCTGGCCGCCCGCAACAAACCTCGCCTACGCCTACGAGTCGGCGGGCCGACTTGAGCAGACGATCGCGCTGTACGAACCGACCCTCGGCGCCGAACACCACGCCAGACTTGCGACGGTTTTCAGAAGACTGTCGGAGGTCGGTAGCTGCCGCCCCAGGCTGCTCGTGTCAGGTTGATTCTCTATAGGCCGAGGTCGACGCGGCCGGAGCGTCATTGGCGGTTGCGGTCGTAGGACAGGGCGGTGGCGGGGTTGGCCCACCGGCCCAACGCCACGACGTCTTCGAGGGGGTTGCCGCGGTCGAACGCCTCGGTGCCCGCGCCGGCGCGCAGGGAGTAACCTTTCAGGCCGGGGTATCCGGCGGCGGCGCCGCGGGTGGCGATGACGCGGGCGATCTGGCGGTCCGCCAACCGCGCGTCCTGCGGCAGTCCAGTGCGGCCCAGCGGCCGGAACAACGCCCCGTCCGGATCGGCGGGTTCGGGCCACGCGCTCGTGCAGCATCCTCGGTTCCGCTCACCCGCCGGCTGGACTCCTTCCTCCGGCAACACGCGACAGTGAAAACGAGTTGTCACCAGTCGTCCGCCCATGAGGTTAGGGTTTACTCGTGGCCGACACCTCTGGTTACTCCGAACTGCTCCCGAATCTGA
The DNA here is from genome assembly GCF_000308795.1 of Nocardia thailandica NBRC 100428. Lineage (GTDB taxonomy): Bacteria > Actinomycetota > Actinomycetes > Mycobacteriales > Mycobacteriaceae > Nocardia > Nocardia thailandica. The sequence continues at coordinate 51,343 of NZ_BAGK01000310.1, read as the reverse complement.
AGGAGTCGAGGCCGCTTCTCGCGCAAGCTCTGATCCTTGCAGAGCAACGGCGGTCCGAGCGGCTTGCGCGCCTCCTTGAGGGAGCGCGCCTCCGTGGTCTTGAGCAGCTTTTTACCTACCTCCGGGCCGCCAAGAAGGCCTACGCGGAAATACCTGCGATTGCAGGCGTGGCGTTCTTGGTCGAGCGTGTCAGGGCGGACTTCCAGACTGCGCTTGAAGCCACCCTTTCCGGCTACCAGGGGGTCGCAGCCGATGCGATGCGCGACGTCATGGAGATCGAGTGTCTGTTGCTGGACTTCGCGGCGAGTCCCGGCAATGCGCAGGAATGGCTCGCTGGCGACGAGAACCTGAGGCGGAAGAAGTACTGGCCGGTAAAGGTTCGCGAGCGCTTGCAAGACCGTGGGGTGGAGCCGTTCGCAAACGACGACTTTGAGCCGATCGACTACAAGGCCCACAGCGAATCACTCCACGTGACGCCGAGGCAATCGGGGCTAGCACCACGTGGCCCGGACCCGATGCATGATCCCGTACCATTCTACGGCGACTTCGGATTCATCGAGATGTTCGAACACGGTGTTCGGGCACTGCGGGCGATCGAACTGCTTCGTGTGCTGGGGATGGGTATGAACCCCGACAAACTATCCGACGACTACGAGCCGCTGACGCCCAGGGACGCATTCGATGATGCACATGCACGAACCCACCAGATGCAGGTGATGATGGTCGGGTTCATTCAAGGGCCCGCAGTGCTACGAGAGCGACTGGGGCGTGAACCAACGGCCGCCGATCTGCTCAGATATGTACAAGATGAGGTCGCGATCAAGAGCCAACCGTTTGGTCCCCGCGACGAGGGTTCGGACTAGCGTTTCACCATCCCGGCAGCGGCGCAGAGCCCGGTTCACGTTGAAACCGGCGACAGTTACATACGCGACCTCGCCAGTCCAGAACCCCCAGCAGTGCGACGAGTACCCCTTCGCATCCACGCTCGAAGGTGGAGGCGGCGGCCCGGCCCGCACATACGGCTACACCGTCGACGACCCCTGCCGCCAAACCTTGCCCGGCTGGGTCACCGTCCTGGGCATCCCAGTCGGATACTTCGCCTCCAACGGGATCAGCATGTGCATGATGCCCGGCCGCGACAACATGCGTGGAAGTGGGATCCTGAGCTGGTCTTGTGTGAAGAACCGCGTCCACGACGGCGACACCTTCTACGTGAAGGGCCTGTAACCGACAAGGAGTAGACGATGACCGAAACCGGGACCGTCCAGGTCGATCACCACCAGTTCCTGCTGACCTCCGGTGACACCGTTACCACCGACGTCACAGCCGAAGGAACCCTGATCTGGACCGGTCCCGGATTCGTGTCCGTGCTGACAGGGATCGCCCGGGGCCCGGTGACCTTGACCCTCGACCCGTCACCAGCGGCCGACACCGACCTCGACGAATGGGACGTGGCTGAGGAGACCGTGATCGAAACCGCCGCACCCCTGTACGTGACGACCCTCGAAGGGGACCTGGCACCAGCGTTCGCACCCATCCCCGCCGGCCGGTACCGGGTTCGTGTGCACGCCCGCGGCCGTGACGCCCACTACGACTGCGACGTCACCGACCCGCGCGAGGAATACCTGATCCAGATCACCCCCACCACCGACACTGTCGGTGAACTCACCCGACTCCACAGCACCGATACCGCCCACCACACTCCCGACACCTTTGCGGGTAAACCGATACCGCGACTGGACAGCCGGGTCTATGTCGGCGGTCCTGACATTGGATGGGTCAAGGTGGACCCCGACAGCTCCGAAGCACGTGCCACCTACGCAGCGCGCGGCACCTGGGGCGGGCGAGCGCCCTCGGAGTATCTGGATGCCGATCCACGGCGACGTCACACCGCGTCCTTCGTCGCCGACCTCGACCGCGACCTCGTCGACGAGGTCGCCGCGCTCGGCCCCGCGCATCAACGTGCCCTGGCACGCTGGTGCACCCGCCGCGCCTTCGAACGGGCCGGGCTGACCGAGTTCGCCGACTTCCGCGCAGCACTGGAGGCCGTAGACAACGACACCACACCCCCACGCCGGTTCGCCGTCCCCTCCCAGCTGAGCCGGATCGTCAAGGACGATCCCGCCATCCCGCTCACCGTCGTCGCCCGCTTCGGCGGCTACGGCGACACGATCCCCCAACTCGACGCAGCAACCGCCTACATGTACACCGTCAGCAGCGACGACGACCTCGAACCCGCCACCAAAGCCTTCGAAGCCATCCGCTGGGCCTCATTCGTCTTCGGCCAGGACTACCCCGAACTCATCACACGCCTACGCACAGAGTTCTTCCACCGACCGTGAGTCCCCAGTTATCACCGCGCCGACCGTGGCCGCGTCCACGCGACCATCCAGGACCCGAACGGTGGATCGCGGCTGCGGCAGGCCAGCGATGCGCCTGCCGCGAGGATCTCGGCGACGGCAGCACCCGGTCGCTGAAGTCGACGTGGGTGGTCGGCGACCAAGACTGAGATCGCTGTTTCGGTGTCAGTCGGTTCGCCAGCATGCTCACCCTCGGTTATCTACTATCTCGCCGACCGGAACGGGTTTTCGGTAGTGCCGCCGAAAGCACCGCACTCGGGCTTGGCCCCATGTAGTTCCCGGCCGCGAGCCCTCTCGCTCGGCGCCATGGAGTCTGTCCCATCGACAGCATCGGCGTAACTGACTGTACTGGTGGAGATTCCGAGCTGGTAATCGGGTCGCTGGGTGCTATCCGCTGCCGAAACCTGTGTTAGCTGGTGCGCTGCTGGACTAGCATTGCGCGGACAAACCGCGATGAAAGAGGGCCGCTGTGCGCCTGAGCCGAGTACGCATCCGTGATTACCGACCAGTCAACGACAGCGGAGAGTTCGAGGTCGAGCCCGGCAAGACGCTGCTGGTAGGGATCAACGAGGCGGGAAAGACTGCGCTACTCAAGGCCCTGCAGCAGATCAACGCTCCCGAAGATGCCGACGAGTTCGAGCCGTTGCGAGACTATCCGCGGGCCAGGTACATCGAGATCCAGCGCGGTGAGCGGAAGCCCAGCGAGATCCTGGTCGCGGAGGCGACATTCACACTGACCGACGAGGAGAAGAACCTCGTCCTCGAAGAAGCACCGGGGGCCACCGACGTCACTGAGTACACTCGCTTGCGCTATCTCGACAACAGGTGGGGGTGGAGCCTCGGCTCCGCGAAGCGGTTCTCAAGGTTCGGTGAGATCCAGGCGGATCTCAAGCGCCTTCGTGCGTACCTGGTGACTCGGGAAGAGAGCGACTCGGAGGTTGCTGCGCTCGATGACCTAATGAAGGGCTGCACCGTCACTACGGCGATCTCAGGCCAGCTGGCCGTGGATTTCGATGCATGGCTCGAGACAGCCTTTCTGCTCATCGAGGAGGGCAACGCGAAAGAGGAGGAGCGCCACGCCCGACTGAGCGAGGCAGTCGGCTACTACGACGCCGTTCTGAGGGCAGCAAGGGTGCTGCATAAGCGAGTGCCACTGTTCGTCTACTACTCGACTTACTTCACCGTTCGACCACGGATCAACCTCGCCCAGCTAGCTGCACGGCAGGCTGCCGACGACACCGATCCCGAGTACGACTTCGGGAACCTGTGTCTGCTCCAGCTCCTGGGTTTGACCGCACAGCAGCTTTCCGCGCTCGCGTCGGGGGAGCCCAATCCCGCTACGTACGACCGCGGCCGCGATTCCGAGGCGTACCAGCAGGCGTTCAGGGACTACCAGCACAAGCTCGACCAGCGTCACGCCGTTCTCAACTCGGCCAGCGTGGATCTCACGAAGTCCATTCGTGAAGTCTGGGGTGACGACAAGGTCGAGCTGCGGATCGTCGCGGATGGCCAGTACCTGAAGGTCAACGTTGTCGACGACCTCGGCGTCGAGGTGGAGCTCGACCAGCGCAGCGAGGGTTTCCGCTGGTTGGTGTCATTTTTCGTGGTCTTCAAAGCGCAGGCCCGAGGAGAACTCAAGAACGCGATCTTGCTGCTCGACGAGCCCGGCCTGAGCCTGCACGCGCTCAAGCAGCAGGAGTTTCGCAGCACGGTCACCCGCCTGGCACAGGACAATCAGGTGATCTATACGACCCACTCGCCGTTCATGGTCGGCACCGATGAACTCGATCTCGTCCGCATCGTCGAGATGACGGATCGCTCGACCGGTACCAAGGTCCACACCAGGTTGGTGGTCGACGACCCGCGGTCGGTGTATCCGCTGCAGGCCGCGCTCGGCTACGAGCTCGCCCAGAGTCTGTTCGGCCAGCCACGAAACCTCGTCTGCGAGGGGATGACCGACATGATGTACGTCGAGGCCCTCAACACCGCACTCGATGGGGCAGGGCTGAAGAACGCGGTAGCGGTGGTGCCCGCGGCCAGCGCGAGCAAGGTCCTCTACTACGTCACTCTTCTGCACAGCCAGAAACTCAAGGTCGCGGCGCTGCTGGACTCCGACCAGGCAGGCGACAGAGCGGCGCAGCAGGATGAGCTGGTCCACCTGCTCACCAACAAGCAGATCCTGCGCACCAAGGACTACTGCGCCGGCACCATCGCGCGCGCCGAGATCGAGGACCTGCTTCGAGAAACCCTGGTCCAGGTCGCGAAGCATAATCTGGGATGGGATGTCACTGCGACGGCGGGGTCGCAGGCCGGTCGCCCGATCATCGACATCTTCACCAAGGAGATCTCGGGGTTCTCGAAGTACAAGTTGGCCCGTGCCTTCGTGCGTTGGCTAAGCTCGCACGACGTCACAGATCTCACCGCAGATGAACGCACTGGCGTCACTGCCCTGTTTAAGGCGATCAACAACGCAGTGAGGTAACTGCTGGTCAGACTCGGGACCCGCCCGGCGGTCTCGTTGTCGAGCAGGAGCTTGTCGCGGGTGCCATCATCGGCCGGGTCACCCCCGATCAGAACGGTGCTGGGGCAGCGAACCTGCCGACCTGCGGCGATGCCCTCGTCGTTATCTCCCGCAGTCGGCGACACCCCGATCGGCACAGCTCCGGTCTCACCTACCGCCTCGGCAGGCCCTTGCATGTCCACGGGGCGAGCGGTGATCAGAGCGGTCACGGCGCGGATAGGTACCGATCGGAGTATTCAAATGATGAAATGGCCGTGTGGATGAAAGGCACTCTCCAACGGCAGAGCGGAACCTGTTGCCGACCTGGGAGAACTTGTCGGCAAGGATTGATCGGTGGCAGAAACTTGTCGACAGCGAGGAGTCCCTAGCGATCGATCCGCGATCAAGCATCGCTGGCGACGACAAGGCCAGTGCGCCGTATCAGGTTTCGTTTTGCGTCGGCTCGTCACTGCATGTCGCGGTCGACAACCTCCATGCCCTGAAGACGCTGATACATGAGCGGCAGCTGCTACACACGATGGCCCCGTTCACACTTGCGCGGGGAGCGCTGGAAACGCTGACAGCGGCGTTCTGGGTCCTGCACCCGTCTCGCAGGGATGAACGGGTCTCGCGGGCGCTGCGGTGGCACATGAAGAACTTCGTCGACCAGAACACCGCGTTATCGAGGCTGGCGGGGTCGGGGTACGACGGCATTGAGGCTCGGAAGACGAGTCTCTTCGAGGTTGCGGACCGGCGGGGCATACCGCGCGACCACATCGCGAAGGGCTACAGCAGTACTGAGGCGGTCCTGTACACCGCAGATAATGGGTATTTCCCGCACGTGGCGTTCTTATGGCGCCTGTGCTCGGGGTATGCCCATGGCCGCCCGTGGGCGGTACTCGGTAGTTCGGAGAAGGAAAAGGGGGAGTCCCCGACTCCCGACCGGCTGCATCTAAGACTTTCGGCCAGTCCCGAGCATGTCCAGACGGTCGCCGCCGCATCGGTTCGTCTGATGGAGGTTGTTGGCGAGCTGCGGACCGAACGCTCGTCGAATCAGCTCGCCTGAAACTGACTTCGCTGCCGATACCCCGGCGCTGACGTCGGACCACCGTCACTTCCTTCATTCCGGGACACCCAGAGTCTTGGCGGTCAACTTCACGTGATCGCCGACCAGGCCGCGTCCGATCCAATTCCACGTTGGCCAGTTCGCTGACACGCCAACACCTCACTTTTCTCACTTTAACTGGCCAAACCGCAGTTCGAACGCATGACTCCTGACCAGATTCAATGAGACAGGACAGTTGCGCAGATGTCTGTGCTCGCTGCGAGTTCCCGGCAGGATGTCAGTGCGCTGAGCAGCACGCTTCCCACCTCATGTCAGTAGGTTTTCCCACGGGATGTGCGACTCCTCACCCGCTCGTCAGTGCGTTGACCTGCCGATTCGTCACCGGAGTCAGTAGGTCTCGTCACTCGAATGTCAGTAGCCGGGCCGAAAGGAACTGCGGGTTCCTGCCCAGGAAGGAGGCTGGGAATTCGAACCTCGCTGCCCGCACAGCGCCCGGTGGGGCGCTGACAGCCATTGAGCGGGCATGCCCCGACCGTCACTGTGACAGGCTACGGATGTATTCCTCGATTTCCTCGATCCGCGCTTCCACATCCGACAGCAGATACTGATCAGGCGGAACCGGCTCCGTCATCGCCATGAACATTCCGGTGAAAGCGATGGCCGGGGCCGACCACGGCTGAGGATTGCCGGTGCCGAAGGGATCGGAGACTCGCAACCACTCTGCAAGATCAGGAACCGACCCGATGTCAGGAGTGGTGATGCTGCGAAGAACCAAGCCCTCCATCATCGCCGATCCTGTCGCCGCGACCTTGCCGAAAGCCGACTCTCCGTTAGCTGTGGCGCTGAACTCCTCACGCACCCGTCGGCCGACTACGGCACCGACTAGCTCGTAGAACCTTGCCATGCTGGCCACATATTTGGCCTCATTCACGGCTATTGCTTCCTGTAGCCTGGCGCCCAATGGCTCTGCGTAGGACAGCGCCGTCGCCGACAGCGCGATATATGTCCGCCAGTGCTGGCGGCGTACGACGTTGTCGTAGTTAACATTTGCGCCGTTCCTGCACATTTCTATGACGATGGCCCGACGCATAGCCGCATCTTTGAGCAGCTCCGGGTCGGCAGTGAGCGCTTCTCGGAGGGTGCGCAAAGCAGTGTGCAGCGTCTCTGGGTCGTGCACCGAGGGTGCCGACTCTGGATCGCTGGCCAGCTGAAGGAGCAGCTCATCAAGGAACTCTTCGCGGCGTGGCCAGATCCGATAGGCCGCGCTGCGTGCAACTCCAGCTGCCGCCACGATGTAGTCCATGGAGATGTGCTGAAGGCTGACAGTGAGCCCGTTCTCGTGAACGAGATCTCTTGCCGTCGCGAGCATCTCCCTACGTACATCCTCGGCACTCATCCGCCTCGGCCGCTTCGGATCGAGTCCACGCACCACGTTCCTGTCCACTGTTCCACCTCTCAGGATTGGGACAGGCTGTCCCAAAGTATTGCCTGTCCCAAATACCTGTCGTACCCTAGTTGCAGGGTAGGCAAACGACGCGGGACACGCTGGAGGTCACTGCGAACACGACCTACACGCTCCCGTAGTGAGGAGATCTCTCGTGTATCTGCGTATCGAAACCTCAACGACGACCACACCGGAATCGGAGGACGGGAGCGGCAGGTTTCCGCCGGTCGCTACGTTCTCTGGGTCCCATACCCAAGGTGGCGGCCGCGTCAAGCGCCGGGTCGCCGCCGGTCTCGCGGCTCTGGCGGTCAGCACCCTTGGACTGATATCGGCCGCGCACGCAAACGCCGCGGCTGGCGGGTTCAATCCGACCAAGGACCGTTGGAAGGACTGTGATGGCGCGACCTACTGCACTCTGTACTACAGCAAGCAACGTTCAGAAGCGCTCTTCAACGACACCCAGTCCTTAGCATGGGGGGCTGCCCGAGTTGCTGAAACCCTCAGCCCTTTGATCGCTGCAGGCGTCCAGAAGGACCAGGGGACGCTTGACGGGATCGAGTCTGCCGCAAACCAGGCAGTTCACGACGGAGGGTGCCTTCAGTTCCAGTGGCGAAAGGATGGGAAGGGGCGCGGGGTCTGGTCGTCTACAACGCACCCGGGCTACTGCTGGCGTGAGATCCCCAGCAGTTATGTCGACGGCAGCGGCCAGAAGTGGACGTACGACGAAGGTCTGCGCGGGTACGTTCCCAACTACTGACCCGCTCGTGCAGTCGAAATGATGCGGGGCACGGCATTCCTGCCGTGCCCCGCAGTCGCTTCAAGGCAGACGCAGTGCGACGGCCGTTTGATGTTGGTGTTCTGGAAAGCGCCTGCGGCTACAGCAAGATCAGTTGCTCCGATTCCGGATCCCACCAGTGCTTCTGCGGTCCCTGCAGGGCGTCGTCGTACTGCTCTCTCCAGGGCGGCTCGGTTCCATCCACACTGCGGGCCGACACCGGGCACCACCAATTTCGCTCGCCGACAATGACGCCGAAGAGCCCAAGATCAGCCAGAGGGATCGACGGCGCCGACGCGTTCACGAGGTCGCGAGGCACACGCCACTCACGCTCTTCGAGCCAATCCGAGTTCTCGCCCAGCCGGACCGCCCACCGACGCAGCCGTGACGTCGCAAGCTCGTCCATGTCCTCGTCGCGGACATACCAGACCGGACCGCCGCCCGCGGCGAACACCGCTTGCGGGTCGAACATCAACCGGCCGATAGCCACGCCGTCCGATCAGGAACTCCAGCCCCGCCCCTGAGCACTCCGTCATACACACGGCCGGATGATCTGTGAACGTGGGAAACGGATTGATGCTCCCCTGGCGCAGGATCGCGGCCAGGCGCTCGACAGGGCTCATCACCTTAATGTCCTCGGGCACCGAATGGTGCGGCGTACGTTCGCGGGCGACGAGGTGCACCAGGGTGTCGGCCAAATCGGGATGCTCGACCTGACGGAGCCGCGATGGCCTTCGCGATACTGATGAGGTCTCCATGCCCGAGTTCTCGACGCGGCCTGAGCCCCTGTTACATCGCGACGATTACCCGCCGCTTGGCTGTTCGGTCGTGCACGGGTGGTCGCGGTAGCGACCCGATAAGCTCGATACCGTGGCCAAATACTGCGGCTGCGGCAACAAAGCCGACATGCGCTGCGTTCGATGTGGGACGCCGACCTGTACCTATCAGGATCCCGCGCATGAGGTGACGTTCCGCGGTGTCTCGGTTGGCGGCGGGTTCACCGCCGACGCAACCGCATCCCATTGGAGGGGACGTGGAGTGTGCCCGGATTGCGTCCCAGCCCTGGCCGAAGACGAACTGCTCAGGTATGTCTTGCCGGCGGCGGTACCCCCAGGTGAATCAGTCTTCGAGCAGGCGTGCGCCGTCGCGTACCTGAACTACTCCCTGCTAACAATGCAGTTCCCAGCGCGCCGGCTCATTGCCGACGCCGAGCTTTCCTGGTCGGTCAAGGGGTGGCGAGGGCCTCTGTTCGACGCGATGGTCGCACGAGACTTCGCACGTGACTTCGCAGCCGCCGCATCACACCATGGCGCCACCACTCAACAGCTCAAGCTCGGCCTGTTCCGACGAACGGAGGCGTTTCCCATCCGCGTCGTGGGCACCGACAGCGAGGCCCTCATCTTCCTGGTCCCCGTCGACGGCTCCGCACTGTACACCGCCCCAACAACAGTCGAGGGAAAGTTCGGGCAGATATCGCCCGATGCGCCCATGCCGATACCCCCCGGCGCCGCTGTTGCGCTGAGACTGATGTGAACGCTGGTGCGGTGCCATACCACGCGCGCGTCCGCGATGTCGAACGGCCTGCGGCAGCCAGCCGCCGCACTGTCTCATCATGTGCAGAGGAGCTGATCGTGACCACGACCGAAATCGTGCTGGCTGGGGCCATCGCCAGCGGCGCGGGCGGGCTGTGGACGTGGATCCGCCAAGACGGGCTGATCCGCACGGCCGCGGCCTTCATCGCGATCTTCCACCAAGACCCCGTCCGGCGCCGGGATGCGCGCCGGGTGCTGGGCGATGTGTACCTTCGCGGCCGAGCGCCCACCTGCTCGCCGAGCCAGACCGCACCCTGGGCGGGCACCGGCTCTACCCGCAGAACGCGGTGACAGTGCTTCGGGTGATCAAGGCCGCTCAGCGGCTCGGGTTCCTACGATCTAGGGCAGTTCGGCGGATCGAGTGTCCCGCCAGGGAGTGTTGTCGAAGTACCTGATGACCTCGTGTGGCTGCGCGATCAGAGCAGCAAGCTCACGCAACCGCAGGTGATATTCGCCGGGCGGGAGTTCGTCGCCGTCGGCGATGGCACCGTCCACGCGAGCGCGCAGTTGCGGATTGACGTCGGGTAGATAAATTTCCGCGAGTTCGGCGGTCAGGCTCGACAGGGCCTCACGTTCCTGATTACGAGACTCCTCGAACTGCGAGGCGACCTTGCTTGCGCGTTGTATTGCCTCGTCGTCAACAATGCGGCCGCGAATCTGTGCCATGGTGAGGTCCAACTCCGATTCGAAGATCTCGTCTTCGGGGATTCCGGTGGTGTCGGGTCGGCACTGTTGTGCCGCCGCTAGTGCAGCGACGGCTCGCCCCACGGCCTGCTCGCCTGCCTCGGCGGCGGGCAGCGCCGCGGGCGGGAGCGGGATGGTCCGCACATGCACGATCACCGTCGCGTCGATTGCCAGTGAGATCGACCCGGGTGACTCATGGGTGTTGACGTAGCGCACCGCCCGCGCGCCAAGGTCAGTCAGCGCCGTCATCGGCACCTCTCCGAACCATGTGCTCAATTCGCCACGGACTCCTGGCGCCAGATCGGACGCACCGAGTTGGATCTGGACCTGATGAAGCCAGTACCGATCTGTGGGCGAGGGCTGATCCCGCATGCGTCGCAGCATGTTCTCGACTGCTGCGGCATAGGTTCCCAGATGAAGGGCCAGCGAGGTTCGTCCCTCGATTGCGCTCTCGTGCTCGGAGGGCGATAGCAAGGAGCGCTTGATCATCGCCGCGATGTCACTCCGATACCTCGGAGACGGCCAGTCCTGGTATGGACTGGTGTGGTACCAGAGGTGCCGGGCCACCTGATCATCGTGACAGTCGATGTCATCGAGGTCGCGAAGGGCAGGGCATGCTGCGGAGATGTCGATGCTGTCCCCGCACTCACACACAGGGTATGACTCCTCGTCCCCGCCGCATTGCTGTTCATACTCGGCGGCCGTGACCTCGACGCGTCGACCGCAGTCGCAGTCGAACCAATAGCTGAAATTGAACTCGAAACCAGCAGGATGCTCAGCCGATACACCGGAACTCACCAGCGCAGTGTACGAACCCGGCCCGCACACGCTCGTGCGCAACGCGCAGCCGCGTTGAACGGTTGAAGCGAATCTACGAGGGACCGGGCTCGGAGCTGACCGCTTGCAAGATCGCCGGATCGTGTGCCGAAATCGACCGCAGCCTCCCGATAGTCGGCGGGGTCAAGGGCGTAGTCACCACCGACACCGACTACTGGCCCGCCGGCATCGTCCGCCTGGACTGTGGCCTCGGCTTCGAGGTGGACCCGAACCGTCGCGGCCATCCGAACTCGGATCCGGCTCGATCACCGACGTCGCGCCGGGCTGCCGTGGCGGAGAGTTCCTGCGGCGTCCTTGACCGACCACAGCGGCTGAAACCTAAGGCCGGGACTCAGTTTCCCGGCCTCCGCACCAATCGACCCAGACAAGCGAATGGGATACACCAGATGTCCACCACCACCAAAGCCCTCGTGTTCACCCGCATCGTCTTCGCTGGGATCGTCGTCGGGATGGCCGCAGGCCGACGGCTCCGCAGGACGCTGCCTACCTGGGCTATGCCCGGGCATGGGGCCTGCCCCGGGACCCGCTTGCATGCCGATCCCTCCAGGCGCGGCTGTTGCGCTGAGACTGATGTGACCGCCGGCTCCCAATTCCTCACCCGACGATGTTCCAGATTTCCCGCAGATGATCTCGCGCTGCGGGAGAAAGTGGCTGACTGGACTTGACGGCCTGTCGCGCAACTACCTCCAGCGCCTGCAGCAAGTCGTCCCGGATCTCGGTGAACCTTCTGGGGCATTCGGGTGGTTGTCTACGAGACTGGCGATTTGAAGCCCGATCCCGGCTGCTTCGACTGAGAGTCATATTGCCGGACGACGAGCGGCCAATAAATCAGGCTGTCGCCGGCATCTGCCTCGACAACCCGTCTGAGGTGACCGTGCTGCTGCGCGAGTTGCAGGCTGTCGGGGGCGGACGAGCAGACCCAGGCACTGCTCGACCGCGACCCCGCCAAGCGTGTTCCCCTCAACCACCCTCTCGCGGTGACCTGGCTTCTCCACCAGCTTCGGGAGGTCGGCGCGCAGCATCAGAGTTCGGTGCTGATCAGACGATGCGCGGCTGCGGGGCCGTTCAAGGTGTACAGCGCAATGTGCCTGGTGCGCGGGAAGAGTTCCGCTTCGGTCCGGAACCGGCCAATGAACTCATTCCAGCTGCCTCATGGTCATGGACCGACCTCGACTGACAGGTTCCGTAGGCAAGTTCGACCGACCTGCCCACCCACCGCCACTCCCCCGTTGGGACGGACGTCATCTCATCTCCAGCGACAATCCCGGCCACCGGGTCGAGCCGTCTCGTGGGCTATTCGGTGTCGTTCGAGCCGATGTCGTGGTTGACGGCGCATGCGGGCTTCGAGGGCGGTGAGGAGGTCGTCGAGGTCGCGGCCGACGTCGTGGGCGCGGTGGCGTGCGGCAGTCTCAGGTCGGTTCAGGCGCTTCCTTCGCGAAAGGGTTTCGGCGGCCTCTCTACAATCCCAGGTCGACTACGACTACTACGTCCCGGGTGGCCGAGGCCGACCACGCAGTCATCACCGACTCGGCTGATGTGTCGACCCGAAGCCAGTTGCAGGCCGGGATCGACAGCCTCCCGGCCGGCACCCGCTACTGCCTCACCACCACCCCGACCAGCACCGACACCTACGAGGTGCCGATACGCGATCAATGGCCCAGCAAAGGCCCGGAACTGCTGGCAACCATGACCTTCACCACCACAGCCCTTCCCGACGGCAGCCACCGCATCAGTGCAATCCGCCCAGCATGACCTCCCGCTTCCGGCTCGGCGCCAGACCATCCCCAAAGGACCCGCAGAGCGCATCTCGACAGGCCAGCACATGGCATCACGGCCCCGCCGCCTTCGACACCAGCCGCCCAACCTCGGCCGCCTCTGCTAGGTGCTCAACGGCGCCCAACTGTTTGAGGTCGTAGGCCTGGCGCACAGCTGCCCTGCGGATGCCTGTGTTGTCCGTGTCCTGCCGGTTGAAGGGCCCACGGTGGTGCGCCGCCAAGGCAGCGGGCCCTTCTCTACCGGCGGACGCGACGGGCGGGCAACCGTCCGTGCGCCACGTACCATCTGCGGTTCCGGTGTCCGGGGTGATGATCCAGGACCTCTGTCTAAGCGCCGTCTTTGCGAAGTCGCCTACCGTGGACCTGCTTACGACACTTCTCACCACAGTATTTCCGCGGTCGTCCCCGACCACTCTGGGACAGCTCCGAACCACACTTGGCACAGAACCGGACCCCTGCCACCACATCGCCACGCACGTACGCCAGGATCTTTCTCCTGAATTCGGGGTAGTGGTCGAGGTTGCGCGTGACCCGGATAGCGCCGTAATGCACTTCCCGCGCCGCCGCCATCGTCTCGGGATCCGCGCTGGCGAATGCCTCACTGCACCGTCGCACCACCTCGACCGCGGACCTCTTATACCGATCCTCGTGACAGAGGTGAGCCATTTCGGGGCTCTGCGCGAGTTCTTCGATGGCATTGAGGATTTCGGGCTGCAGTAGCAGGCGCACTGCCGCGCCGTCTCCTGGTCGCAGCCATCCCTGCAACGGCTCATCGCTGACTTGCTGAACCAGCACGGTGTTCGCGACCCGACTGCTCAGGGCGTCGCTACGACGACGACCACGGCCGCTCATCGATCTGCCCGTTCGGAGTTGGCATTGGTCCGCAAGCGAGCGTGCTCGGGTCGCGTCGAGACGCGCAAGCATCGGCCGACAACGTCTCCCACGAGTTCCACAACCTTCGGCACATCCTCTCTGCGGGCACGTAGCAGCGCGATCCCAACGACCACCGCGATCGTTGCCCACCCGCCACCGACCACGACTGCCAACCCCGTCGAAATGGACACTCGGCACCTCCAGACGAAGAAAGCCCCCGCACGTGCGGGGGCTTCTGGACACGAAAAAAGCCCCGGTCCGCCGAGACCAGGGCTTCATCGGGCACACCTGTGCCCGATCGCGGCTGATATTACTCAGCGACGCGACAACAGTCAATTACGCGCGTTTCTGCTGGTAGAGCCGTCGACATGACCAGCGTCGACAGCTCACCTCCTGCCCGGTTTTCGTCCGGATGTCGGTGATAAGACGGTGCAGCAGACGACGTGCACAACCTCGCCATCGATGCGGGTGTCCGGCCACTTTCACGAGAAAGTCACCCTGGCGCGATGGGTGTTCCAGTCTTTGGTTCTGTCTCGAAGTGAGTAGTGCAGGTTCGACCGAAGCTGTTGCCCGCGTTGGCGTCGAGCCGCGGTCGTCGCTGCGTCCGGTGTCGATGGCTCATGCAGGAACGCCGACAAGCCCCGAGTGGACATCAACCCACGGTCTCGTCGGCGAGCCAACCGAGGTCCCAGCCGCCCCCGAGCGTGGCCCGAGCACTCCGCAGTAGAGGAACACGTCGGCCACTGCGTGATCCGGACGCTCCCTACGACGAGTCAGCCCGCCACTCCGGGCCCGCCTCCCTCATCCATTTGCCGACCGCGGCTCGCCGGGCGTTCCAGGCGTTGACCGCCGCAGCGCCCCACAGCGATTCGAGTGCCGCGCCGAGCAGCAGGACCTTGGCTGGCCGGTCCCCGCCCCAGGTTGGCCAGCTCGGTCAGCGACCTACTCACCTGGGGCACTCGTGCTTCGGCGTTATCGATCACCACCAACAACTCGGTCACGACCTGCCCGAGCACCGGCAGTCCTTCGGGCGGTGTCGACGGCCGGGTCGAGCCACAGCACCGACCGCCGCTGTGCGGCGAGTTCGGTACCGAGCCGACGAGCGAGGTTGTCAGCAGCGGCTATCAACCCCTTTGGGCAGCAGCCCGACTACAGGCTCGGCGGCGTTCAGGTGAGGGTGTGGTGGAGGTAGATGTGGCCGGGGTGCGGGTCGCTTCGGGCGAACACGGTGGCGAAGCGGTGTACCGCGGCGACCGGGCAGGCGCGGGCGCACCGGTGGCGGGCAGCTCGACTTAGAGGCAGGGAGTCAACCACGACCGTGGCGTCGTCGAGGCGGATATCGCGTTGACGTAGCCCGGCGATGGTGTCCCAGAGCTCAGCCAGGTCACGACCAGGTGCAGAGCGAGTGAGCGGCCAGGGAGTCGAGTCGGGCGCGGGCAGCACTGGTAGCCCGTGAGCGATCCCCACGACACGAACTGCAGCCACTCACGCTCGTTTCACCGCTCAGCCGAATGACGCGGTTGAGGTTGTCCTTGAGCTCGGCCGCGCCCCGATCGCCGCCGGTGTGCTGTGTGCCGGTGTCGGTCACCGCTGTGCCTCGGAAAGGTCGGTGCGGGCGCGGGCGATCTTGGCGGCCAGGCGCTGCGCGGCCGGGCCCGGGTTGTCGATCTCGGCCATCCCGTGCTAGGCGGCTTCGGCGCCGGAGGCAAACAACGGCACCCGTGACCGGTAGGTCTCGCACGCTTGCGCGGTCTCGGCGCTGATGCGGCCGTCGAACACGGCCACGCGCAGGGCGAGTAGGTGGGGTTGGTGACAGCCCACCCATCCTCCGCACAGCCGCGCTGTGGCGGCATCACTGTCGTGGAGGTGGCATTGGAACAGCTTGCCCGGCTGCTCGGCGGTGTCGTTGTCGTAGGCGCGCAGCTTCGCGTACTCCTCGGCCGCCCACACCCCGCTAGGGACATCGCGGCGGTACGGGCAACCCCCGCAGGGCTGCACGGCCGGCGGTCCCATCCGGCCGCGGTCTCCCCGGTCGGTGGTCTCGGCGGCGGGGGCTCTGGACTGGCCAGTGTGGTTGGGTTGGTCGTTGCTGGTCATCGCGGCGCCGATGGGTGGTCGGGTCCGACGAGCATGAAGTACCATCCGGTGTTGGCGGGGTCGTCGCGCAGGTAGGTGACCGGCTCGATATCGGTGGCCTCGCTGAGGTAGTAGCAGGCGCCGTCGCCGAGGACGATGCGGTCGCTCTCGATGCGGTCGACGGTGGTCGGGGTGGTCTTCTTGACACTGTAGTCGCGGCTTGATCGATGCAGCTCGAATACGGTGGTGCCTGGTACAGCCCAGGCTGCGGGCGGCGTGCTCATTTCAGTTCCTTATCGGACGTTGTTTGCTGACGAGCGGATGTCCCCGTGCCTCGGCAGCTGCGCGGTTCATCCACGATGATCGATCACGGCCGCGGCTATTCCTAGTATGTGCGCTTCGGGCCGAGGCGGTCGGGCGGTACATCGTTCGTGCTTCTGCTGGTCTCCCTGTGGTGTGAGCACGTTCGCATCCGGCGGGAGATCGGCGTCGCGCTGCGGTCGCTGGTGCGGCCCTCGTATCGCGCCTCCCACGCGGCGTTAGGCAGGGCCGGGCTGTGATTGTCGAGCCAGCGGCAACCGCGCAGGTCTGAAGTCCTAACTAGGCAGGACCTTCCTGGGGCCCTCGCTGGCGGCGGGCTTCGATCGATGGTGAATGCGATCCCCGGCGTAGGCGAAACGCCGCGCTACAGATCGGCCACAAGATCATGCCCATTGGAAGGGGCTGCGAGCAGGTCGTCAAGAGATTGATTGAGCACTGCACCCTCGGTTTCCTGGTGCAGGAAGGGCTCGGGCAGTGCCGCGACAACAGCGTGCTCGATCTCCGCGCCAGGAGCAGTGCCAGAGGTCGGCGAAAGCAACGCCAAGGCTTCCTGGGCACGGCGCAGGAGAGTGGCGGGGTCAAACGGCGTGGGCTCGGGCAACCGACAGGAAGCGTTGGCGGTGCGCCGAAGGTTGGCGAGGGAGCTGCGGACGCTGGCTGCGATGTGAGGGCTGGTGTAGTCGCGCCAGCGAACCTCGACATCGTCGGGGTTCTGGACCGAGAGTGCTTGGACTCGTTGCGCGAGATCAGCGTCGGTGATTGTTGTGGCGCGCCGGAACTGGGCGGGTTTCATGCCGATCGCTTCTGCGGTCGTGGTGATCCGGGTGCGGAGTGCGTTCATGTTGCGGTGCAGTTGTTCGTCGGCGACCGGGTCCGGGCGGCCGGGGTAGCCAGACTGGGCGAGGAGGTGTTGGCGCACGGCAGCGGTGGCGGCCATGTCGGCCAGGCGTGCGGTGTCGGTAGACCCGCTGGGCCGAGCGGCGTGTGCTGGCCCGGCGAGGTAGCTGGCGCAGGACGGTGTCTGGTCGCCAGTCCTTCTCTGCGGTGCCTGCATCGCGCGCCTGAGTCACCCACAGCGCGGGAACACCGTGGGAGGTGGCGACGATCTCGGCGACGCTGCGTTCCCGCTCAAGCGCTTCGAGCTGCGTGGAGTAGCCGGTCTCGCGGCGGGCGAGCGCGACGCGGCGGGCAAGCCCGTGCACGACGGCCAGCAGCTCGGCCTGCGTGCCAGGTAGGTCGGCGACGATGTGGACTGGCGGCGGCCGGGTCATAGTCCCGTGCTCGTGTCGAGGTCGTGCTGACGGATCTGCGGCAGAACGGTCTGCTCTGGTTGGTGTTCGAGGGTGGCGAAGTTTGGTGGCAGGGCGGCGGCGATCGCATCGTCGATGGCGGCCCCGAGGTTCCGGTGGCTCAGGGCATGGTCGACGACCAGGTCGGCCAGCTGCTCAGCGTCAGGGACACCGGTGACGGGCGTGATCCCGGCATCGGCGAGAGCGGTAGCCTCTCGGCGGACGAGGCTGGTGTCGGAGTTAGCCATTTCGTGCCAGCGTTCCCGCAGGTCGGTGACGGGCAGGTCTGCGGTGGCGGTGGCTGCGATGTCGAGGAGGCGGGTTCCTCCCCACAGCTTCTCGGCCTCGGCGGGATCGAGTTGCAAAAGGCCGTCCACAAGGGCGATTCGTTGAGTGGCCAGCCGCTGGTTGCGTTCGATGGCGTGGGTGGTGCCGATTTCGGAGGCGGCGCGGACGGGGTCGCGGTGGCGGTAGTGGGCGTGCACACCGATACCGACGGCCAGGACACATGCCTCGCCGTCGAGTCGGTGCAGCAGCGCGTCACGATCCACGGGTTCGGCGGGTCGCAGGAACGCGCCGGCGCGCCATCGCATGCCTTTCTGGCCGCGTTCGCGGACGTGGTCGATCCATTCCATGGGTATGCCGCCGGCGAGTGCGGCTGTGGCCAGGGCGTGGTGTTGGGCGGCGCGGTTGTCGTAGCTGCGGTGCCACGCGGTCGAGGGGGTGCCGCCGTGGTCGGCTTGGCGGGTGAGCATGGTGTGCAGGGACGCGGCCTGGTTCTGCAACGCCGAGAGCACTTTGCGCTGCTGCGG
The DNA here is from genome assembly GCF_000308795.1 of Nocardia thailandica NBRC 100428. Taxonomy (GTDB): domain Bacteria; phylum Actinomycetota; class Actinomycetes; order Mycobacteriales; family Mycobacteriaceae; genus Nocardia; species Nocardia thailandica. Next base: position 32,939 of record NZ_BAGK01000310.1, on the reverse strand, counting down.
TGTCGGTTTGCTCATGGCAGGTCCCCGGACAGGGCTCGGAAGTCGGATCCGAACCCGAGCAGTGCGGGTGGGATGGTTTCGCCGGGCAGGTTGAACCAGTTGGCGGGGACCGGCGCCCAGGGCAGGCCGGGGGCGTCGATGTGGAGTTCGGGGGTGCATCGGTGCAGGGGCCCGTTGGCGGCGTCGAGCAGGTAGCGCATGGTCGGGTCGATGTATCGGGTGAACAACCCCGACATGGCCATCTTGTCCTCGGCGGTGACGGCGGCTTCGAAGCAGGCGTGTAGCCCGGCCATCCGTATGCACATGCCTTGGTGGCGCCACCATTGCCGGCACCACGTGTATTGGCCTTCGCGGTTGTTGGCCGCGATCCGCACCGCGATCACCGGCAGCAGCCAGTCCTGCACGAACAGGCTGAAATGCGTGAACTGGCGCTGCGGTGCGCGCTCGGCGGCGGGTTTGATGTCGAACCAGCCCTCCGGGATCGGGTCCATCGACAGTGAGGGGGTGGGTTGGTGGTGGGCGCGGGTGCAGCGGTGCAGGGGTCCGTTGGCGGCGTCGAGGATGGTGTGCAGGTGAGGGTCGAGGTGGGTGAGCAGCAGGCTGGTCAGGCTGGAGCCGGTCTTGGAACGCCGCATCGCTTCGAACGCGGTGTGCAAATGGGCGAACCGGACCGCGACTGGACGATGGGCCCACCACTGCACGCACCAGGTGTAGGTCTGTTCCCGGTTAGCCTCGGCCAGGCGGACGCTGATGGTGGGCAGCAGCCACTGCTGCACGAACGGCACGAAACCGGTGAACTGTGGCGGCACCTGCCTGCCCTTCCCGGACCCGGCCGCGGCGCTGGTCGGGGTCGTCATGACCGCACTGACGCGTCGCCGTGGTCATCGTTGGATTTCGCGAGCAAGCTGGGTGTGTCCTCGAACGCCGCGTTCGAAGCCCGGATGGTGGGTGCGAGGTCGGTGTCGGTCCAGGGGATCTTGCGGACCACGACCGGGCCGTGGCCGGGGAGTCGGATGAGGGCGCGGTCTTTGGGCAGGGCGGCGAGTTTGGCGGCGTCGAGGATGTCTTCGGCGCGCCAGGACAGGGTGCGCTGGGCGCCTTGGCCGCCGTAGCTGCGGGAGCGGTCGGCGACGTCGTGCTGGCCGGTCATCGCGGTCCAGTGGGCGAGGTAGTCGGTGGCCGCGATCGAGCCGCCGTAGACCTCGATGCTTTGGGCGCGCATGATCTTCAACCCGTTCGCCCCCCACAGGTCCTCGCCTTGTTCCACGACCTGCAGGATCGTGAACAGGATGATCCCGGCGCCGGCGGCGTAGGTGTAGTAAGAGGGTAGTTCGGCGATGCGGGCGCAGTTGGCGGCCTCGTCGAGCACGCACAGCAGCGGCACCGCCAGACGCCCATCGACCCGGGCCCGAGCCGCGGCGAGCCCGGCTTCGAGCACCTGCCCGACCAGTGCTGCGGTCAGCGGCGTCGCCCCGTCCGGCCCGGCCTGCGACAGCGCATACAACGTGTCGGTCGAGGTCACGAACTCGGACGGATTGAACTCCGGCAGGTCATGCGACGCCGCCGACGCCACATCCACCTCGACGGCTACACCGAAAGTGCGGTGGGCTGTGGAGGTTTCGAATGCACGGATGGTCTTGCGTCGCGGTGGGGTGACCAGCGCCGCGTAGCTCTCGTCGGACAACGTGTTGAGGAAGCGGCGGGCCATGTCGTAGAGGCCGTCGCGCTGGCGTGCGTAGAGGGCTTGGGCTTCCAGGATCCTGGCTGCGGGGCGTAGCTGCCCGTAGTGGCGCAGGATCAGCGCGGGTGTGGGGTCCTGGTCGCGGCCCAGCCACTCGGCCACATGATGCAGGTCCCCACCCACGCACGCGGCAGCGAACAGGTGCAGCGCGAGCAGTTCTTTGGCGCCGCCGTCGAAGTAGCTGTCGGATTTGGCATTCGCGGCCTGGCTCGCCGATCCCGACTCCCCCGACACGAAGAAGCCCGCCAGCTTGCGGCCGGCGGCCAGGGTGGTGATCTGGTCGAGCAGGTTCACCCAGAACCCACTTTCGCGGTGCCCGGTCACGGCCTGCAGATCCGACAGCCACACCCGCCCGGCGCCTTCGCGACCGAGCACGGTGGCACGGTAGAGGTCGGGTTTGTTACTGGTCGCCAGACACGGTCCCCAGGCGGTCAGCACGGCGGGTACAGCCCAGGCAACGGTCTTGCCGGTGCGCTGGCCTGCGGTGGCGACCACGCTCATCTCCGCCGGCACATGCAAGGCGACATCACCGATCACCGTGCGCCCCAGCAACGGGCCGGGGTTCAAGCGGGCGGCTTCGGGGGCGTCTTTGAGCAGGCGCTGGTTCTCACGCAGGTTGTCGGCGACCCGGGCCATGCGGATCTTGCTCGGGCGCTGCATGGTCCTTGCGGCGGCGTCGATCTCACGATCGGTGACAAGCTTCGGGTACGCCCACACCACGGTCCCGCCTCCGACCGCGAGGACTCCGATCGCGATAAGGGTCGAGGGCCAAGGCCAGTACCGGTCGCCCGCGATCACCGCGAGCAGGCCGGTAAACGGGTTCCACGTCATCGGCTGCCCGACCATCGCGCTGCCGAGCTTCAGAGCCGCCCACAGGGCGACGACGACCGCGATGATCGCGAGAACAACGAGCAGCAGCGAGGTTTCCTCGCCCAGACCGCCGGTGGTGCGGCGCCGGGCTTCGCGAGAAGAGAACATGTTCGGTTTCCTTCACAGGTGTGGTTCGGCGGCCGGATCCGGCCGGAATTCGATGACGCCGGTGACCTCGGGTGACATCCAGGCGGCGTGTTCGGTGGCCTTGAGGTCTGGGAGTGCAGCCTCGACGGCGCTGGAGATGACCCCGCCGCTGCCGGAGGCGGCAGCGGGCTCGGTGGAGGGGGTGGAGTGTTCGGCCCCGACTGCCAGCGCCAGCACGGCGCCAGGCTCGTGCCCTAGGCCGGCGCGGAGCTGGTCGAGTTGGGCGTGGGCGTGGTCGCGTTGGGTGACGAGTTGCTCGACGAGGGCCAGGTGGGGGACGCCGGGCTGCTGGGACCAGTACTGGCCTTCTAGTCCGGCTCGGTAGGCGGCGTCGATGTCGGCCGGGCTGACCCCGGCGGTGACGGCTTGTTGGCGGGCGGTGCGGGCGGCGGTCAGGACGCCTTCGAGGCGGTCGATGAGGGCTTGGCCGCCTTCGTGGGTGCGGTCGAAGGTCTCCGACAGGCGCAGATGCTCGGCGTAGAGGTCCTGCAACGCCCGGACCGGCGCGACCTGGCGCAGCACCTGCTCTTGGGTGGCGCTCAGATCCGCGACGACTACCGCCTCGCGTTGCGCGGCGGGGATCAACGCATCCAAGGTAATAGGCGGGGCTGGTTCCGGTGCTGGTGCGGGGTCGGTCGGTTCGGTGGCGAGGTCGTGGGTGAAGTCGATGAGGTCACCGATGCGCGCCATGTCGAGTTCCTCAGCGGCACGGCCACCGAGGGCCCGGTCGGCCGCACCTGGCCGCGCCGCCGCGTTTGCTTCGGTACTGGTGTCGGTACTGCGGATGAGGACGAGGTGGCGGCCTTGCGCGCGGAACGCGGCGGCGTCTTGTTCGGAGGCGGTGTTGACAGGTTCGACGGTGCCGGTCAGCTCGGCCATCTGCCGCCAATTGCGGTCGGCGAGATCATCGACCGACTCGACGCCGGCGGCGCGGGAGCGTTGCAGGTGCCCGAACCGGGACTGGAGGGTGGCGGGGTCTGACATCCACTGGTTGCGCAGTAGGTTCAGCTCCCCCCACAGCTGGCGCGTCTGCTGGGCGGGGTGATCGGCCCAGCGGCGCTCGATCTCGTGCGCGCGGGTGAGAAAGTCCATCTGCCCCGCCGCGTCGGCGGCATACGGGGCGATCTCGAGAAGGAAGTGGCGGGACGCGAAGTCGGCGCGCAGTACGGCCTCGGCACGATCGGCAGCGTCGGTGTAATGCTCCGGATGGCACGAGCGGGTGCCTTGATGCAACCAGCTCATCGCGCGCCTGCTCGAACGGGGAAAGCCGCTGCGGTGGAGCAGGGGTCGGGAATGGGGTGGGGAAAGGGCATCGCTTCTCCTGGTGTGAGAAGGGCAGATGTCCCGGTGGTGTGGTTCGGTCGTTGCGGCCAGTACCCGTGGCCGTCACGCCGACAGAACGCGAAACGAGAGAACGGCGGTGTCAGGGGTCGATGCCGAACCCCCATTCCCGAAACGGGAACGCCTCGATCTGGGCTTCGGGGTCGGATTCCCAGGTCGTTTCCGGGCGTGGTCCCAAGGCTGCGTCGACGCTGCCGGCGATCGCGGCGGCTTCGCCGGTGGTGGCCGCGCGGTCGAGGGCGGTCTCGACGAACTCCGCATGCAGGGCACTGCGCGCGGTGACCAGCATGTCCCGCACACTCGGCGGCGTGGCCTGCTGCGGAGAGGTCGGGGCACCAGTGTCAGGGTCGGAGGGCACATAGGGCGGCACTCGCAGGCCGGGGTCGGTGGCAGCGTAGGTGTTCCACTCGCGTGCCAGGTCACTGTCGTCGAGGGCGGCCATGGCCACGGTGTGGACGCGGCGGATCCCTTCCACGCTCGCCCCCCACAACGCCTGTCCCTCAGCCTGGTTCACTCCTGCCGCCGCGGCCAGGACGGTCAAGCGTTGCTGGCGTAGGTGCATGTTGGCGTAGAACTGCCGTTGCGTGACGGGGTCGTCGGTGAAGCTCCATCGCCCGCTGGCGAGGCGGTCGGTGCGGGCGGCGTCCATCGCGGCCATCCGCTCGAGATGCCACAAATCCACCTCGAGCATGTCCAGGAAGAACTCCTGGGCACCGGTGGCGCGGTGGGGGTGCTGGCGCACCGCGGCCCGATCGGTGGCGCTGGCGGTGCGGTAGCCGAGTTCGCGGGCGTCTTCGATCCAGTTCGGGTCCGCCCCTGCCAGCAACGCCGCCCGCTCGGCCGCGACGCGTTCGGCCTCGAGATGGTTCAGGCGCTGCTGCCACACCACCACCGGCGGGTCCGCGCCGCCGCCGTCGAGGAACATCTCGGGCCCGGCCCGCTCGATCTCGCGTTGCTCGGCTGCGAGCATCTGCACTCTGCGCAACGCGTTGCCTTGCCGCTGCGCCGGCCCGGGCGGGACCGTCGGCTCGGTCATCACCACACCCCCGCGTCCCGGCCAGCGCCTGGCCCGGGGTCGGGAGGCCGCGCGTGCGGCTCGGCGTCGGGTTCCCAGCCCGCCGCGACCCCGGTGTTCGTGGCTTCGACGGCGGCGCCGATGCCGTGGTCGTAGCGCTGCCTGTGCCCGTCGGCGATCAACACCGCCGACAAGGCTGCCTCGGCGGCGTCGGCCATCTGCTCGGCTCGGGGGGACCGCCCACCAGCCCCCGCACAGCCAGGTTCCGGATGTCCTGGTTGGCGCCGGCCTCGACACCCTTCCACGCGAACTCGTGCAACCGGGTCTGCAACTCGGCGTCGCTGTAGCTTGCTGCGGTCAGGCGTGCGATCCGCTCCCACGATGCCGCGTCTCTGCCCCACAGCTGAGTGCGGTCTTCGGCGGTGAGGTCGGTGACCGCGGCGGTGGCGGCGGCGCGGCTCCAGACCGCTGCCATATTCGAATGCAACTGACGCATCGCGGCCTCGGCGTCAGGCACCCGGCCCAAGTGCTCGCGGTGCAGGTACTCCGCTTGGACCAGGGCCATGTGCTCGAGGCGCCACACGTCACGGGAGATCTGGTCCAGGAACGCGGTGCGGGTGTAGTTCCCGCCCGGCTCCAACAACGACAACTGCGCAGTCTCGGGGGTGTCGCCCCACCGCAGTCCACGCCCACCGGCCTCACGGACTTCGGTGATCATCAGCTCCGGTACACCGATCGCGCGGGCATGCAATTCCAGCCCGGTTCGCTCCGCCTCGCGCGCGGCCGGCCCTGCCTGCCAGTTCTGTAACTGGATGTCACCGGATCCGCGGGTCCAGGCCGGTGGATTCTGCAGCACCCGCCAATGCTCGTAGCTGACGTTGTGGATCCGCTGCAGCAACTGCACCTGCCACGACGGCAGCTCAGTGGCTCTCGATGGTGGATGACTCACCTGAATTACTCCTTCACCTCAGCAACAGGGCTCTCGGGTAGCGGTTTTCACAGGCCAGGACCGATCTCGGGACCTGGGCTGGCGTCGGTGGTCCGGGAGTCGGGTGCGGGATCACCGGGTTCGGGGCCGGTGTGGGTGTCGATCCCGGTCGCCGCGATCGCGGCGTCAATACCGGTCCCAGGCGCAAGACCCTTCGCGCGGAGGGCGGTCGCTAGGCGCTCAACCATCTCGTCAGGTCCCATCGGCATCTGCGCGGCGATATCGGCGGCAGTGACACCCGCTTGGTTCAAGACCGCCAGCGGCATCAGCGCCACCGACGGTTCCTCCGCAGCAGTGAGGATCACCCGCGCAAGCAACGCCTTCCGGTCGGCAACCGCGGTCTGCTCCGCGACCGCGGTCAGCCAGCTGGCGTCGCCGCGCGTCCACACTGCGGCGCGTTCGGCTTCGTTCAGGTCCAGCACGTGACCGATGGCGCCGACACGTTGCCAGGCCGCGCCGAGCGACTGCCGGTAGGCGGCGAAGACGCTGCGATCCAGCAGGTTCTGTGATGCGGCCGCCGCGCCGTCGCCGGCGCGGTCCTGCAATTCATGCACCAGCTGCTGGTAGCCGGCGAGAAGGTCTTCGCGCGAGGGCCGGTCACTGCTGAGCAGCGCTTGGCCGGGGCGGTAGCGTTGTCCGCGCTCACCGACCGCGCGGTGGTAGGCCAACACCGGAGCCGGCACTCCCACTGCGGTGGCGACCTGCTCGAGCTGGCGGCGGGCGCGGTCACCCAGGTCGATGTGGGCTCGGCTCGCCGTGGAGAGTTCACCGTCGCCGCCGTTGCGGTGGGCTTCGCGCCAGTTGTCAGCGGCCAGATTCTGCACCGCCTGCAACAACCTCGCCTGGATCGGGGTCGGATCGAACACCTCACCCACCCCCGAACCCGGTCACCGCGCGACCTCCCCACCCGCGCCCCGCTCCCGCGGCCACCCCGCGCCCGCGACCGGATCCACGCCGTCCTCGATAACCGGGTCTGGTGCGGTGGGGTCGATATCGCTGACTCCGGTGGCGTCGACGGCCGCGTCGATCACCGTGCCTCCGGATGGGGGATCTTCAGTGATGTCGAGGATCGAATCGGCGCCAAGTTCCAGCAGCTCGCCCCGCACTACCGCCTCACGGGTGAGGCCCTCGGTGATCCGGACGAGCTCCCCGCTCGGAGCCTGCAGATCGCCGGGCTGGTCGCCCAGCTCGGTGCTGGTGGGTGGGGTGTGGCCGGTGTCGGCGGTGTAGCGGTCCCGGAATGCGTCAGCGTCACCAGCGTGGGTGGCCGATTCCTCAGCGGTGGCGTCGGCGGCAGCGAACGCTGCGGTAGAGGCAGCGGTCCGTGCTGCGGTCGGACCCTGTTCATTGGCGAGTGTTTCGGTGAAACCGGCGTTGCGGCGCAGGATCTCGATCCGCAACCTCTTGTTCTCGACATCGAGGTCGTGCAAGGCGGACTCACGGGCCTCGCGGTTGGTGTAGCCAGCGATCCGTGCCCGGTGGAACTCGGCTGACTGGCCGGCTTCCTGAGCGCCGGCGTGCTCGCGGCGCTGGAAGTCTTTCTCCGCGCGTTCGTTCTGGCGGGCCTTGTGCGCGACCTCGGCCTCGGTGACTGCTTGCGCGTTGGCGATGCGTGCTTCGACTTCGCGCAGTTTCGCGGCGTGGAGGGTGGCGCGTTCCTCTGCGGCGGCCGCGGTATCGAGGACCCGGACCTGATGCTCGAGCCGGGAGCGTTGCTCTTTGGCCTCGGCGTGGGCTTGGCGTTGCTCGGACTCCGCTTGTGACCGGGATTCGCCGCCGCGGCCACGCATCAGCCCGGCGGTCATCTGCGCGGTCTGCAACGCCTGGATGAAACCCTGCCGAACCTGCTGCCCGCCCTCCTCGACCGGGTCCCCGCCGGTCACGACAGCACCTTCACATCAGCCAACAGCCACCCCCGTGCCGCGCCAGCACGGGTCACGCGGGCATAGACCGCGAACTCCACCGACGCCCGCCCTTCGGGGTGAGGTGCACAGCCAGGACCCGGGCGGTGCTGGTGGCGGTATCGGCCGGGTGATCATCAGCGGTGACCTTCACATCCGAGGTCACAGTGAGGTGGTCGTCGACCCAGGTCTGCCATTCGGTGACCGTGATCGGCGACCACATCGACACCCCCGGTCCCGCCGTCACCGCGAACTGCCCGCTCATCAACGGACGAGCCGCCTCGAAAACGACCCGCGGGTCGAGACCGCCGGCGGGGTCGAGCCGGTAGAGAGTGCGCACAGCTCCGTGCAGGACATCGACCGCCGAGCACGGCGGGATCTGCGCGTGTGGCGGCGGGAACGGTTCTGCCCCACACGTCGGCGTGATCAGCGGTCGATCGTGAGCACTGCACCCCGCCACACCGGCGAGCAAGATGGCGAACAGAACACGCGGTGAGGTCATGGCAGAGCTCCGGGGTCGAAGAGATCGGACAGGTCGAGGTAGCGCGGCGACACCGGTTCGCGGTGCAGGCACTGTTGGGCGGCGGGATTGTCGACCGGGACGGTGGCGATATGAACCACGAGGGACAGGCCGCCGGCATGGCGATGCAGACGTGCCCAGTCGATGCCGTGGTTGCAGGCCAGGTGCAGGCGCAGGGTCCCGGCACGGGCACCCCACTCCCCGAGGCACCGGCCGGCCAGCCCGATGGCTTTCATCGCAGCGACCGTCGACACCGCGCCGAGGGCGAGCTCGTCAGCGGTGAAACGTTCACGCCAGACCGGCCGGCCGTCACCGGTGCAGACGGTGAACAGGTCAGTGGTGGCCGCGGAGCAGAGATGAAAGTGGGGGCCGACCCTCGCACGGTCGGCCAGCACCGAATCCACCCCGGCACGCGCGGCTTCCACACCCAGCAACTGCTCGTAGTCGATCCCGGCCTGTTCCCGCACCGCGGTGATGAAACGCCCCGCCAGGTAGTGGGTGTCGATGCCATGACCGATGGCGAACCGGTCCAGCTCCTCGGTGCTGGTCATCGCCATCAACACCAGCCGGTAGCGGTCGACGAGACTCTCGGGGTCGATGTACCCGGCCTCGACCGCCGGAGTGTCCCGCCCGCTCATGAACGTGCTCCCGGCGCACCGGATGTGTCACCGATGGCGGCGGTCTGCCCAAACCGGCGTACATCCATGCGCTCGCCGTCCCACGCGGAGAGTGGGGTGATCGTGACCGTCTGCCCGGTCTGCGGAGCATGCAAAAGCAGGTCCCGGCCCTGCTCGTCCCGCCCGTAGTACACCCCGACGTGGTGAGAATCCGCGTCACCGGGCGAGGTGAAGTAGATGAGGTCGCCGGGCTGTCGGTCCGCGAACGGCACGACTTGGGCGCGGGAGTCGTCCTGTTGGGCTTGGGTGTAGTGCGCAAGCCGGATCTGCCCACCTGAGGCCTGATACACCGCATACAACGTCAGGCCGCTGCAGTCGAATCCGCCCATGGTGGGCCCGTCGGCGTCGCCGCCGCCCCAGACGTAGTCGGTGCCCAGCCACCGGTGGGCGGCCGCGATCACCTCCCGCCCGAACCCACTGGGTTCCGCAGCGGTCAACGGAGCACCCGATCCCCCAGAACCGCACCCACCGAAACGTCCTGCGGCGAAAGCCGATGCGCCCGTGTCGATACCAGAGAATTCGTCATACAGGCGCGCGGCCAGGTCGAGTTGGCTGGCGTAGGCGTTCGGCGAGGAGCGCTCGATGGCCTGCGCCAGATCGGCCGGCGCCGTCGTCTCCGCGCCGGGGATGGCTTCGGCCTTGTCGTAGAACCAGTTGATCTGGAACACCGGATCCATCAGGTCGGCCAGCGCGAGATCGCTGTGGACGCTGACCCGGATCTGATGCGGGCCCACGCTGTCGTAGTTGGAGCCGACCCCGTCATTGGCGTAGCCCAGACTCGCCGGCACGTTCGAGTTGGCGAGGTTGCGGAAGCTGGACTCAGTGGCCTGCGCGGCGAGCTCGGCCAAGATCACTGATTCGGGCATGCCGCGCTGCTTGCCGATGACCACACCGTTGCGGGCCAACGCGAGCTGCGCCTCCGACAGGCCCGCCACGCTCACCCCGGCCTCACCGTTGACGCCGGCGCTGTGGCCGGTGCCCGTCGTGCAGTCTTTCGGGGTTTCGCTGCCGAGGGCGACCAGAATCAAGATCAGCAGCACGACCAGCGGCATCCCCAGGATCGTCCACACCAGGCCGGCGGGCATAGCCTCGGACTCCATCACCGCTCACCCCGCTGCAGCGGTTCGTCGAAGTCGAAGCGTTTGTTGGTGTTGTGCACATCCGCCGCCCGCTCTGACGGGGTGAAATGCACCCGGAACGGAATCCCCGGCTCGGCGGCTTCGCCGGTCTTGAGTAGGAAACAGCCTGTTCCGGGCGGGGTTTCGCGGCGGCCGGTGGTGAGGTCGTCGTCGGTGGGCGGGCGCGGGGCGGCCCAGGAGGTGACGAGGAGTTTCTCGGTCGAGGTCATGCCCGCTACGGCCGCGATCCGGGTGGCTTCCTCGGGCCCGACCGGGCCGATGATCTTCGCCCGCGCCCGTTCGAAGAAGCCGAGCGCTTTGGTCTGCGCGGCAGTCGAATCGAAGGCGGCGAGGTCTTTGATCGTGTGTGAGCACATGATCAGCCCCGTCGCGAGGCCCCGGTTGAGGCGGGTGAGGGCATCGACCCGGTCGACCATGAACTCCCCCACCCCGAGCACACGCCAGATCTCGTCCATGACGACCTCGAACGTGCGTTTGCGCGCGAGTCCGGCATCAGCGAGGGCGTGGGCGGCGGCGACCGCGCCGAAACCAGCGGACCAGCACACCATCAGCACCGCCGCGAGCAGCTTCGTGTCGCCCTCGGGGATCCGGGAGATATCGACACACACCGCCGAGGCGTCCAGGTTGAGGCGGGTGCTGGTGGCGCCGTTGAAGATCGCGCCGAACGGGCCCTCCACCAACGCCCGCAACGACCGGCGCAGGGGTTTGGTCGACGCCCGGTAGGTGGCCTCGTCGTCTTCCTCGGCGAACTCGCGCAACCGGTCGGCGCCGGTGGAGATCACCGCCAGGAGATCTCGCAGCAGCGGTGGCTGATGGTGGCTGAAACCACCACTGCTGCTGTAGAGCTCGCGAAGGCCCGCCGCCAGGAGGACTTCTTCGTAGTCCGCGACGCGGGACCCGCGGACGAGTTCGATGAGTCCGGCGACGATGTTGACCTGTCCGGCCTCGATCCGGGCCGCGACCTGACGGCGCTGGTCGGGGTCGGTGAGCCGGTCCAGGACCGAGCCGAGGGCGCCGACGTCGAGGGGGTTGATGGTGCCGTGCCCGTACCCGACATCGACCACCTGACCACCGAGCTCTTCGACGAGGTCGCGATAGTCAGGCTTGGTGTCACCCATGCACAGCACCGTCTCCCCCGCCGCCACCGCACCCACCACAATCCGCCGGATCAGCGACGACTTGCCGAAACCGTTGAGCGCGAGCACGAACGCGATGGGGGCGGTGATGAACCCGCTCCGGAACCAGCTCATCGGATCGAAATGCACCGGCGCGCCAGTGATGTAATGCGAGCCCACCGGCACACCCGCGGTAGGAGCCGTCGCGCCCACACAGAACGGCCACAGACCGGCCACCTGCACCGTGGTAGCCCGCCACTCCGGCGTCCGCGGCACCACCGCCGCGCGACCTCCACCGAGACCGGCGTAACCGCGGTCGGTGACCAGAGGCGGGTCCAGGGCGAACCCGTCAGAACGGCCGCCATCTTCACGGCGGGCGGCAGTAGCCCGCCGGTGGTCGTCGCTAGACAGTGCCGTCCGGGCCAGCCAACCCCGCCATCCACCAGTTTGCGCGGCGGCTTCGAACTCGGCACGACGGCGGCTGGTCAAGACCCGGATCCCGCCAACCAGTTCAGTCCGGGGTTCGCGGCGGGTCATGCTGAGACTCGCTTCGAGATCGACGCGTGCTCGGGCAGGACCAACCCGATACCCAGCGAGGCCGCGAACGCAGCGGCCTGGTAGCCGTAGCAGCGCCGCACCGACAACCGGCTGGCCGCAGCCATGCCTTTCACCGAGGCTTCGATGCCGGGCAGGTCACCGTCGAGGTGATCACTCACTGTCACCAGCACCCCGAACCTCGTGAGGCCGGCACCGCGGGCTTGTTCCTGGCGGGCGGCTTGCGTGTTGCCGACCCGGATCCGCGCCGACGCCGAAGCGATCCCACGCTCGGTCTGCTCCGCGGCGACCGCGTCCCGGAAATCCGAATCGACCAGCGAGGTGGCCTCAGCGGCCGAGTGCAGGCGGTACACGATCGCCACGCGTTTCCGCGGCACGTCCGGACGGGGCCGCAGCAGTTCCTCGAGGACGGTTTCCATGACCGCCCCGCGGGGGGCGCTGTCCATTTCCCAGGTGATCGAGCGGGCTCCGTCATGGACGTAGTGATCCCAACGATCCAGATGCGAGATCGGGCCCACCGAATCCCAGGACTGCGACTGCGTGATCGCCGTACCGGCGGCTTCCACGTCACGCTGGGAGGCGAGGTCGTAGCGGGAGCGGACCAGCCCGAGCAGTTCCCACGCCTGCATCGGGGTCGCGGGCAAGCCGGCGCGGGCGAGCTGGGACAGCACCGACTGCAGTCGCTGTCCGATCTCGCGGGCCTGCTCGGCCTGATTACGACGGATCCGGCCCCGCCCGATCGCCCGGAAGGTGATCGAGATCCGGGCTTCGATCCGCACCCCGACCCCGCCGCTGTCGGCGGCGGCTTCGCGCATCACCCGGGCCGCGAAATCAGGAGCCTCGGGACGGACCAGGCGCGCGACCTCTCGGGCTTGTTTGAGCCGGGTCTCGACGACTGTGTCCAGTACCGCGGTCACCGCGACCACTTCCCCGCCGCGGGACTGTGCGGCCAGGAAATGGCCGTAGCCGTCGACCCAGGCGTCGATCTGGGCTTGGTCGACCAGTTCCTTCCCGCGCGGGATCACGCGCAGGATCACGGTGTAGTGGTCGGTGCGGCGAATGTGCAGCATCGCGAACCGATGCCCACCGGGGGTCTCGTACTCGGTCAGACGCGAATCAGCCAACAGCCCTGGCAGTTTCGCAATGCCGGGGAGACGGGAGAACCGCCCAGAGCGGTAGGTGAGTTCGCCACGGGATCTCGCTATCGCGAACTGTGCCCGCAGCAACACCAGCTCCCAGCCGGTCCGCCCGCCTCGCGTGATCGCCAACGGGGTGAACACCAGCGCCGCGGCCCCCAGCAGTGTCCCAGCGACCGGCAGTGACCGGGTGATCATGAACCCGACCATCACTGTCACGATCAGCCCCAACCCGAGCAGCGAGACGCCCCAGGTGAGGCCGAAAAATCCTGCACTGCGAGGTTTCTCCCAGCGCCCGTACATGCGAGGGGTGCTCATCGCCGCACCTCCCCCGGACCCGGCATGTCCATGTCGGTCGCCGCCGATTCGGGCGGCAACGCCTGACCGGCCAGCGAAGCGGCCTGCTGCAGCGCGGCAGCACCGGCATGGGCCGCGATCACCGCCGCACCGGCGGGACCTGCCGCCGCGGCACCACTCATACCGCTGGCACCGCCCGACCCCGCTGCCTGACCGGCACTGGCTCCCTGCCCGGTACCGCCACCGGTCCGAACACCACCACCTCCACCAGAGCCACCGGATCCGCCACCACCGGCGGAGCTGCCTCCAGAACCAGACGGCAGCGCAGCCATCACCCGGCCGCCGGCCTCTTGCGATCCAGAACCGCCTCCACTGCCACTCCCGCTGCTGCTGGCGCCCGAGGTGGCGCTGCCACTGTCGGTTTCGCTCATCGGGCGGGCTTGGGAGCGGTTTCCTGCCGCTGACATCGCGGTCCCCACGGCAGCCCCGGCCAGCACCGCGCTCGCTCCGCCACCGCCGCCGAGCGTGGCAACTGCGGGGGCGACGAGCCGGATCAAGGCGGGCAGGACGACCACGGTCATCAACAGCAGGATCAGGCCGAGCAGGAACGTGTGGGTGTCGTCCTTGTCAGCGCGGCCGGCGACGGTGAACGCCACCGCGTAGACCAGCGCGCCGACCGGCTTCCACAGAACGAACGCCAACGCCCACGACAACAGTTTCTTGTAGGCCTGCCCGCCCGCGGTGGTTCCTGAGGCGGCGGCGACGATCGGGATGACGGCCACGACCAGGATGAGCAGGGCTTGGCGGACGACGAGCATCGCCAGCTGGATCAGGGAACTGATCACGCCGAGCAACCCGATCACGATCAAGACTCCGGCGCCGAGGCCCGCGCCGCCGGAGGCGTCGAAGTCGCTCATCCTTTGCACGGTGGCGGTCAGGTCGGCGCCAGCGGCATCGTAGAGGACCCATTCGGCGAAGGCGTCGCCGGTACTGGTTGCGACCGCGATCACCGTGCCCAGCAGCGAGGCGGCGATCACCGCGCGGGCGAGCATGAGAAACGCTTCCTGCGCCTCCCCCGCGGCCGCGCCGCGTTTGGCCAAGGCCAGACGCGCGGCGGCCAACACGATCCCGGTGGTGAGGAACAGTGCCTGCAGTTCGCTGGTGTAGTCCCGTACTGCTGCCAGCGCGCTACCGCTACCGCCTCTCGTGGACAACAGATCCGGTGAAGGTAAGTTCGTCCACCACACCGTCACGACCCGCAGAAGTCGGGTGAATCCGTTGATCAGCAGGTCAGCCAAGTTCTCGATGGCGCTGTCGGCTGCTTTGGAGGCGGTGTCGGCCGCTGCCTTGCAGGCCGCTGCCGTGGGTAGTGGCAGGTCACACACTGATTCGGGGAGTTGGGTGTGCAGGGTGGTCATGGGCGTGGCTTCCAGGTGCCGAATCCGGTCAGGCTCGCCGCGGTGAAGGTGTTGGGGCGCCACAGCGACTCGAGGTCGTCGGGCACTCGCACCCGCCAGTCGCCGTCGATCCATGCCATCGGCCACGCCGACACCGCGTATCCACTGCCGGAACGGGAGGCGATCTCGACGACTGCCATGTCCGGGTCGTAGCCGGCCTGGACGCGGACACCGTCGGGGACCACGACATAGCGGGCGGCATCGGGGGTGTTCGCGCGGGAACGTTGGAAACGCGCGACCAGCGCGTCGGCGGGGTCGCCGATGTAGTAGCGCTGACGCACTACCTGCTGCCACACACCCTCCGGGGCCGACAGCGCCCGCCCGAAAGCATCGAGACCAGCCAGCACCGCCCCCTGCGGTGTACGCGCGAAGCCTGAGGCGATGCCGTCCTGCACCCGGGCGGGTCCGTCGCCGGTCGAGACCGGGACCGCGGCGCCATTCCAGATCCGTTGCCACTGCAGTCCTTCGGGTGCAGCGCAGAGATAGTCCGGGCGGCCGGGATCGATCGGTGTCCCGGCCTGTGGGCGTGCTGTCCCGGCGTCGGTGGCGGGGACCTCGAGTCGGTTGCCGTACAGGTCCACCGTCGGCGGACGGCTGGTCGGCACCGCCGAGGACGTGGCGGACAGACCCGAGCTCGGAGCCGGCGACGGGGATGTTCTACCCCGGGAACTGGAGTCGGTGTCGGTGTGGGTGATGGCAACGAACGTGGCGGTCACGACGACGGCGAGCAGGGCGAGCAGGATGGTGAGGAGTCGGTAGGAGCGCACGGTGTGTCCTCAGGGGTGGGTCAGGGCGACCAAGTCGGGCGGTGTCGTGGTGACGGCGGTGATCGCGGTGTCGCCGGGGTTGGACAGGGTCAGGCGCCAGTCGTTGCCGTGCCAGATGACGGTGGTGTTGTGGCAGGTCAGGGACTGGTCGCGATAGCCGGCATAGATCTGCACCCGCGCCTGCGCCTCGGAATACTCGGCGAGGGAGTAGCCGAGGATGGAGGGTGCGTCGTCGCCGGCGGGGCCGGTGATGGAGACCTGCGCTCGCGCGGTCGCCCAAGCGTCCCGGGCCAGGCCGGGGGCCAGCATGTGTTGTCCGACCTGCGGCCATTGCCCGTCCGGGGCGAGCGCCATGCGGACCGAGGCATGGATCGCGGCCAACGCGGCACCGGCCGGTGACCGGTCGAACCCCGAGGCGACCGCACCGTCGGCGTGGGCCGGGCCTTGCTTGGTGTAGGGCAGTTCGACGCCCTGCCAGCTCCGCCACGACAACCCCGAGGGGACCAGGGGCGCGGTGGTAGAGGCCGGGGGGTCAGGGATGGTGGGGTTGGTGTCGTGGCCGCAGCCGACCACGCTCACCAGCAGTAGTGGCAGCAGCCATTTCGTGGCAGGCATCGTGGATCCTTCGGTCAGGTGGGGAGTAGGGCGACAGCCAGAGCGCTGGCCGATCCGAGCAGGACCGCAGCGCACAGGGCGGCGATGAGGCCTTCGACGGCCTCGTCTCGGTACATGCGGATCGCGAGTTGTCCGCTGACCCAGATCGTGCGGGCGATACACAGCAGCAGCACCAGCCACGCCAGCCAGCCCACGAGTTGCACCAGCGGCGAAAGGACCTGCGCGGGTAGCTGTTTGGCCAGCATCAGCGGATCCTGTAGCGGGCGGACTCGTGCACGATCTGGATCGCTTGGGTGATGGTGTCGGCGACCTCGCTGCGGTGATGGTTGGCCAGGTCGTGGCCTGCGGTGGGCATGGTGTCGTGTTCTGCCCAGATACGTTCGCTGAACTCGCTCACCTCGCCGAGGCCCGCGATGGGGTCCCATCGCCCCGACAGCACCCAGGTGGGGGTGGCACGCAGCATGTCTTCGACGACAGCCAAGTCCGCGGGCTGGCGGCGGTAAGAGCGCAGTAGCCGGCGGGCGGGTTCGAACCTGTCGCGCAGCCACGCTTCGTCGGTGCCGAACTCCGACGAGAGCTGAGCGATGAAGACCTCCCCTGCCTGCCGCACCGCGTGGATGGGGTCGGGGTCGAGGCTGCCGGTTGGGTCGGGCAGGGCGGTGACCGGTGAGAGGGCGACGATCGCGGCGGCGGCCAGGGTGTGGTCGCCGCGATGGCGGTACAGCCATTCCTGCAGCACGATCGCCGCCAGCGACTGCACAACCAGCACCACCTCTCCGGTGGCATGTCCCAGCACGAGGTCCAGGTCATCGAGTATCGACGTCATGGCCGCGCCCTCGGTGGCCTCGGGGTGATGGCCGCGCTGGAGGTAGGCGAGCTGGCTGACGCGGCCCTCCGACTGCGCCTGCACCTGCTGCGCCACCGCCGCGAATCGGGCCGGCCCGGAGAGCGGGCCGTGGAGATAGACCACTATCGCTGGAGCCTGGCTCGGGCCGAGGCAGGTGAGGCGGAGTCGATGACCGCCGTTGCCGGTCAGGACCTGCTCGGCGTCGTGTTCACCGAGACGAAAGCCAGGCTGAGATTCGAAGGCGGGCATCAGGCGCCTCCGGACACGGCGGCGTTCATGATGGTGCCGGCGGTGGTGGCGATGATCCCGCCGATGAGGGCCGCGGCCACGATCTTGGGGGATTCGACGGCACCGCCGTGCCAGCGTTCCCACCCGAACTTGCCGCCGGCATAGATCAGGGCGGCGACCCCGGCCAAGATGACCAGCCACGACAGGTAGCCGACGAGATTGGTCAGCTTCTCCGCGCCCGGTGGTCGGGTGGGGATGACTTTGATTTCTTCGGCCAGGACGGCCAGGCCCTCGCCGAGGGTGGACAGGGTACTCATCGAACCTCCGGAGCAGGGGACGCGGATCTCGAGTGATGGAGGTGGCGGACGCGGTCGATCACCGCCGCCCCGACGCGGTGCACATCGGGCGGCACCGCCGAATGCAGGTCCGCCCGTCGCGGTGGTGGCGGGTCGAACGGGCGGGAACTGGCGAGGTGTTCGGGCTCGGTCTCGAGAAGCCCGTCGTGCCAGCCGATCTCCCACACCACGGGCGCCATCTCGGTGACGTTGGCGCAGTAGCGGCGCACCGACCGCGGCACCCGGCCCGGCCGCGCCGGGATCAGCACCACACCGAGCACCTGCACCCCCTCGGGGGTGACCTCGGCATGCCATTCGTGCAACCGGTCCAGACACGCGACCAACCCAGGCAGACACAGCCGTGCCACGATCACCACCAATTGGGTGGTCTCGGGGGACGCGGGCCAGGTGCGGCCGCTGTCGGCAGCGGGCGCCCACCACGCGGCCAGGGTCGAGGCTCCGGCGCCGCCGTGTGCGCCCAGGACCGCGAACAATGGCGGGTGCTCGCCGGTGACGGGCAGGGCGTCTGCCCGTACCCCGGCCGCGCGGTCGCCGACCGGGACCGCCACTGTCAACGGGTCCCGCTGTCCGTGCCGATCTCGGTGTGGAAGGTCCTGGGCTGCAGAGAGGCTCATCAGCCGCCCCGCTTCTGGATGTTGACGATGACCAGCCCCGACGGGCCGGGTGCGACGTTGATCAGTTGCAGGTAGTCCATGCGGCGACCGTCGGGGTGCTGTTCGGCCAGATGCACCTCGGCCAAGGCCTCGGTGCGCACGGTCACCGCGACACAGTGCGTCGTCCCGGCCGGCAGCGCGGTGATCGCCGCGGCGAGAGCGTCGCGGTGGAGTCCCGCTTCCGGCGCGGTCGCCGCGAGGGCGAGGTCGGGATCGCGGCGCACGTAGTAGGCGTGCTCGAACCGCAGGATCGCCCCCACCATCGTCACGGTGTCTCCGGGACCGTCACCGACGACGTCACCGGTTAACGCCTGGCAGGCTTTGCTGCCGGTGTGTGCCGGCGAGGACGACACCGGTGTCGAGGGCACGGTGACCGGTGGCAGTGATCGCGCGGGTTCGCGCGCGGTCAGCGCGTTACTGATCACCGCGCCCGCCAGCGCGGCTGCGGTGACCGCCAAGCCCGCAGCCGCAGCCCAACGGGCGACACTGAGTCGGCGCGGCCGGGGTGGTGGTGTGGGCTCGATGTCGGAGGTGTCGAGCCATGCGGAACCCTGTGCGGGTGCGGCGGCCGATGCCCGAGCCGGCAGGACGACCGACGAGGTCTCGATGTCAGCACGGTTGTCGAGCCAGGCAGCGCCGTGGTGGGCTGGTTCGTTCGTCATAGATGGTCACCTCCGTTCTCGGGATCGGCTGTCGGGTAGGGCCCTTCGGGGGCGCTGCCCACCGGGTGGAAGAAACCGGCGGGGTGAGTCGGGTACGACCCCGCTGGTGCTGCAGCGCACCCCGAAGGGGTTCAGGGACGCGGTGTCGTGGTCACCGCGTGGACCGGCGACGAACTCGTCGCCACCGGCGCGATAGTGGTCGCCGACGGCGCGGCGGACGTGGTTGTCGCGGACGGTGCGACCGAGGCGGTGGGCGTCGATGGTGTAGCTCTCGGCGCTGTCGTCGACGCCGGGCTGGTCGGGGGGAGGTGGGTGAGGTCTTTGGCCAGGGCGGTGAACCAGTCCGCGACCGCGGTCATCGGGCTCGTCCCGGAGCTGGTCGCGGAGGTGCTGGTGTAACTGGAGCGGCGGCCGACGTTGTCGGAGTATTGCGCGGTGCCCGAGGTCGTGTACAGGTCGCTGGTGTCGGTGATCGTGGAGGTGATGGCCTCGAACGCCGAACTCACCCAGGTGCTGATGGTCTGAGGCGGAACCAGATCCACTACCGCCTCACCGACTTTCACCGCCAGCGCCGCCACGGCCGCGGCCGGGTTGGTGAGTCCGACGGTGGCCAGTTCGGTGATCGTGGAGGCGGTGAACACCTTCTGCGCGACCGTGATCACCGAGTTCAACCCGATCGCCCCGATCTTGAACAGCGCCGAGAGCGCGTCGCTGCTCGTGGCGGTTGTCGCGGTGGGCGAGGAGGCTTCGGCGATCCGCTGCCCCAGGGTCTTGCTCGGGTCATAGGACAGCTGATCGAGGCTGCCGCCGGAGAGGTCGTCGCTGACCACGCCGACCGCGGTCGTGAATACCGTCGAAGCCAACGCTTCGGCGACCACTCCGATCGCGGTGACCGGGTCCTTGCCGTCGGCCTGGCCGGCGATGTTGGCCACCGCGGTCAGCAGCGGACTGCCGGCCTGCACATCACAGGTCGCGTCCCCGGCCACGCACAGATCCGCGACCCGGCCCATCAATGTGCCGTAGCTGACCGGCGTCGCGGCAGCGGCGATGCCCGCCCCGGACAACCCCGTGTTGGACAACACGATCGAGCGCACGTTGGTCCCGTCGGTGCCCGGCGCGGCCGCCGGGATTGCCGAGTCTGTCCCGGGCAGGACCGTGGCCGCGGCGCGGCGAGCGGGGTTGGCTACCAGCGCGACCCCGGCGACACTGTCCGCGGGGACCGCCGAGCCGCCGGCACCGACTCGTTCGGCCCACGACGCGGCAGCCGCCGCTCCCTGGGCGTAGCCGGCGACCGCGACCCGCACCGCAGGACAGCGGCCGATGGCCTCGACCGCGCTCTGCTCGATCCGCTCCGCCGCCGCCGACACCGCCGCCCCGTAGGTCGACGAGCTGCTGTCGGTTTCGGTGCCGTAGACGATGTAGGTGCGTTGCACCGAACCCGCGCTCGCCGCCGCCACGCGGGCGAAGGCCTGCCCGAGCATGCCCGTGTCCCCGGCATCGCCACCGGTCGTGGTGGCGCCCTCCCCGCTGCTCTGCACCCCGATCACGAACAGCGCGGGGCAAGCCTGTGCCACCGTCGTCGTGGTCGAACCGCTGCGAGAAGGCGAGGTCGACGGCGCCGGTTCGGCTGCCACGGGCCCGGTCACCACCGTGATCGTCAGAGCCGCGATCACCGCACCGGCTGTCCAACGCGCGCCGTGGCGTGAGCTTTTCGTCTCGAGAGTGCTGCAGGTCATGTGCTCGTTCCTTTCTGTGGGGCAGCTGCGGGCGTGCGGGAGCTGGTCAGGATGTGGATGGGGAGTCGGTGAACCCGTTACGGATCGCGGTGAAGACGTCGCTGGTGCCCAGGTCGGCGGTGGCGAGGTGGGTGGCGTCGTACTGCGACCAGCTCACTTGCACCCCGCGGGCGCTGTAGTCGGCGAACAACGCCCGTGTGGCTTCGATCGGTACCAGTGCGTCGAGGAGTCCGTGGTAGAGATGGACTGGCACGATCGGGGTCTGCTGTGGCAGCACCTCGCTGGCCAGGACGTGACGCCAGATCGGGTCGAGCCACGGATCCGGCCGTTCACACCAGCGCCCCAACGGTGACCCGTAGTCGACCAGCAGAGTGGCAGCATCTGCCGTGCAGGCGGCGGTGATAGCGCGCACCCCGTCGTCGGTGAGCAGGTGATCTATCGGCAGATGCGCATACGCCCGCCCCAAACCGACCATGCCGGCGAAGGCGAACCCGGCGAACGGGCCACCGTCGATGCTGGGGATCAGCGCGCCGGGATCGGTGACGACCGCACCAGCGGCGACCGCCCGCAGATCCACCTCCGGCGCGTAGGTGGGGTGCTGCTCGCCTGCTGCGGCAGCGATCCTGCCGCCGTCGCCGTAGCCCCACACCGCAACCGGGTTCGACTGCCGCCCGGCGGTATTCAATGTGGTGAGGGCGCGGGCGAGGTCGAGTGCGGCGTGCGCGCCGGACTTCGCGGCCAGGAAATGGTGCGGTGCGGCGCCGATGAGTCCGAGCCCGATTCCGTCGGGGACCGCGACCGTCCAGCCCATCGCCAGCGCCGCGGCGATGCTCGCAGCGTCCGGCTCGACACCCGCGACGAGCAGCTGCGACGGCGCGCACGCGCCACCCAGGCCGTGGAAGGTGGGGCAGAAGACCACCACCTCGCGCCGGGAACGGCCGTTATTGGAGGGGGTGCGGGGGTCGAGCACGATCCCCGACGCCGCGACTGGAAATCCGGTCCCAGCGGTGGTCGTGTAGACGATCTGCTGGGCACGCCCCACACCAGCGGGATGCGTCACCGTGACACCCCGCGAACGAAGAATGACTCCCGGCGCGCGCCCCGAACTGACAGGAGTGTTGGCGTAGAAGTCATCGACGGCACCGGTCATGACCCGTCCCCCGCCGCATCACGGGCCAGCGCGATCATCCACGCCGTACCCGACGCGAGCTGCCCGGTCAACGCGTATCCGTTGTGCCGGCCGACAGTGTCCGCGAAGCGCAACCACACCGCCGGGTCAACCAGCTCGGCGTTCTCGGCCACCAACTGCCCCCACGCTCCCCCGAGAGCGGCCAGCAGGCCGGGCACCTGCCACGGTGCTGCCGCGACCGCTGCGGTGATCTCGCCCCATTGGGCATCGGCCGCGCCCGCGTCGACGGTGGCCGAGCGGGGGTCGGCGGCCTCGACCAGGCGCTCGCCCAGACTCATCTGCGGCGCGTAGGCCACCTGAGTACCCACGACTTGGAAGTCGTTGAGGACGACGGTCTTCCAGGTGTCACCGAGCGCTTCAGCCAGGGTCGCGCCGAGGGTGGCGACCGCGGCGACGGGGTTCGTGAGGTCGGCGTGAGCGAAGACCTGGGCTGCCAACCGCAGCAAGGTGGCGGTCGGTGGCGCCGAGCAGGCCAGGTCGCCGTCACTGCAGATGTCGGCCACCCGCCCGGTGAGCGCCCCATACCCCTCGGAGGTCGTCGCGATCCCCGCCCCACCGGCCGGTGCCGCGAGGATCTGCACGCCTGCGACCGCCGCACCCGAGGTACCGGGCGCGGGGTCGGGGACGGTCTGGCCAGGACGGCCCGGGAACACCGGCTCCAGCACGTCGCGGTCGGGGTTGGCATACAACGCCACCCCCGCCACACGCTCGGCCGGAACCGGACCATTGCCCGCACCGACAGTGCGGGCGAAGTCCGCGACCGCCTGCGCACCCTGGGAATAGCCGACCGCAGCCAGCAGCGTGCCCGGGCAGGCATCCGCGACCTGGGTCGCCGCCGCGTCCAAGGCGGTGCGGGCACCGGCTACCGAGTCGACGTAGGGGTCGGCTCCGCCGCCGGGCACGATGCCACCGAACCCGGCGTTGTAACCGACATAGGCACGCTGCACCAAACTCGGCGCCGCCGAGACGACGGGGCCGATCAGGGATCCGACGACACCGGTGTCGGCGAGGGGGTCGGCGGTCGGTGAGGACTGGCCGGTGCCCTGCACCCCCAGGATGTAGAGGGCCGGGCAACCGTCGAGCGGTACCGCGGCGGCCGGGCCGATGGGTGCGGCGGCGGTGATCGCTGCCGCACCCAGCACGATGGCGGCGAGCCCTGCGGGGGTGCGTGCGGTAGCGGTCACTGTCCGACTCCGACGCCCGCACCGAACCCGGCGCCGATCGTGCCGCCGACGACACCGCCGACGGCCGCGGCCGGGACGCCGGTGATCGCAGCGCCCGCCGCGGCGCCGGCGGCGGCGCCGAGGGCGGTGCCGGCGACGCCGCTGGTGGCTTCGCCGATGATCGGGACCGGGATCACGATGCCCAGTGCGGCACCAGCGATCCCACCGACCGTGCCACCGATCAGCCCGCCGACCGTCCCACCGACCGCGGCGGCCGGGGCACCGAGGGCGGCCGCGCCGGCGGCGGCGCCGATGCCGGCTCCGGCCAGGGCCGCGCCGCTGACCCGGTCCGAACGTCCAGCCGGGATTCCGACCGAGTCCAGGGCGGTGGCGATCTGGGCTTCGGCTCCGGCGGCGGTGTTGTTGATGGTGTCGCGGACCTCGACCGGCAACCAGTCCGGGCTCGGGGTCTCCCACTGCCCGATCCGGATCGTGCCTTCCTCGGGCACGATCGGCGCGACCGGCTCCACCGGCTCGGGCAGATGCAGCTCCTCGATCCGCACCGGCTCCACCGGCTCGTCGGCCTTCGGCGCCGGACGCGACGGCGCAGTGCGCACCTCCTGCGGCTGAGAGTAGTACTGCGGCGCAGCCGGTTCCGGCTCCGGAACGGGTTCGGTCGGGGCGGCGGGAGCGGGGGTTTCCGAGCCCGGCTGGGCGGGGCTTGTCACGCCCCCTTGATCAGCGACCGCGGTAAGCGGATCGACGGCGTGAGCGTGTGCAGCGGCACAGACGATCGCGAGGGGCAGCGCGCCCGCCAGGATCAGGTTGCCGTGGCGCGGTAGCCGTTTGTGGTGGCGGCCGCCTCCCGACTGGGGTGTGGCAGAAGCATTCTCGGGCATGGCTGAAGGAGCCCTTTCTGTGCAAGGGTGCAGCGCGGGGTTGGTGATTCGCCCGACACGGGGCGTGAATTCGGTTCGACCTGGCGTCCGGTCCGGGCCGCCGACCGGGCGTGGTGCCCGAGCCGACGGCGAGCATGGACGTCTTGGCAGCTCAGAGCAGGGTCAGCGCCAGATGCGCGGCCTGCCCGGCCAGCGAGAGCACGTTGGACACCAGGGCTAGGCCGGCGTTGAGGTAGCTGATAACCACGAACGGATCCACGGATTTGCCTTTCTCGACGGAACTGTTTCCGCCACCATCAAAACCCCGAAATCCGCCATTCCGCCAGGGCCGCAATGACTCCAAAAATGAGACCCCCGACGATGAGTCATCCGAAAATGGGACCGATGCAGCGGCAGTTGGAAAAATGACTCATTTTATGAGTCATGAGGAAATTTTCGAGTGGGGGGAAATTTCGTGATACAGGTCACGGAACCGCGATCGACGATGGGCGGCCCCGCACCAATCACAGCCCCCGGCAACCCATCTGAGTTGCAGCCCCAAAGGGCCTCTGGTAGGAAGAATGGCGAATTAGGGGGGCCTTCTTCGCATCAAACATTCAATCTTTGTGACATGAGACACATCATCTCGGGGGAGACATGACAAAGCGATCGAAAACCCGTAGCAAGCGGATCGAAAACCGGAAAACTTCGCGCCGCAACAATTGGGCAATCGTGCCCAATTTCGCCGACACCGTTAGGCGAATTCGCGACGACTTGGGACTCACGCGTGACGATGTCGCCGCCATCAGCCGCGCCCATCTTGCCCGCCTCGAGAACGGCCACCGCCCGACCGAGCAAATGATCGAACACCTCGTCACCGCCTACGACGCCGACGAGGACCTGACCCGCCACCTACGCGAACTCAGCTCCCCAGCAGAACACCTCGACGCCGACAGCAACGTACGCGCACGAATCCAGGCCGATCCGATCCTGCGCGAACAACTCGACCACCTGGATCGTCGCGGCATCCTCGGCGCCTACGTCGACCCACTATGGAACGTACTGTTCGCAAATAGGGTCTTCCACGAAACCCTCTCTGGCATAGACGAACTACAGTCGCTGGCACTATGGCAGTTCAGCCAAGCCGCCGAAGAGATCCTGCTCGACATCGAACACGAACGCGCCCACACCGTCGCCTGCCTGCGCGCCTCAGCTGGCCGTTTCCGCGACTCCCCGCACACCAATCGGCTGCTGCGCCAGCTGATCGCCATCCCCGAATTCCAGCGGCTTTGGTCCGGCCCCATACGCGTCGAATACGGCCGGCCCCTGCAAGATCTCATCCACGCCCGGGACAGATCCGGCCAGCACGCGTCCTTCCGCGTCGGGTTCACAGACTGGATACCACCACACCGTGTGCAGCTCATCACCGCCGAAAGGGTCCCTTCTCCGGGTCCGTCCGCGTAGCCAAGCTAGCC
This sequence comes from Nocardia thailandica NBRC 100428, assembly GCF_000308795.1. Classification (GTDB taxonomy): domain Bacteria; phylum Actinomycetota; class Actinomycetes; order Mycobacteriales; family Mycobacteriaceae; genus Nocardia; species Nocardia thailandica. The sequence goes on along the minus strand of NZ_BAGK01000310.1, from coordinate 7,471 downwards.
CCGCCCTGTGTGCCCAACTGGCCACTGCTACCACAGCGAAGCCTGCAATCCCGCCGGTCTACCACGAGGTCTGGTGAGGCCTGCCTCGTTCCGGCTCGGCCCACTGACCACGCCCGGCCCACCACCGCCCCACGGCTCGTCGGACGTGGGGCGGTGGGCGGCGGCAGGGCTGTGAGCCGCACGGAAACCGATTGCGGACCTGCCCCCGCCCACCTGTTCTTCCCCACAGCGGGCCGGCCGGCGTGAGCCGGGCACATTCCAGCCCTCTCGACGCTCCCAGGGTTGTCAAAGGTGAGGCGGCTGGCCTACCCGACAACCCTGGGAGCTCCGGCGACCTGAGGTTCGCCCGAATCCCAGGTCACCCCGTATTCGACGCCCGACCCCGCCTGGATACCCCTCTCAACGATATCGGCCCGTGACCGGCCGTCAGCAGCACAGCACCCCGCTACTTGGTGGTGAGATCGACGATCTCCGCACCCGGCGCGCTGTTCTGCACCGAAGCGATGCCCTTCTTCGCCCCGTCCTTGGACTCATACGCCTGGCTGGCCGCAATCGTTTCCCCGTTGCCAGCCTTGAGCCGCCACCGCGCCTTGCCTGCCGCATCAGTGAAGATCTCGAACTTGCCAGCTGCCATGAGCGCCTACCTCACCTCGAAGGAAACCTCTGGTCGTCCGCAGAATAGGACCGCGACACAGCAGGGAAGGAATGCCGCGCCGCATTCGCGGTGTTTCATCAGCTCATGCCCAGGTAGACCAACTACACGGGCCACAACTCCGGCGCGGCTTGATCGTTCCTCGTCGCGCCGGGTAAGCGTGGTCGGACGTGGGCTCCCCCGGGTTCGCGTCCTGTGGCCCCGCGTTCACCGCTGGGTTCGGGACTGGGTCCAGGAAGGACAAGACTGGGTCCTGACCTGTTGGTCTGTCGAGCACCTCCCGGAGACTGTTCCGCCACGGAATGTGCTGGGGTCATGCACGTGTGATCACCGGACCCGGTGTACCGGTGGTGGCGTCCAGGAGCGGTCGAGTGCGGCGAAATGGGGAGCGTAGAGGCGCAGCGTGATGCCGAGCGGTCCCAAAGGGGCTGGAAGCCAGTTGGATTCGTGGTCGGGTCCGGGGTTGGTGTGGGAGATGTGGATATCCAGGGAGCCGTCAGCGCCGTAGCGGAGGTCGTCGCGGTCGCCGATGGCGAAGCGGTCCAGTTCGTTGGGACTCTGGAACCCTTCGGCGCCGTACATGGTGATCGACCAGAAGGCGTCGACGGGTGGGAGCGTGTCCGCGTCGAAGTGGATGGTGTAGTCGGCCTCGCCGACGGGCGCCGCACCGTCGGCATCAGCGAGTAGATGGCGTCCTCGGGTGGGTTGGCGCCGAGCCCGGCCTTGGCAATCGCCGCGCGAACGAGATAGTCGTTGCCGTAGACTCCCGTGGGCAGAGTTACCCAGCCATCGACCGGCGACAGCAGAGTGCGCGGAGCACGGGTGATCGCAGCCTGAGCGTCCTCGACACCGGCCTCGATCTGAGCCATCGCCTCGGCGTCGAACGCGCCCGCATCGAATTTGCCCCCGGGGGCGATGCCCAGCAGTGCGAGCCGGTACAGCTGCGAGTAGTCGGTACTGTGTGGGGGCTTGACAGCCAGAGCCGCGCTCGCCCGGGTGAAGAAGTCGACCGCGGACAGGCCGTCGACCACATGCAGTGGCTCGACGCTGGTGTCGACGGTGGGGTCGGGTTCAAACGGGGCGCGCTTGCCGAGCGTGGTGATCTGTAGACCGTCCTGGAACGCGTTGACCGCGGCGTAGTCGGCGGGGCCGTTGGTCTGTGGTCGGGCGATGATCCAAACGTGCGGCGTCGGAGCATGGATGACAGGGATGCCGTCGGGCAGGTTGCCGTCGTATCCGGGACCGACGAGCACGTAGTCCTGGGGCCCGGTGCCGGTGGTGCGTTTGCCCGGCGCTGCGAAGACGTCGGTCCAGGCGTCGAGCATCGGCAGCATGTAGTAGCGGCCGTCGCTGTCGGTAGTGGAGCCGCACGGCCGGCCGCGGCTAGCTGCCAGCTGCGAACGCCGGTACCGACCGGTCCACAGCCGGGGCGACCCACAGTCGGCGGGTTCCCGTCCAGGCGGCCGGGCCTGGTGTTCACAGTGAAGCCCCCACCTTGTAGAGGGTGGGGGCTTCTGGCTGTCGCCAGGGTCAGCGGTGGAAGGCGGTCCAGTCGCCCTGCCAGATCACCGAACCGAGAGTAAGCACGGCCGGGTTGAGCTCCGACTTGGTGACCTTGAACGCGTGCTTCACCGTCTGGCGCATGCCGGGCGGAAGCGCGCCGGTCATACCGTCCCCATACCCCTCCGACCCCGAGAACACCTGCTCGGCCGGGGATCCGGGTGGACCGTACACAAGTTTCGGTGTGGGCCAGTTGTAGTCCTCCATCACCTTGTCCCCACCGTTGTACAGCTGGAATGTGAACACGGTCACCGGCCCGTACTTCGACACCACGTCCTCGACGGACAGGATCGTCACCTCGACGCCGGTGCTCTTGCTGACGCCGGTGTCGGTGGGCGCGTACACGCCAGGGGTCTTCGCGACGCTGGTCGACACCGCCGGGGCCGCGGCTGTGGTGGACAGGGGCACGAATGGGGCGGTTGTCTTCTCCGGCTCGTCGGATGAGCAGCCGGTCAGGGTGAGCACGGTCGCGGCAAGCGCGGCCGTGATGAGATGTCGGGTCTTCAACGTGTTCCCTCCAGATGGTTAGGGAGCGTCACGAAATCACTGGTAGCCCCCTGTTTCCTGGGGTGCATCGTCGCACAGTGCGGGTTCGTTGCAGGACCGCCGACACACTCAGCGCAGGCGATCGGGGGACCCATCCGCCGTCAAAACCCTCGCTGACTCTCGGCTGGCTCAGTACCTTGGATGTTCGTGAACAAGGTCCAGCTCGAGATCCGAGTGAACGAGATCGTCAACCATGTCATCGCCGGCGGCAAGGTCGAAGACGACACCGTCGAGGCGAAGCGTGAATGGCCGAAGCTGGACAAGGCAGGCCAGCTAGCAGGTATGGCGAACGCCGCTGGCGGTCAACCGATCCTGTGGATCATCGGGCTCTGCGAAGGTTCCCACAAGATCATCCCTTTGGACGACACCGACCCCGCAAGCTGGTGGCAGCAGATGCAGGGCGACTTCGCGTACGGCGTGGCACCGTCGATGAAAACGCTTCGCGTCGTCACCGACCACGGATCGGTGATGGCCTTGCAGTTCGAGACCGACCAAGCGCCATACCTCGTAAAACTGCCCAAGGCGCCTCGAGACCCGAATAATCCGCATAGTGGATATCGGTGGGCGACCGCGGCTATCCCGTGGCGCGAGGGGACGACCAACCGTACCGCTACGCGTGCCGAACTACTGTCGGCTCTGCGGTATCACGCGTCCGTTCCACAGCTCGACGTCATACGGGCGGAGTGTCGCCTGTACGCCGAGATGGAAGCCACCGTGCCCGAGCCCCCGTCGGCACTCGACTTCAACGCATCACTCCTCATCGACACGACACCAGGTACCCATACGTTCTTTCCGGCCTATCGGCAGCGACTGACTCTAACCACCTCCGAAGGAGACGAGCTCGACATCTCGGGCACGAGGTTCATGACCTCATCGGGTTTCGAAAGCAGCACGCAGTTCAACCCCTACGGCGCAACTGACCGTGGCATCGGACTGATCGTGTGCGCCCCTGACATCGTCCGGGTCAGCTGCATTTTCCGGGTGCCAGCCAACGTTCACTATGCAGTGGCCGCTTCACGATGGATCGATCTGAGTGTGTTCCTGCCGATTAGCGGGTCAGAGCAGGCCACGACGATACGACATAGACTGTCCCGTGTCCTTAATGATCAGGGGGAGATCATTACGTTTCCCGTGGTCAAACGCCGTGAAGGGTTCTGGACATCCGACGGACACGCTGACGCAAAGACCCGACGGCGGGGGTAGGTTGCCATCGTGAAGTCGTTGACGTGGACACCTACCCACCTGGTGTTCGAGCATTTCGACCACCATCCGCGGTGGAAGGCCAAGCAGTCACCGGTCAGTGTCCCGATCGGTGACATCGAGCGAGTCGACCTGTTGCCGATGGCGACATCGAAATCTATGCGGTGGTGTCGGATCATCATTCGGGACAGGCAAACCCCGCCAGACCCGTTCGACGATCTGTGCTCGATTCTCTATGACGCAGGTCGTGACACGAAGAAGATCGAGGATATGCAGGCGCGCATCGCGCGTGGCGTCGTGCGAATTCCGGGCTTCGCTGCCGCCGCTCCGGTGACGGCGGAGCAAGCGTTGCGTGCATCGGCGGAGCTGCGGCGGCGTCCAGGATGGGTCTCGAACCTGCTGTTCCCGCGCGAATAGGGTGCTTCCGTCATCACCATTTAGGTAGCGGTGAGCTTCCGCACTTCGTCGGGGTGTTCGTCGCGCCACCGCTGCCAGCTCGGGTCGGTCAGTTTGTGTGTGATCCACTCCGGCCGGTCCGGCGTCGGGGTGAAGGGTTCCTCGTCGCTCAGGCACCGGTCGCAGCGCTGCTCGCCGTCGATGTGGAGCGCGTCGTCCTCGCCGTCGAGCAGGAAGGCTAGGTGGTTGGCGCAGATGTAGAGCCCGCAGCCTGTTTCCCGCTGTACGGTTCGCCACCGCACACGTAGGCGAGGCCGCGGTGGATTTCGGCGCCGCAACCGGTCTGGTCGCAGGTTGCAGACACGCCGTATCCGATGTCGCGCCGCCAGTTGGCGTCCTATCCGACTGCCCAGCCCATCAGTGGCTCGCCTTCGCCTTGTTCGGCTTCTTCTTGTGCTTGGGCTTGTCGTGGTCGGGTTCCCACTCGAAGCCGGGCAGCCCGGCATCGCAGTAGGAGTCGGCGACGAGCACGTCACCGCGGTCGAGTTCGCACCAGCGCGTCGGCCGGTTGCAGGCGGTTGCTCCTGCGCCGGCGAGCACGGTGAGAGCGAGTACCGCGGCGGCGGTGCGGGTTCGGGTGGTCATTTGACCTCGCTGGTGGTGAAGAAGACGACCAGCCGGTCGTCCTCGTGGGTGACGTGCGCCCAGTCGTCGGAGGTGGGGATGCTGCCGTGGTGCGCGGCGTATCCGCTGCGGGCGAACGCGACGGCTTCGAGGATGTCACCGACCGCGACGCGGCCGGCGTACAGCGGGACGACCCATTCGTGGTGGGTTTCGACGCGCGTACGCGACGGGACATGCTCATGCTGCCTCCCAGAGAGTCAGGATCGTGGCCGGTCACCGGTCGGCCGCCATGTACGTGTGCCACTCGCCGAAGGTGCGGAAGCTCTTCTCTCGCATGTCCAGAGCTATCGCTGTCCAGAGCCTGATGCCTTCCTCGATCATGTGCGGGGGGCGCCGTGTGAGGTGAGGACTTCCCGCATCTGGATCGCCTTCCGTTCGAGATCCTCGGGGGTATCGGTGGGCAAGGCCATGATGGCCGTGTCCTTGACGGACATTTCAGGCATCGGGGTTCTCCCTACGTCGGCGGGCGCGCGCGATGGCGTCTTGCATGCGCTGGTGCGCGCCGGCGTGATGGACGAGAGGCCGTCGGCGAGCACCTTTTCGACGTCGGCCGTGCTGAACACCCACTCCCCCGCGGACAGGGTGACTTCCAGCTGGCGGATGCGTTCGGCATCGCGCTGCTGTTTGGCGTGGATCGCCGAGTAGTTCTGCTGGGTCTCGGCACGCAACGCCCCGAGCTGCTTGGTGCGTGCGATGGCGAGGTTCACCACATCCACCAGCCGGCCGAAGTCCAAGTCGATCGCGCAGGTGTAGGAGTGCTGGATCGTCGCCTCGCGGATCTGCTCGAACTCGGCGACGGTCAGGTCAGGGGTGTCGGCGGTCATGCGTTCAGCTCCTGCCAGTCGGTGACGTAGCGACGGTGGGCTGGTTCGCGATGCACGACCACGCCGGAGGGATCTCGGTCTGTCCAGCCGTACTGCACATCGACACCCGTGGGCAGCAGGTCACCGAGCGCGTCGACCATCCGCGCGGCCCATCGGCGGTAGGTGTGTTGGAACGCAGGTCGCTCCGACTCCCACGCTCGACCGTCCAGCTTCGCCTCGGCGCGGTGGTGTTCGGCCCATTCCGCGCGCACGATCCGTTCGATCGCTTCGGCGCGAACCTCTCGGCGGTCACTCGGTCACCGCGCCTTCAGTGCATGCAGGACATGCAGAACGTGCTTGGCGTCGGTGAGCGCGTTGTGCTGTCCCTCGGTCTGCTCCGGGGCCACGAACCCGGCCGGCGCGTTCCGCGGCGCCTGCTGCAGGTCGTTGGTGAACATCGGCACACCAGCGGGGAGGTCAAGCATGCGGCCCCAGAGCTGGGCGAGCGCCACGTGGTCGTAGGCGGCGTAGTCGGCCCGCAGTTCGACGTCCGGTGCTGCGAGCAGGAATTCGCGGACCTCGTTCGCGATCACCCACTTCGGCTTCACCAGCGCGCTTTTCGTGTCGACGCTGACGAAGTTGATCGACGGCCGCGGGAGCATGTTGCGCTCGTAGGCGATATACCTGTCCAGGCTCGCGCGACCGGTGATCGGCAGGCTCGGCATCATGTTGCGCAGCAGCCAGTCGTTCTCCCGGATCCGCTCGATCGTGCGGCCGTCCTCAAGGAACTCGGTGTCGTAGGCATACCGGGTCATGCGGTGGGCTCCTGCGCGGTGAGGGCGGTGATGATGCGTTCGGCGTGCTGGGTGGTTTCGCTGTGGGTGGCGATTCCGCCGCCGGGTGGTTTCGACGAGCGACACCTTGCATGCGCGCTGGCCGTTGACCTGGAGGCCGTTGAGGATCTGCACGTAGCGTTCGGTGAGTTCCCACATGAGCCCTTCAGCGTCGATCCAGTCGGCAACCAGCTCGACGAGCCGGGCGTGGCTGATGGCGTCGGGGTTGTCGCGCAGGGTTTGGGCGCCAGCGGCGAGGCGGGCTTGGAGGTCGCGGGTGATCATCGGCTCGCTGGCGACGTCTTCCGGTTCGGGCTGGTCAGTCATCGGCGCGGCCTTCCTCCGGGTCCATTCGCTGATGCGCACATCTTGACTCCACTACTCATGTCAAACCCAGACTTGGCACGCCGCACTTCTGTTCGCCACCTGTCGTACCTGCGCAGTACCGTTGAAACAGCAACCATGCGGCAAAGGAGACTTCTTTGAAGCACCAAGGGCTCTGGGCTGGATTCGAGCGATACGAGTGGGTTCCGAGCCCCGGAGGTGGGCGAGAGCCAGGGCTCCCCGACGACATTGGCACCATTCACGCGGTGCACAACTCGCGCACTACCGGATTCGACAACTGGCCTCGGGAACCACACTTCCGGGAGCACGGCTGGGTCGACTCGCTATGCCATAAGGGCGTTCGGGTCGTCGTGCCCACCACGTTCGGTGACACCGAAGCTGGCGCGTGCCCGAAATGTGTCCAGCGAGCACAGTTCCGTGCGCGCGATGTCGACGGATGGGAGGCCCGGCGG
>NZ_BAGK01000311.1 GCF_000308795.1 Nocardia thailandica NBRC 100428 | reverse complement strand
AAACGCCGGCGACAACTAGACGAGCGCTCTCGGGCGAAGCGAACGCTTCGCCGCGCCCGCCCCGAGAGACCATCCCGCTGGCGCCGCCACGCAGCACTCGGACACTCGCGTCCAGTCACACGCCCGGTTTCACAACGGCGTGGTAGGTGCCCATGGGTGTGCCTGTCGGGGGCGTTCCCTGTGACACGGAAAGATGTACAGTCTCGACACTGAACGAGCAGAACGTCCACCCCGGTAACAGGAGCAGTACCCATGAACCCCGAAGAGGACAAGCTGACACTCTCGATTGTGGAAGCTTTGAAGAACAAGGGGTTGTCGCAATCTGACATCGCGCGCGCATACGGCGTGACGCGCCAGTACGTTTCGTGGATCAAGCGCACATACGGCGGATCGCTGACCCCGCGCGAGACAGTCCTCAAGCACTTCCCCTTGGAAGGTCGCTGTCGACTTCACACAGACCTCGCCTTACCAGCGGCTGCGTGACCACGGCGAGTACACCGCCACGGACGGTAAAGGCATGGCGCAATACAAGCTGAAGCGGCTCCGGTCGTTCTACAAGAAGCTGCGCGACAACGGGTTGGTCGTCGAGTTCGACCCGAATAATTCTCCCGTTCCGGGCGTGAGCAATCGTGGAGGCTTCGCTCTCGTCGAGGCGACGCCCGAGGAACTGGCCTCGGGGACCCTGATTCGAGAGAACGAGTACTCCGAACTCACCCCCGAAGGCAGAGAGATCTGGCGGTTCCCATCAGTGGTGCCATGGCCATAGATACGGAAGGCACCATCGCGCGGGGACGCAGCGACGGTGCCTCCTCCTGTTTTCCGGTCAGGTGTTCTGGACGCCGCCGAACGAGCCGGTCGGCAGCTGACCGGGGCCGAACCCGATGGCACCCGCGCCCGCCGGCGGGGGAATCTCCACCGGGTAGCAATCAGCGGTCTTCGGACCCGCCGACAGAGTGTTGAACAGGCACATCAGATTCACCTGGTCACTGCCGGTCGAGGGGCCCAGCGCCTGCGCCGAGGGCGCAGCGACCAGAGTTGATGCTGCGATCAGGAGAACCACAGCACCACCAAATTTGCGAACGTTCATGTTCTCAGGATGCCATCGCGCATCGACCCTCGACAGCGGGTTGCCTGCCCGCAATTCCCGGGGCACGCCGACGACACCGCCCCCCCCCGGAACTGAGGCCACTCCGCCACTGGCGCAAACCGCTTTTTATGAACGACAATGTTCGTTCGAAGGGTTCGATGACCGGCTCGGCCGGTGCCGGGCTGGGTGGGGAAGGTCCGATGAGACTGGTGATGCGTTCGGCGGCAACAGTTGTCAGCATGGCCGCGGTCGCGGCGGCGTGGTGTGTTCCGGCTGTGGCCGAGTCCGAATTCGAGGGCGATCACTCGGTGATCGATGCCCAGCTGTGCCTGGAAACCGGCGGCTACCTCGACGGGCTCATCTGCGTCGGCGGCCCCTATACCGGCTACATCACCCGATGACCGGCCCGCAGCGGATATCCGGCCGCGCGCCACTGACCCTCGTCCGTTACGGCGGGCCTCGCCCTCACGGTCGGTGGTTGTGAGGGCGATCGCCATTTCCCTGATCTACCGGCCCGCGTGGTCCCGACGACTCCGGCTCCGACCACGACCACACCGGCTCCACCATCGGCCCGCTGAGTGCAGCGATACTCCGATCCCGATTCGAGGAAGGCTTCTCATGACATCAGCACGAGCACTGATCGCCACGGCCGCGGCCACTCTGCTGTGCGTGCTTCCCGCCACGGCGACCGCGCAGCCGCCCGCCCCGCACACGGCCGTCTCGATTGCGGAAACGAGTTCCGGCAGTGCGGCGTTGTCGCTGCTGGAAGGCATTCTCAATGCGATCCGGTGCGGATCCCGATGCGGTGCATAGGAGGGCGGCGATCATGACAACGCCCGCCACGACCATGATCTCGGTGGATGCGCCGCTCGCGACGTTGATCAACGTCTTCACCGTCGCCCCGGACCGTCAGGGCGAACTCGTCGAACTGCTGACTCGCGCCACCGAGGAAGTGATCCGGCACCGGCCCGGGTTCGTGGCCGCCAACATCCACGCCAGCCTCGACGGCGAACGGGTCGTCAACTACGCCCAGTGGCGCACGACCGAAGACTTCCACGCCATGCTCGAACACCCCGCCGCACAAGAGCATCTGCGCGAAGCCGCCCGCATCGCCGAGGGGTTCGATCCGCAGCTGCACACCGTCGTCTCCGTCCACCACTGCTGAATGCACACCCTGGCTCTCCGGAACGGTGCCGGCCCACCGCTGCGGAGAGCCACCACGGCATCGCCCCACCGTCGTGGTCGTCGCCGTGACCTAGCCAGACCTCACGCCGGTGAGGAGATCGATCCAGGGGGAACCCGCGATGTATCAACTGCCACCGGACCCGTTCGGCCCGGAGACCACCCGACGGCTGATCCACGAACACCGACCGCGTCCGGTCCCGACGCGCCGCCGCACGTCGATCGGTGTGGTGATCGGCGTCACGGTCGTGCTCGCGACGATCTGCGTGCTCACCCTGCGCGGCCCGACCGAAGACCGGGCCGGTGCCGACCTGGTCGCGACCTCGACCGCACACCTCGACCAACGCGCTCACGTCGACCTGACCCACCCCTACCAGCACACACCCGCCCAGGACTGGGCCGAAGGCGAGCAGGGCATCGTCACGCCGCCGCCCACCCCGATCGGCCGCTACACCAGCGAACAGGTCGCCACGGCATTGGGCAAGGTGCGAGCGCTGATCATCGCCGCCCGGCTCGACCGCCAGGTGATCGAATACCATGACCCCGAACCCGTTCTGGCGCTGCTCGCTCCCGGCCAGGCCGCCACGATCCGGCCGCAGCTGCGTCCGGGCAACGAGGCACACACCTGGTGGGTGACGGTGAAGATCGCCACCGGCTACCCCCTGCTCCCGGTAACACCCCGGGTGACCGGCACCATGACCACAGCCCTCGACGACGACGGCGAACTGATCATCCACACCAACTATGTGGTCGCCTACGCCTTCGACACCCCACACCCCGAAATGCTCACCGGCCCCCTCGACATCGTCGCCGTCGACCGCTGGGAAGCCGCCTACCGCTGGATCGACAATCCCGCCTACGACGCCGAATCCCAAGGCATCTACTATGGCCCGATGCGCGGTCATCAGTTCTCGATCGGCTGCGCCCTGCACCGCCAGGGCTTCACCGCACCCGACTACACCAACCGGGTCTGGACAGGCACTCCCGCCGAACGGCCGGCCGAAGCCTACTTCGATCCCAGCCAGCCCATGCCCACCAAAGACGGATGCTGATGCAACACGAGGTCGCCGACGTCGGGCACCACGGCGGAGCCACCCTGCTCCCCAGTGCCCAGGGTAGCCGGCTCGGGGCGACACGCCCCTGTGTCGAACCGGATGCCGCCCGGCGTCACGGTCCGGACGAGCTGATCGAACGACCCACGCCGCCACCGGCGACACGGACGAACCGAGGTGAGCGGATGGGCTGGTAGGACGGCATGGGTTACAGCCGGGCGTCAGCGCCTAGCTGCGTGCCGCCTCCACGCCGATGTGGTGGTCTTCGAGCGAGGTCGGCGCGCCCGAGATGCCGAGGGCGCCGATGATGTCGTCTCCGTCGCGCAGCAGCACGCCGCCCCCGTAGGGGACGAAGGATCGTGATCCGGCCAGTGCCAGGCCGGTGCCGAACAGCGGAGCGCCGGGCTGGATGGCCTCGGTCAGCGCAACGGTGTCGGCGCCGATGCTCACGGCGGTGAACGCCTTGCCGACCGCGGTGTCGATCGTGACCAGCGTGGCCCGGTCCATGCGGGCGAACGCGACGAGGTTGCCGCCGGTGTCGACGACCGCCGCCGAGACGGGGTGATCGTTGTCTTGCGCGATACGCAGGGCGGCGGCGAGCACGGTGCGAGCGTGGGTGGAGGTGATGTTCACGGCTGTTCCTCTCAGGTGTCTATCGTGAGGTGGTGAGTAGTGGTGGAGTGGGATCGGCCGAGCGAGACGAGCGACGCAGGGCCGATCTGCGGGAGTTCCTCGTGGCGAAGCGGGCCGGGATCAGCCCGCAGGAGGCGGGGTTGCCGGCCGGTGGCCGACGGCGTACACCGGGCCTGCGACGCGAGGAGGTCGCGGTGCTGGCCGGAGTGGGGGTGTCGTGGTATCAGTGGCTCGAACAGGGTCGTGACATCACGGTCTCGCCGAGTGTGCTCGACGCGGTCGGCCGGGCGCTGCGGCTCAACGATGCCGAACGGCGTCATCTCTACGGGCTGGCCGGGCTGAATCCACCGCTGACGGCAACCACCGGGGCCCCCGTCGGCGAACATCTGCTGCGGCTGCTCGAGAGCTGGATGCCCAATCCCGCCCACATCATGGACCGGTACTGGAACCTGGTCGCCTACAACGATGCCGCGCGCGTCCTGTTCGACCTCGGTCCCGAGGACCACAACGCACTGGTGGTGTGTTTCAGCAACAACGCCTTCGACTACGAGAACCATGAGCAGGTGGTCCGGGAGGTCCTGGCGCAGTTCCGGGCGTCGATGTCGGATCACCCCGGCGACGCCGGATTCACCGCGGTCGTGCAGGAGCTGAGCGGGCTGAGCCCCGAATTCGCCCGATTGTGGTCCCAGCAGCAGGTCAAGACCCCCGGGGTGGTGCCCAAACGGATCCGCCACCAGCGGGCCGGACTGCTCGATTACGAGGCCAGCCAGCTGCAGATCCCCGACCGGCCCGACCTGCACCTGGTGTATCACAACCCAGTCCCCGGCTCGGACACCGACGAGAAGATGCGCCGGCTCCTGGCCTCAGCTCGTCCATGAGCGTCGGCGGGTTCACCGCGGCGCGACCTCGAGGACGAGTTTGCCTGTGGTCGTACCGGATTCGATGCGACGGTGCGCCTCGGCGGCAGCGGCGAGCGGCAGTGTCTCGACGGCGACGGTGAGACGGCCCGTCGACACCGCGTGGACGGCACGGCGCAGTGCCGCGCCCGCCTGCGCGGGACGGACGGCCGCGAACCCCGCGAGGTTGAACCCCGACACGGTCCGGTTGGTGAACCACAGATCATTGGCGCTGATCCCGACATCGGCGGCACCGGAGGCGTTCCCCATCACGATCAACCGACCCATCGGCGCGAGTAGGTCCGCACCGGCCCGGCGTGCCGGACCGCCGACCATGTCGACCACGACGTCGAACTCCCCCGCGCCCGAGACCTTGTCGCGCAGCAGGACCTCGTCGTAGCCGAACGCCTCCGCCACCGCGATCTTGGCGGCACTGCCGACGGTGCCGACCACCCGGCCCGCCCCCAGCAGCCGCGCGACCTGGCCGAGCTGACTTCCCACTCCCCCGGCGGCGGCATGCACCAGCACCCGCTCGCCGGGCTCGATGCGCGCCACCCGGTCCAGGACCAGGAACGCGGTGGTGCTGTTGGACGGCACACCGGCGGCGGTCGCCAGATCCATGTCGGGGTCGAGTTCGGCGACCAGGTCCGCGGCCGTCACGACGACCTCGGCGTAGCCGCCGCCGTCCACGATCGACAACGCAGCCACCGGTCTGCCGACTTCCAGGTGGGTGACGCCGGGCCCGACAGCCCGGATCCGGCCGGCCACCTCGATTCCGGGCACGAACGGAAGCGGTACCGGGGCGATGCCACGGCGGTAGAGGATCTCGGCGAAGTTGGCGCCGGCGAACGCCACGTCGATCGCGACTTGTCCGGGGCCGGGGACCGGGACCGCGATCCGGTCGCTCCGTAGCACTTCCGCGCCGCCGAACCGGGGAATCACGACCGCGTCCATATGGGGTGTCTCTGTCATGAAACACACTGTGCCGGTGCGCCGAGCACCGAAACAGTGTCGGCTGATGGTGGGTCTGCCACCACCAGGCTACAGGTCCTGGCGAGGCAGGTCGGGTGGTGCGGCGATCGCGGCGTCGACGCACGCCGCCCTGTCGAGGCGCCCACACGGGGCCCCGCATGGGAGATGAGAGCTTCTCGCGCCCGCGCGGCCCAGGAGCTGTCGCCAGGCGATACACCGCGACCTCGGACACGGCCCGTGGTAGTCCTGTACCGCCGGGAATGGCCCGGCGAGACGAGCGGTTGCGAACGTTCGACGGTTCGAGTCACGACGGAGGCTGACGTGCGTGCTGTGCAGATCGCGGAGTTCGGGGGTCCAGAGGTACTGACGCTGGCCGACTTGCCGATACCGGAGCCGGGTCCCGGCGAGGTATCCATCGATGTGTCTTACGCGGGGCTGAATTTCGCTGACCTGCTGGGGCGTTCGATCGGCTATCGCGTGCCTGCCCTACCGTTCGTGCTCGGGCTCGAGCTCTCCGGCCGCGTCCGTGCCCTAGGCGCCGGTGTGACGGAATTCGTTGTCGGGCAACCTGTCGCGGCGATCGTCGACGGCGGCGCCTACGCCGAAGTTGCCGTCGTGTCGGCGGCCACGGTTTTCGCCGTTCCCGACGGCATCGCATTGCGGACGGCGGCGACGCTGCCCACCGTCGTGCCAACGGCCTACGCGCTGGTGAACAGCGTCGCGCGAGTACGCGCCGGGGAGACGGTGCTCGTGCAGGCCGCTGCGGGAGGGGTCGGGTCAGCGCTGGCGCAGATGGCGAAAATCGCCGGAGCGGAGACGGTCTACGGCGTCGTCTCGAGCGACGCCAAGGCGGAGTTCGCCCGGGGACTCGGTTACGACGAGGTGTTCGTCGGCGACTCCTTCGACGCCGAAGTCGCGGCCGCTACCTCGGGCCGCGGCGTCGACGTGATCTTCGATTCCATCGGCGGTAAGACCCTCGAGCGCGGCCTCGCCTCGCTCACCCGGTTCGGGCGCGTCGTGTCCTACGGCAACGCCGGCGGCGAACAGCCGTGGCAGGTCGGCATGGCCGAGCTGGGGCCCCGGGGACAGTCGATCGCGGGATTCTCCATCCTCAGCCTGACCACGGACGCGCCAGAAGAATTGCACGAGTTGGCCGACAGCGCGTTCACGCTGGTGAGCACCGGGGCGGTCCGCTTGCCGATCACCGCCGAGTTCGCACTGGCTGAGATCGCCGACGCGCATCGGCTCATGGGTGGGCGAACCTCGACCGGCAAGGTAGTGCTCGCGGTCAATCCCTGAACCTCCTGGTTCGGGCACGGATGCCCCCGCGCGTCACGCCGGTTCCCGACCGCCGACGTCGCGCTGTCGGCACCCCGCACGCGGCCTGGCTGCTGCGCGGGCTGCGGAAGTTGGGAGCGGCCCAGCAGATATCGCCGCTGCTGGACCGCGACCCCACCGACCACATCCGCCCGTACGGGGTTGGCCGATGGAGCCGGCGGCGCCGGTGCTGAGCAGTGCGCCTGCGCCGACGGCGAAGGGCGGTCAGGAGGGCAGGATCGACCCGCCCCCGGCCGGCCACCCGACTGTGGCATCCCGGCAGCCGTGACGACCGCGTTACGCCCAGGATTCACCGGCGCCTTGGTCCGCTCAAATATGTTGCGCACCAGTTATTGTCGGAACCACCGGATGGTATCGATACCGTCATCGTGCTGAGCGCTGACCCCGGCCGCGGCAGCCTCGTGAGCGCCGGCGGTTTCGGTGACCCTCGGTCAGCAGGGCGGTGCAGCGGGGCCGCGCTCGGTGAGCAGATGGTGCACGGCGGCGGCGATGTCGGCGACCGCGCCGGGTTCGCGGCGACGGCACGGTGGCGAGGCGGCAGCCGTGCCACACCACCCCGGGCACCCGCCACTGAACCCTGCGCGTGCAGCCGGGCGCGAGGTCCGTGCACCGCGCGGCCCGTACAGCATCGGGGACCCATGGCTGGCGGCGGGCCGTGCGAGACCCTGCTCGACGGGTCCGCACGACATCGCCGCAATGGGTCAGACGCTCGGGCCGATCCGGCAGGGTGGGTGCGCCAGGCAGTAGGCCAGGAACTGCGCGGATCCGGTGAGCCCGTCGAGCCCGCTGTCGGCCACCGGCGCAGGCACCGGGTCAGCGTCCTCGAGCGGGATGCGTACCGGCTCGCCCAGCGCAGGGCCGGCGGTGAGAGCGAGCACGGCGAACACGCCGACCGCCGCCAGGGCGGTCCTGTTCCATCGTTTCATCGGGGTCCCATCGAGAGAGGTCGTTGCGATCCGCCCGAGGCTAGGCCCCTCCGCAGGCGGGTGAAAGCCACCGGTTTCCCTGCCCCCAGGATTGGTGTCCCCCCGGTGCCAACCGTGCTCGCCGCGCCGAGGACAACAATGCCGGGCCGGCGGGAGCCCGCTTCTACTCCGATTCCTCCGCCCTACGTCGTGGGTTCAGTCCAGCAGGGCGGTCGCTTCGATCTCGACGAGCACGTCCGGTTCGAAGAGGTAGTCGACGCCGATGAGCGAGGACGGCGGTAGCGGCAGCCGCAGACCGACCTCGGCGGCCACGGACTCGACACCGGCGATGAACTCGCCGATCCGGTCCGGCTGCCACCGGGTCACATAGAAGGTCAGCCTCAGCACGTCCTCGAAACTCGCACCCGCGCCCGCGAGGCCGACAGCGGTGTTGCGCAGCGCCTGCCCGACCTGCCCCGCCAGATCGCCGGGCGCAACCGGCGTCCCGTCGGCCCGGCGGGCGATCTGGCCGCTGACGTGGACGTGCCTGGTCCCGGTACCGACCGCGACGTGGTGGTACGGGACCGGGGCGAGCATGCCCTCGGGGGTGAACTGCCGAACTGCCATGACCATCTCCTCCACACTAGGTATCGCTAAGCTACCTAGTACAAAATGGACACTTCAACGAAACCAGGTATCGCCATGGACACCACCCCCGGAGTCGAGGAACTCCGCATCGACGCCCCACACCGCGAACTGCTCGACCAGATCCTCGACAAATGGTCGCTCGCCATCCTCAACGAGCTCTGCGAAAAGCCCTGCCGCTTCAACGAACTGCGCCGCGCCATCCCCCAGATCACCCAGAAGTCACTCACCGCGACATTGCGCCGCCTCGAACGCAACGGCGTGATCGAACGCGAGATCGTCTCCACCCGGCCCGTCGCGGTCGAATACCGGATCACCCCACTGGGCAAGACCCTGCGACACCCCATCGACGTGCTGCTGGCCTGGACCTCGCACCACATGCCCGCCATCGAACGCGCACGCGCAACCTTCGACGCCCGACAAGAACGCGGGTGAGCCGACATCTCGGCGAGCAGGTTCCCAACGGGCACGATCATGCCGCGCGCCGGACGCACCACCATGACCCTGCTCAGCAGCAAGCGCACCTGGCCGACACCGCCCCGGCCGAGCGGAGCCGCTGACCACCTGCGACCCGTTCGCTAAGCCGGGTGACGATCGGGGTTGTCGATGAGTTCCTGGACTTTCGGCGCCTGGTCGAGCAACAGCAGCAGCCCGCCGCGCGCAGCTGGTGGACGCAGGCGATGATCGCCTGCGGCAGCACGCCGCCGGGCAGCCACTCGGGCAGCTGGCACTGCAACCGGTCGGCAGCCCGGACACCGTCGCCGCCACCGTGGCCAGTCCGTCACCCGCGCAGCCCTCGTCGAGGGCTTCGGCCAGCAGATGGTTTACGCGCAAGTTCGGGCAGGTCGCGCGGTGCACCACCGTCGAGCATCGCCGCCCCGCCCCGCTCGGATCGACGGTCAGGACAGGGTCATGAATTTCGGCGACGCCAGCGACCACGGCGCGACCTCGGGCACTGTGCCCGATGAGCCCGCGAGCGGGGTTGGGGCCTGGCGCGCGCTGGTGGCGTTCCTGGCGCTGGTGATGGCCGACGGCGACCTGGTCGCGCTCGTTCCGCTGGGCTCGTGGATGGCCGCCTACGGCATAGTGCCGGTCTGCAGCGCCTACCTGCTCCACGTCCTGGACTGCCCCGGTTTCGGTCATCGTCTACTCCTCGGTGGTTACAGGCCCTTCACGTAGAATGTATCGCCGTCGAGGACCCTGTTCTTGACATAGAACCAGCTCAGAATGCCGCCACCCCGCATGTTGTCGCGCCCGGGCATCATGCACATACTGATCCCCTGGGAACTGAAGAAGGGCACCGGGATCGCCAGGACGGTAACCCAGGGCGGCATGGTTTGCCGACACGGATCGGTGTCGGTGTTTCCGTATGTGCGGGCCGGTCCGGACGCACCACCTCCTTCCAGAGTCGATGCGAACGGATATTCATCGCACTGTCGACTCGCCGGGCGCGGTCCGGGGACTCGGTTGCAGGAGACGTTGCGGTTGTTCTGCACGATGGTGTTGTTCATCGTCCGGGTCAACGGTGTGCCGTTGGGTGCTCCGGGCAGGCCGCTGGACTGGGCGTAGCCGATGTGACCGGCGTGAGGCACCACATTGCGGGTGCGCATGTCCAGGATCGGCTCGGCGTCGACAACGACGCATCCCGCTGAGTTGCGCATTCCAGCGATCTGATCGCAACGAACTGTCGGTTCCGCGATCGCGTCGGTGGTCTCAGGATTCATGTTCGGGGTGGTGAAGGTGAACTCGAAGATCCCATTCGAGCGCACGATCGCTCCGGCGCCGACCGTCGAGGCGAAGGTGTAGTCGCGCTTGTACAGCTTCTCGGTGACGGGTCGTGGTGGTTCGGTGTTGCCGAAGCTGGTTTTGCATGAGGCGGTGGTTGCGCAGTACACCGACATCGCATACGACGCCCTATTGCCCTCGCCGCTGGTATCGATGATGTGCAGCGCCGTGCGGGCGTCCCAGGTGGTCGAGTTCCACCGGGACTGAAGCTGGGCCTCCTGGATCATGCTGATCGAACCCGCCGGTGCGCCGGTTTGCCTGTTGTAGATGGTGAGTACACCAGTCTCCCAAACGCATTGATAGGTTCTGTCGCCGCCCCATTGCCCGCTGGGCAGATCGGCAGTGCAGTAGTCTTGTTCAGTTGGGAGTCGATCGCTTGCGGTGCGAGACGTGCAGTGTCCTCCGAACGACACAATCCGAGATCTGTGTGGGGCCGAGCCGGATCCGGAACGACGTCGCGGCACGCCGGCATCTTGGTCTCCGACGTGATTCGGGTATCGCGCTCGGTCGGCGCGACGGCCAATGACGTCGGAGTCCAGCCAGGGCCGGTCACCGCGACCCTGTCGTCGTTTCCGCATGAATCACAGCTGGATTGGTCGATGTAGTCCTCCTGCCAGTCGATGTCGCTGTTGGGATCACCCGAGGTCGGTGACCCGATGGTGCCGTGTTCGAAGTCTTGGTCGACGGTGTCGTCGCGGGCGACGCTGCGTGGACGCTGATCCGAAGTCGGGAAGCCGTAGGGGCCGGCCCGGACGACGCCAGCATCAGCGGCGGCACCTGCACCTCACCAGCATATCGCCAGCTTCACTGCACCCTTCGAGGTGAATAGCGGAACTGTACTGGCATTTTCGTGAGATCACCGAGTGATACCTACGTGTCGATCGAACAACCGCCACTTTGCAGCAACCATCACTCCCGCAGGGCCGGGCGCCAGCTCCGCCGATGAGACGTAGGACACGATCGACCGCTCGAACTTGCGACATTACCCTCCCGTGAGGGTAGAGTTGGGCTCGCTGAGCGGTAGCTGATTTCGGCAGTGTGGCCGATACGGTCCAGCTCCTTCGCCTGTTCTGGGTGTTCGCTCGCATCCCAATGACTTTCAGCCTGACGTCCGCCGCGGCAGCGCCGTTCAGGCGCGCGCCTTGTGCGCGACGCGCGATTCATGAAATGGAGTGCCAATGGTGTCGACAACGCCTCGACCAGCCGATGAGGGTTCGGTGCTGGCCGCGTTGCGCAGCCCGGCACGGTTACGGACCGAGGTGCTGGCCGGTTTGGTGGTCGCGCTGGCATTGATCCCGGAGGCGATCTCGTTTTCCATCATCGCCGGAGTCGATCCCCGGGTCGGGCTGTTCGCCTCGTTCACCATGGCGGTCACCATCGCGATCGTCGGCGGCCGCCGAGCGATGATCTCCGCCGCGACCGGGGCGATCGCGCTGGTCATCGCACCCGTGGTCAAAGAGCACGGCCTGGACTACCTGATCGCCACCGTCATCCTGGCCGGAGTGCTACAGATCGTGCTCAGCGTGATTGGCGTCGCCCGGCTGATGCGGTTCATCCCGCGCAGCGTCATGGTCGGCTTCGTCAACGCCCTGGCCATCCTCATCTTCACCGCCCAGATCCCGCACCTGCTTGGCGTGCCGTGGCTGGTGTATCCGATGGTCGCCATTGGCATCGCGATCATGGTGTTCCTGCCGAAAGTGTCCACCGTGGTCCCGGCGCCACTGGTGGCGATCGTGCTGTTGACCGCGGCGACCATCGTGTTCTCGCTGAACGTGCCGAACGTCGGGGACGAGGGCGAGTTGCCGTCGAGCCTGCCGACCTGGCTCATTCCCGATGTACCTTTCACTCTCGACACACTGAAGATCATCGCCCCCTACGCCCTGGCGATGGCCTTGGTCGGTCTGCTCGAGTCGCTGATGACCGCCAAGCTCGTCGACGACATCACCGACACCCACTCCGACAAGACCCGCGAGGGCTGGGGTCAGGGCGTGGCCAACATCGTGACCGGGTTCTTCGGCGGCATGGGCGGCTGCGCCATGATCGGCCAGACCATGATCAACGTGAAATCCTCCGGCGCCCGCACCCGCATCTCGACGTTCCTGGCCGGTGTGTTCCTGCTGATCCTGGTCGTCGGGCTCGGCGACGTGGTCGCCCTGATCCCGATGGCCGCGCTGGTCGCGGTGATGATCATGGTCTCGGTCGGCACGATGGACTGGCATTCGATCGCGCCGAAGACCCTGCGGCGCATGCCGATCGCCGAAACCACCGTCATGGCGGTCACTGTCGCCGTCACGGTCGCGACGCACAACCTGGCGTACGGCGTGATCGCCGGAGTGCTGACCGCGATGGTCGCCTTCGCCCACCGCGTCGCACACTTCACCGAGGTGAACAAGGTCTCCGAGTCCGACACCGACCACGACGGCGCGATCGACACCCGCGTCTACAAGGTGCGCGGCGAACTGTTCTTCGCCTCCAGCAACGACCTGGTCTACCAGTTCGACTACGTCGGCGACCCGGCCAATATCGTGATCGACATGTCGGATGCACACATCTGGGATGCCTCGACCGTGGCGACCCTGGACGCGATCACCACCAAATACGCCGCCAAGGGCAAGAACGTGGAGATCATCGGCCTGAACCCGGCCTCCGAGGCCCGCCACGACCGGCTGTCGGGCCACCTGGTCGGCGGGCACTGACATGGGCGCCGACACAGGCGGCTACTTGCAGATCGGGCAGGTGGCCGAGCGCACCGAGCTCTCGCTCAAGTCGATCCGGCACTGGGACGAGGTCGGGCTGGTGCAGCCCTCGGCTCGCTCGGCCGGAGGGTTCCGCCTCTACACCGAGGCCGACGTCGAGCGGATGCTGGTCATCCGCCGCATGAAGCCGCTGGGCTTCACGCTGGCGGAGATGAAACAGCTGCTCGACGCGATCGACATCCTCGACGACGCCGCGGCCGCGCCTGCCGCGGAGGCCGCGGCGCGGGCGGAGCTGCTGGCGTTCCAGAGCAAGGCCGCCGACAGCGCCGAGCGTCTGCGGCGGCAACTGGCCTATGCCGAGGAGTTCACCGACTTGCTTACCGCACGCTCGTCAGAATCGGCATGACCTGACTGCTCGCCGCTGGCATGCGCGCGTTTCTCGGTGGGATCGTCGACCCGGATCAGGATGAGCCCAGCGAGGACGGTGGCCGCGAGCGCGGCGGCGAGCAGGTATCCGGTGGTGATGGAGGTCGCGGCCATCAACGGCCCGAACACCAGCGGGGAGCCGAACTGGCCTGTGAACATGGCCGTACCCGACAACGAGGTCGCCTGGCCGCGTCGAGCCGCCGGTGGCGTTTCGCCGATGAGCACGGTGATCACGGGCAGAAGCAGCCCGTTGCCGATCCCGAACAGCGCCGACGCGGCGAACACCGGTGCCGGGTGCGCGACCAAGCCCAGCACGAGGAACGCGCCGATCCAGCAGCACGCGGTGGTGCGCAGCAGCACGGCGAAGCCGAGTCGGGCGCGGATGCGCGCGTATCCCAGGCCCACGCCGATCGAAGCGACGGCTTGGACCACCATGAACAGCGACACGAAGATCGGTGCCGCGATCCCCAACTGCGCCAACCGCTGTGGCAGGAATACCGCCAAGCTGTACATCATCAGCCCGGTGGTGATCATCAACCCGTACCAAGCCAACAACTTCGGGTACCGGCGTACCAGATCCACCGCTGAACCGGCCTTCGCCGTCGCCTGACTGTCGGGTGCGGCCGGGTGTTTCGGGATGACGAGCAAAGTCGCGATTCCGAGCGGAATCCCGACGAGGTAGATCGCGAAGGTCGCATGCCAGCTGAGCGCGCCGAGCGCGCCGGCCAGCAGCGGCCAGAACAGGCCTCCGGCGGTGGTCGCGGTCGTGCGCCAGCCCATGAGCTGATCGCGGCGGGTGCCGGTGGCCATCGCGAGCATCGCGACCGTGGTGCCGCTGAACACCGTCGCCGCGCCCACCCCAAGGAGCAGCCGGCTGGCGATCAACAGCGGAAACGACGAGATCACCACTCCCGCGCCACCGGCCAGCCCGTAGAGGAGCAACCCGGTGGCCAACGGTATCCGGACTCCCCACCGGTCGATCGCGCGACCGACGAAAGGGCTGACCACCGCGATGGCGAATCCGTGTGCGGTGATGATGAACCCCGCCGCGGTACCGCTGACACCGAGGTCGCCGCGCATGACTTCCAAGACCGGCATCACGATCGCACCGGCCATCACCCCCAGCGTGGAGGCCCCCAGCATCACGATCAGTTCCGCTCGTTGCCGCATCCCGCCACCCCTTCAGAAAATGACACTGAGTGTAAAATTACATCTAGAGACGTTTGGGATGGAAGGGTGCCGAGCGATTGACTATGGTGAGGCGGTGAGCGGACGGCCCGGCGGTGATGTCGTGCAGGTGTCTTCGCTGCGCGAACGCAAGAAGCAGCGCACCCATCAGCAGTTAGGCGAGATCGCGCTGCGCATGTTCAGCGACGACGGATTCGACGGGGTCACCCTCGACCGGATCGTGGCCGAGGCCGAGATCTCCAAGCGCACGTTCTTCCGCTACTACGCCTCCAAGGAAGACGTCGCCCTCGCCGCGGAAGCCGAGCTGTGGGACGCCTACCTCGACACCTTCACTGCCCACACCGACCCGGCCGAGGCCACGATCCTGGCCACCCTGCAAGCGACGATGGTCGCCACGATCGCCAGGCGTGACGCCGACTGGGAACGCCGGTTCCTGGCCACCCGTCGGCTTATCGCCCACAATGTCGCGCTGCGCCACCACAGCAACGCGCTGTCGCTGGCCGCTCACGAACGCCTGGTCGAGGCGCTCGAAGCACGCACCGGCGCCGACGGCCGCGCCGATGTCACCGTCCGGCTGCTGCCGGAACTGGCCCTGGCCGCCTGGCGTTGCGGAGCCAAGAACTGGGTTCGCGCCGAACGGCATTCCGCCCGCCGCGGTGCCGGGGCACGGGCCTCGCTCATCGCTCGCGTCGAGGAGGCCTTCGCGGCACTGCCGGGCGCGCTGAGTCTGACGACCGCGCAGATCACCGTGGCCGATGCCGACCAGACCGGTCGATCCATCTCGTAATCCGTTGGCCCAGCAGCGATGTTGGGGCATGTTCAGCGCCGGTCGCGATGCCCCGGTAGTCCTACTGCGATCCCGGCGACGCCGAGCATGGCCGCCGCGATCAGCCAGAAGGCTCGGCCGTAGTCGGCCGCCGGGCCCGCGGTCGCCGTGATCAATGCCGCCAGACCCAGCGCCGCGCCGACTTGCTTGGTGGTGTTCATCAGCCCCGACGCCGCGCCCGCGTCCGCGAGGGGAACACCCGCGGTGACGGCGGCGGTGAGCGGGGTGTTCAGCAGTCCCGCGCCGACGCTGAAAACGAGGGCAGGGCCGAGGATGCCGGTCAGGTACGTGCTGTCGGGCCCGAGCTGGGCTTGCCAGGCGAAACCGGCCGCTGCCGCTAGCGCCCCGGCGACGATCAGGGCCCGCGCGTCGACCCGGCGCATCAGCCAGGGGGTCACCTGGGTGCCGACCGCGATGGTGACCAGGGTGTGGGGCAGGAACGCGAGTCCGGTCTGCATCGGGGTGTAGTCCAGCACGTTCTGCATCGACAGTGTCAGGAAGAACCACATCGGATTCAGACACGCCCCGGCCAGCAGCATGGCAGCATTGCCGACGGCGACCGACCGGATTCGCAGCAGCGACAACGGGATCAAAGGGGCACGCGCCCAGCGTGTCTCGACGAGCACGAACACTGCTATCAGTCCCGCGCCGATCATGAGCGCCGACACGGTCATCGGCGTCGACCACCCCCGTGTCGCGGCCTCACCGAACCCGTAGGCGATCGCGGTGAGCCCACACGTCACCAGCACCGCCCCCACCGCATCGAGGCGCGCCCGGGACCGTGGCGCCGAGTCCGGTGCGAGGACACCGATCGCGGCCACCAGCGCGAGCACGCCGATGGGGAGATTGATCAGCAGCGTGGCCCGCCACGACGCGAATTCGGTGAGAACACCGCCGAGCAGATTGCCCGCCGTTCCACCGGCCAGGCCGAGCGCGGTCCAGACTGCCAGGGCCTTCGTTCGCCGCGGCCCTTCGGCGAAACTGGTGGTCAGGATCGTCAGCGTCGCCGGCGCCAGCACCGCCGCGCCCATCCCTTGGACAGCGCGAGCGCCGATCAACCACCCCGGTGTCGAGGCCAGCCCACCGACGCCGCTCGCGAGGGTGAACGCGAGCAGCCCGGCGAGGAAGATTCGCTTGCGGCCGAACAGGTCGGCCAGGCGGCCGCCGACCAGGAGAAGGCCCGCGAAGACCAGCGCGTAGGCGTTGACCACCCACGCGAGCCCGGTGTCGGTGAAGCCGAGCGAGGTTCGTATCGACGGTAACGCCACGTTCATCACCGAGACGTCGAGGACCACCATGAACTGTGCCGCGCACACCACCGACAGCAACGCGGCCGCACGCACCGGAGCTACTGGTGTCGTCTCGTCTGTGTCGGGTCGTCGCACGTCCAACCTCCCGAATTGATACAGTTGTATCCGATACATCTGTATCACTCATCTGATGGTGATGTCGAGAGAGGTGGCCCGTGCCCCGGACCGTGGACCACGCCGAACGACGCGCCCAGCTGGCCGACGCCGTGGTGGCTGTGGCCGCCCGCGAGGGACTGCACGCGGTCACCATCCGCGCCGTGGCCGCCGAAGCCGGGGTCTCGCTGCGATTCGTGCAGTACTACTTCCCGACCAAAGCCGAACTGATCGTCGGCACCCTCAACCACCTGGAATCCCTCAGCCACCACCGCTGGAACCGCCGACTGGCCGGTCTGCCCGATATACCCCCGGCTCGCGCCCTGATCGAGGCCTTCTGCGCCGAAGCGCTGCCGACCGACACCTTCAGCCGCGCCTTCCACCTCGTCGGCACCTCGTATGCGGTGCTGGCCATGACCGACCCCGACCTGGCCCAGCACCCCTTCATCGCAGGCATAGACCGGCTCGAACACCAACTCGCCCAAGCGCTCTCACGCGCGCAGGCACACGGGGAGATTTCCGGCGCCCTCGATGTCACCGCCGAGGCGATCCGGCTGGTCATGCTCACCCACGGCCTGGGTACCAGCGTGCTGATCGGCCAGCACGGCCCCGAGGTCGCCCTCGCAGTGCTGACCGACCACCTCGACCGACTGTTCGGCACCACCGCCGAGTGAACTCATCTCGCCCTGGAGAAGCCCGGCGCTATCCGGAAGTAGCCTCCAGTTGGAATTAATCCATCATTCGATGGAATATCGTAGTATGGTCGCCCCGGAGGTGCCGACAGGTGCCTGGCCCGTCTGCTCGCAGGGAAGAGTCCGTCGTGTCCCACAGCGCCACTCACATCGGTTCTGACTCCGATCCACTGATCGCGGCTCGTGCGCAGTGTCGCGCCCTTCGGGTCTTGGTCTCGGCGCAGGTCCTCAGCGGCGCCGGGCTGGCCGCAGGGATCACCGTGGGCGCGTTGCTGGCTCAGGACATGCTCGGTTCGACGAGCCTGGCGGGTCTACCGAGTGCGTTGTTCACGGCAGGGTCAGCGCTTGCCGCCATCGCTGTGGGTCGGTTGTCGCAAGCGCGCGGCCGTCGACCCGGATTGGCGGCCGGGTATCTCGTCGGCGCGATCGGCAGTGTCGGTGTGATCGCGGCGGCCGTGTTGGACAATCCGGTCCTGCTGTTCGTCGCGCTGTTCGTCTACGGCGCGGGCACGGCCACCAATCTGCAAGCCCGGTACGCCGGAGCGGATCTGGCTACTGCTTCGCACCGAGGGCGGGCGGTCTCGACGGTGCTGGTCGCGACCACTCTGGGTGGAGTGGTCGGCCCCAACCTCGCGGCGCCGACCGGGGAGCTGGCTCGGGTGCTGGGCATCCCGTACTTGGCGGGGCCGTTTCTGCTGGCCGCGGCCGCCTACGCGTTGACCGCTGTGGTCCTGGCGATCTGGCTACGGCCGGATCCGCTGCTGTTGGCCCGCCACCTGGGTGCCGTCGACACAGAACCCGCGGGATCACCCTCTGTGCGCGACGTCGCGTCCGGCAACTCGGCCGGGCGGGGAATCGCGGTGGGCTGGTTCGTGATGGCGCTGACGCAGTTGGTGATGGTGGCGATCATGACGATGACGCCGGTACACATGCTCGCCCACGGGCACGGCACCGCGGCCGCGGGCGCGGTCATCGCGGTCCACGTCGGTGCGATGTATCTGCCCTCGCCACTGACGGGCTGGCTGGTGGATCGCTTCGGTCGGCTGCCGGTAGCCGGCGCGTCGGGAATCACGTTGCTCGCAGCCGGACTGCTGGCTGCGCTCGCCCCCTCGGACTCGGTAGTACTGCTGGCGACGGCACTGGCCCTGCTCGGGCTCGGCTGGAATCTGGGATTGGTGGCTGGTACAGCGATCATCACCGACACGGTGCCGCTTGCTACGCGTGCCAGAACTCAAGGAACGGTGGATGTTTCCATCGCGATCGCCGGGGCGACCGGCGGCATGGGGTCGGGGTTGATGGTCGCGGCGACGAGCTACCCGATGCTCGCGCTCGCCGGTGGGGTGCTGGCGCTGGCCGTGGTGCCCGCCGCCGCGCTGGCAGGACGCCGAAACCGCTGACCCCGTCAGCGGTTTCGATCCGAGGTCAGGACTGGGACTGTGCGGTCTTGGCGAACAGTTCCAGCAGGGTGCTCCACCCGCCGCCGCGCTCGACGATGGTGTCCTGGATGGCCTTGCCCTCGACGAGCCGGTCGAGGTGGCGGTGTTCGAGGGTGACCGTGGTCTGCTCGGGGCCGTCGGCGGTGAAACGGACCTCGATCTCGCTGGCCCGCGCCGGATCCGGATCGTATTCCCAGCGGCCGTTGATCTGCCAGGTAACCACGAGCCGTTGCGGTGGCTCCCACACCAGTACCCGGCCCCACGCGCATTCGGTGCCGTCGACGCCGCGCTCGTACCAGCGTCCGCCCTCGCCGGGTTCCAGGATCGCCTCGGCCATCTCGGACTTGCCGATGTGATAGGCCGAAGGCCACCAACTGCCGAAGGATTCGGTGAAGAACGCGAACGCCCGCTGCGGACTCATCGCGACGGTGGCGGTGCCTGCCAGGACAGGCAGTTGTCCAGTGGTCATGGTCGATTCTCCTGCTCGGGGTCGGTGGCCGCCGCCTCGGCGGCCTTCTGAAAAGCGATCAATGCTTCGTTCCAGATGTTCTGGAAGTAAGCCTGGATCGCGGCGAGGCCTTCAGGATTGATGCGGTAGATGCGTTTGGTG
This sequence comes from Nocardia thailandica NBRC 100428, assembly GCF_000308795.1. Lineage (GTDB taxonomy): Bacteria > Actinomycetota > Actinomycetes > Mycobacteriales > Mycobacteriaceae > Nocardia > Nocardia thailandica. The sequence continues at coordinate 59,126 of NZ_BAGK01000311.1, read as the reverse complement.
CCCTCCGGTGTCGCCACGACGAGACCGCCTTCCTTGAGGACACGCAGATGCTGTGACACCGCTTGGCGGGTGACCGGCAGCGTGTCGGCGAGCTCGCCTACCGACGAGGGCCGGCGGGCAAGGCGTTCGAAGATCGCCTTGCGGGTCGGGTCACCGAGGATCGCCACATCCACATCTTTGAAAGCCTCCACTTGCGTAAGTGTGCGCTTTCGTATTGCGATGCGCAAGACCTCGAGCCGATATGGTGCCGCCCTCGCCGCGCGATGGCAGGCGAGGGCAGTCGGTTCGGATGGACCGGCCGGTTACCGAGGTGCGGGAGGGTGGGTTTCGTACATCCTGATGCCGACGGTCACTGCGGCGGCCGCGCTGACCGCGGCGGCGGTCCAGACCGCGGCGTGCAGGCCGAGCAGGTCGGCGACGATGCCGCCGAGGACGGCGCCGACGGCGTAGCCGAGGTCGCGCCAAACCCGGTAGACCCCGACCGCGCGCCCCCGCCACAGTGGGTGGGCGACATCGCCGATCACCGCGAGCAGGGTCGGATACACCATGGCGGTCCCCGCGCCGAGCAGGATCGCGCCCACCGCCCATCCGGCGAACCCGCCGGAGCCAGCGATGATCGCCAGCGCGCCGGCTTGCAGGGCCATGCCGCCGGTAATGAGGTGCTTGCGTCCCCACTTGTCCGACAACGCGCCGGTCACGAGTTGTCCGGCACCCCACACACCGGGGTAGAGCGCGAACAGCAATCCGATCTGGCCGACCGAAAGGTCGGCGGTGGCGAACAGCAGCGGGAACAGTCCCCACGACAGACCGAAGTTGAGGTTGTTGACCAGCCCGGCGTGACTCGCCGAGGACAGGGCAGGCTCGGTCAGGCTGGTCGCGACCAGGATCTGGCGGTCGGTCAGGTCCGCGTGCAGGTGATCGTGGCGACCGTCCGCACGAGGGGTGTGACCGGCGGCTTCCAGGTGGGCGTACTCGCGGGTTTCGCGGATGAAAATGCCCGAGATCGCCAGAGCCAGGGCGGTGTAGGCCAAGCCGAGCAGGAAAGGGGCCGGGCGCAGACCGAAGTGCTCGGCGAGATACCCGGCCAGCAGCGAGCTGACCGCGACGGCACCGTATCCGGCGGCTTCGTTGAGGCCCATGGCCAACCCGCGCCGGTCCGGCCCGACCAGGTCGATCTTCATCACCACGGTCGTCGACCAGGTCAGGCCCTGATTGATGCCCAGCAGCACGTTCGCGGCCACGACCCAGCCCCAGTTCGGAGCCGCGATCAACATCAGCGGCACCGGGATCGCGAACAGCCAGCCGATCAGCAGGACCGGTTTGCGGCCGTAGCGGTCGGAGAAGGTGCCGGCGAAGTAGTTCGCGATCGCTTTGGTGATCCCGAACGCGGCGACGTAGGTGAAGATGAACGTGTAACCGGTGAGCCCGAATTCGGATTCGGCCAGCAGCGGTAGCACGGTCTGTTGTTGTCCGACCATGCCGCCGACGAGGGCATTGACCGCGACGAGCAGGGTGAACTGGGCGGCGTTCTCGCGCAGTCCCAGGACCGGGGTCCGCACGCCCGAGCGCAGGCTCATTCCCCGGCCGCCAGGTGCTGGCCGAGCGCGGCGGCGTAGTCGGCCGGGGAGCCTTCCAGGATGCGGATGTCGGTGCGGCCGTGGCGTTCCAGGATGCTGGCCGCGGTCATCGCGCGCTCGCCGTGCCCGCACATCACCGCGACCGGCCCGGCCGGGACCTCGCTCAGATGCGTGGCGAGGGTACCGAGTTCGATGTGGCGGGCGGCCGGAACATGCCCGGCGAAGTATTCGCCGTGCTGGCGGATGTCGAGCACCGTGGGGGCCGGATGCGCGGCCAGCTGGTCCGCGTCGAGCAACGCCGCCTTCTCGACCGGCCCGGTCCAGGCGCTCATCCCGCCGTCGAGTTCACCGGCGAGGCTGTCGAAGCCGACCTTCGCGGCCTCCCAGGCGATGTCGACACCATCCTGGGAGTCGTCGCGGACGATGACCACGGGCCGGTCGGGGCCGGTGAGCCAGCCCAGCCAGGTCGCGAAGACCGGCCGCAGGGTGATCGACAGTGCGCCCGGGATGTGTCCGGCGGCGAAATCGGCGGCTGGGCGAGCATCGACGACCTGCGCGCCGTCGGCGATCAGCGCGCTGACCTTGTCGTTGGTCAGCGGCGTCAGCGCGGGTGCGGCGCCGAGGACGGCGGGACCGTGGTGGTTGATCTCGCCGAGGCGCAGGAAGTAGTCGGGGAAGGTTCCCAGCGAGGCGAGCAGCGCCTCGACGAACGCGTCCTCACCGTCGACCTGCAACAGCGGGTTGGTCGCGCGCTCGCGCCCGATGGTGGAGACCCGTTCGGTGCCGGTGGCCGCCGAGCAGAACGAACCGGCGCCGTGGGTGGGCCAGACCGGGGTGTCGTCGGGCAATTCCATCAGCCGCTGGAGCGAGTGGTACTGGGCGCGGGCCAGCGGAATGGTCTGGTCGGGGCTGACCAGGTCGGTGCGTCCGGCGGTGCCGACCATCAGCGAGCCGCCGGTGAACACACCCTTGAGCTGGTCACCCTCGCGCAGCAGGTACGACAGGTGCTCAGGGGAGTGTCCTGGCGTGGCCAGGGCTTCCAGGATGAAATTCCCGATCGCTACGGTATCCCCGTCCCCGAGCGCGGTCACCGCGAACCCGCGGGGGCCGACGTCGGGGGCGATGACAGCCGCGCCGTCGGTTTCGGACAGTTCGCGGACTCCGGAGATGAAGTCGGCGTGCAGGTGGGTTTCCACCGCGTAGGCGATCCGGAGCCCACGGCGTTGCGCTTCGGCGCGCACTTCGCGGACGTCTCGCTCGGGGTCCAGAACCAGCGCGCGCCCGTCGCCGAGGTCGAGTAGGTAGGTCGAGTTGCCCAGCCCTTCGTCGATGACGGGGATGAGGGTGAAGTCGGTCGGCATCGCGTAACTCCTGGGTCGCCGGATCAGCCACGGATAGTATTCCAATGAACCATGGAATATTATGAGACTATTCCACCGTTTCATGGAAGACAACCAGCCTGCGGCGATCCGCCCCACCACCAGGCGGGTACCCTATTCCACAAATGATTGGAGGAGTCGTGAGTGCTGACCGTCCCGCCGCCAAAGCGGCGCTGTACGAGGCGTTCGCTGCGAGCGGCAAGGCCCTCGCCAGCGGAAAGCGGCTCGAGTTGCTGGATCTGCTGGCCCAGGGCGAGCGGACCGTCGAATCGCTCGCCGCGGCCGCCGGACTGAACCTCACGACAGCCTCGGCGCACCTGCAAACGCTCAAGCAGGCCGGATTCGTCGCCACCCGCCGCGAGGGTGTGCGCATCCACTACAGCCTCGCCGGCGAGGACGTCGCGCAGCTGTTCGCGTTGCTGCGCAAGGTCGCCGAGGCCCACCAGCCCGCCGTGGCACCGGCCCGCCAGTCCTACCTCGGTCCTGCCGACGGGCTGGAGATGACCCGCGAGGAACTGCTGACCCGCGCAGCATCCGGCGACCTCGTCGTGCTCGACGTGCGCCCCACGCCGGAGTATCAGGCCGGCCACATTCCCGCTGCGGTCAACATCCCGGTCGACCAGCTCGCCGAGCGCATCGCCGAACTGCCCCCCGACAGCGAAATCGTCGTCTACTGCCGTGGCGAGTACTGCGTGCTGGCCTACGACGCGGTGCGGCTGCTCACCGACCACGGCCGTCGCGCAATCCGCCTCCACGACGGCATGCTCGAATGGCGCCTGGCCGAACTTCCCCTCACCGCGGCATCCGCCTGATCTCCGCGCCAGGCCAGCAGGGCGGTGCTCAGTGGCGCCGGGCTCGGCTCAGCCGCACGGCGGCACGAATCAGCCGCGGCACGCTCACCCCGGCGGCGATGGCCGCCAGCGGGACGACGACGTCGACCCACGGGTCGCGGATCGGGCGGTAGCGCGCGGCCCCGTCGCGGAGCTCGATGAAGCCCAACGGCCGCACATCCATGCCTCCGCCTCCGCCTCCGCCCTCGCCGAGTTTGTCGGCGCTCGATTCGCGCCCGAGGCCGCCGCCGAAACCGAATCCCGCGCGGGCGACGGGGATCACCGTGACCGCTCCGGTTGTGATCGGTGTTCCGAAAACTGTTGTCGTGCGGGCAGACCCGTTCAGCTTGTCGATCATCCGTTCCAGTAGCTGCACCGAGGTCCTCGCAGCGCCCTGCTCGGTTTCCGGATCCATGGCAGTGCCGGGGCGGTTCACGACGGCCGCCGATCAGGCGCGGCCGCGGTAGCGAGAACGTGCTCCGCGGCAGGGAACGGGAAGGCGGTGTCGGGGAACCGGAGCCGTTCGAGGTCGGTGATGGCGAACCCGGCGCCCTCGAGCGCTCCCAGGGTGTCGCGACCGGCGTGGCAGCGCCGTTGAACAGCGGCCAGACGGTGGCGTCGAGGGCGCGTTGCACTCGCCGCATCCGCGCCGATTCCGAGCGCACATGCTCGAAGAGCCGCAGGGTTCCGCCCGGCTTGAGGACCCGGGTGATCTCGGCCAGGGCGGCGCGCTGGTCGGGCACCGAGCACAGCACCAGGCTCACCACGACTGCGTCGAACGATGCATCCTCGGCGTCGATCCGGTCAGCGACGCCGTCGACGACCTCGACGGCGATCGGCGCGGCCGCCGCGAGCTGTTCGGCCCGGCGACGCAGCAATGGTTCCGGTTCCAGCGCCACCAACTTGGTCACTGTCGACGGATAGAACTCGAAGTTCGCGCCAGGACCGACCCCGACCTCGAGGATGTCGCCGGTCAACCCCTGGGCGAGGCGGCTGCGGAACTGGCCTATGCCGGCCCGTTCCAGCCCGGGCCCGGCCAGGCTCAGACAGAACCGGGCGAAGAATGGTCGCTGCTGCGGTGGCATTCGTGCCCACCTCCCTGCTGTTCGGCACGGCCTCGCTTACACTCACAGTAAGGAGGTCAATACATAGTGAAGTCACTTCACGATAACGCCGACCGGCAGGCTGCCGCTAGTGCCGCGACCGACAAACTGTTCGAGCTGACCGAAGTCCTCGGCGCGATGATGGAACGCGGCATGGCCGAACGCGGACTCACCCAGGCACGCGCACGGCTGCTGTGGCAGCTGCATCACCACGGACCACTCACCCAACGCGCCCTCGCTGACCTCCTCGGTGTCACTCCTCGCAACGTCACCGGCCTGCTCGACGGGCTCGCCACCGACGGCTACATCGAACGCCGGCCCCACCCCAGTGACCGTCGCCCCACCCTGGTGACACTCACCCATCACGGCGCTACCTTCGCCGAAACACTACGAACACAACGCAACGAGATGGCAGCGGCTCTTCTCGACGGACTGACCCGAGACCAGGTCCAGAGCTTCTTCCAAACGCTGGACGTCGTCGTCGGGCGGCTCCACGGCATCGCACCCACCTGCTGACTTCCGACCTCTGCCGATGTGGGCAGATTCGGGCCACGCCCGCACACAACGCCGAGCTGCGCTACCTCGCTTCGGACATTCGCGGGTCCAGGGTGATCATCGTCGGGGCTGTGCTCGACAACCGCGCCAGCCGACTGGTCTTCGCGCCGGACAGGACTCTGCCTGGGCTACGAACGATTCTCGAGTAGCTGTGCACGCCGTCGCCAGCGAGCTGAAGCTACCTGGACTTGCGAAGTTCAGAGAAGGGCACCGTCCCACTTCCACTCCACCGCCCAGCGAGATCCGTCGGCCGGGGCCGGCCCGGACGACGCCAGCATCAGCGGCGGCATCTGCACCTCATCAGCATATCGCCAGCTTCACTGCACAATTTCAAGTGAACACGCCGACTACCAGCAATCGCTGATGGTTTCGCCGCCGACCATACTGTCGCCTTTCCTTCTGCAGCCGCGATGCCAGCTTCCAGATCCTGCGCGCCAATACCCGATTCGTGCTTGTCATGGCCGCCGGGTCGATCGGCGGCTCCGTAGCCGGCGGGCTGTTGCTCGGCGTCGGCCCAGCGCTGCGAGCGCAGCTCGCCGTCGGTGATGCCGCCCGGTGGTCGCCCCATACTCCCTCGCGGACGAAGAACGGTAGCGGTCGCGTCGACCGCCCCTCCATTGGCGATGCGTTGACAAGGACGCGAATAACCGGCTAAATACTAAGCTACTTAGTAGATCAACCGGAAGGTTCGCGTGAGTCGGCGTCCCGCATCTGTAACTTCCGACGGGGTGCCAGCTCAAACAGGAGTGCGGGCGGGCAGCTTTCGTCGGAGCGTCGTGTCGAGGTGTAGCCCGGGGTTCGTGATGGTGGTCGCGGTGGCGCGCTACGGCGCATCGCGTGTACTCCGTCCCGTGTTCACCTCCCTACGCACGCCGCGTCGCGTCACTCTTGTCGGCCGAACCTCCGGCGGTGAGCCGGTGATCCTGCGCCCTCCGCGACTGTCCGACGCGTCTACCTGGCGTGCGATCCGAATCGCCGACCGTTCGGCGATCGAGCCGTTCTGGCTGACCGACGATCGGAGCTGGGATACGCGCCACAGCGAGCGGGTGTGGATTCAGGAGTGGTTATGGGCGAGGTCGGAGGCGAAGGCCGGCCGGATCCTGCGTACTGTCATCGAGGTCGGCGGCCGATTCGCGGGGCAATGTGACCTGTGGATACAGCCTCACGACAAGCGTGGCGAACTCAGTATCTGGGTCGACTCGCGACTGGCCGGGCGCGGCATCGGTGCGGCGGCGGGGCGTCTGATCGTCGGGTACGCCTTCGATGAATTGAACCTGGCGCGCGTCACCGCGCCGATAGATGTGGACAATGTCAACTCGAGTCGATTGGTCCGCCGGATCGGGTTGGTGCGTGAAGGCACGATGGTCAGCTATCTCAGCGTCGGCGGTAGACGCCGCGATCACGATCTATGGGCTGTCTGCGCTCAGTCTTGGCAGCGGTATCGGTCGGCCGAGTAGTGGGACCGGCAGTCCAGTTTCCGGCCTCTAATACGTAGAGAAATAGTATGTGCACTGGATACTGCCGGTCTGCGAGCCGTCGGCATGTCGGTCGGGAGAGCGACGATGGGCACCGTTTCGGGGAACTGGAAGCGGTTGTGATGGATGGTGTCTGGTCAGCCGACGACACCATCGCTCCGGCAGGTGTACGGCGACTTGCTTGGTGACCGAGAAGATCGTCTACACGTCCGGCATGAAGACGATGGACAACCGGCACCGCGAGGGATGGCTCTACCTGAAGCGACTCGCCTTAGTCGGCTAGCACCGCGTCGGGGCTCAGGTCCAGTCGGCGGAGCAGTTGGGCGTTGACCGCGACGACGACGGTGGAGGCCGACATCAGCAGGGCACCGACTTCCATCGGCAGTGTGATGCCCCAGGGCGAAAGCACTCCCGCGGCCAGGGGCACGGCGATGATGTTGTATCCGGCGGCCCAGACAAGGTTCTGGATCATCTTGCGGTAGGTGGCGTGGGACAGCTTGATGACCGACAGCACAGCGCGGGGGTCGTCGGAGGCGAGGACGACTCCGGCCGAGGCGATGGCGACGTCGGTGCCTGCGCCGATCGCGATGCCGACGTCGGCTCTGGCGAGTGCGGGGGCGTCGTTGACGCCGTCACCGACCATTGCCACGGTGTGCCCGGCGTCTTGGAGGGCTTGGACTTTGGCGCCTTTGTCCTGGGGCAGGACGCCGGCGAAGACTTCGTCGATGCCGAGTTGGGCGGCGACGGTGCGGGCGACGGGCTCGGCGTCGCCGGTGATCATGGCGACGTGGATGCCGCGAGCGTGTAGGGCTTTGATGGTCTGGGCGGATTCGGGGCGGATCTCGTCGGCCAGAGCCAGGGCGCCGAGGAGCTCACCGTCGCGGAGCACATGCAGCACGGTCGATCCCTGCGCGGACCATTCGGCCGCGGCGGGCGCTGGGTCGAGATTGTGCTGGTCGAGCATCGCGGGGCCACCGACGCTGACCTTCTTGCCCTCGATCGTGGCGGTGACACCGACACCGTTCTGGGCGGTGAAGTCTGTAGCCGTGGGAATGATGATGCCGCGTTCGGTGGCGGTGTTGACGATGGCGCGGCCGAGAGGGTGTTCGCTGTCGGATTCTGCGGCCGCGGCCAAGGCCAGGACTTCGTCGTCGCCGATGCCTGTCTGGGTCGAGGTGGTGGCGACGACGGCGGGTTCGCCGCGGGTGAGGGTACCGGTCTTGTCGAACAGGATCGCATCGACGGTGCGCATGGTTTCCAGGGCGCGGCGGTCGGTGATCAGTACACCGGCTTTGGCGGCGCGTTCGGTGGCGATCGACACCACCAGCGGGATGGCCAGCCCCAGCGCGTGGGGGCAGGCGATGACGAGCACGGTGATGGTGCGGGTGACCGCGGATTCGGGCTGTCCGAGCAGCAGCCAGGTGATCGCTGTAATGACCGCGGCGCCGGAAGCGAACCAGAACAGCCACGCCGCGGCGCGGTCGGCGAGCACCTGGGCGCGGGAGGTGGAGTTCTGCGCCTCGGCGACCAGACGTTGGATTCCAGCCAGGGCGGTGTCGGAGCCAACCGCGGTGATCCGTACTCGCAACGCGGAGTCGGTGGTGACGGTGCCGGCGACGACCCGATCGCCGAGGCCGCGACGTACCGGCCGGGATTCACCGGTGATCATGGATTCGTCGACGTCGGCGCTACCGGTCTCGACGCTGCCGTCAGCGGGCACTCGCCCGCCCGGCCGGACGACGACCAGATCACCGGTACGCAGATCACCGACCGGCACGGTGGCAGTGGTCCCGTCGTCACCGAGGCGCTCGGCTTCGTCGGGCAGCAGCGCGGCCAGCGACTCCAGCGCGCTGGAGGCTTGGCCGAGGGAACGCATCTCGATCCAGTGGCCGAGCAGCATGATCACGATCAGCAGCGCCAGTTCCCACCAGTAGTCGAGCTCGTGGGCCAGCAGGCCGATCGTCGAGCCCCAGGAGGCGGCGAAGGCCACGGTGATCGCCAGTGCGATCAGCAGCATCATCCCGGGCTGGCGGGCACGGATCTCGCTGACCGCCCCGGTCAGGAAGGGGCGCCCGCCCCAGAAGAACATCACGGTGCCCAGCACCGGGGACACCCACTGCAACCCGGCGGGCACGGTGTAGCCGACGAGGTCGGCGAACATCATGTCCGCGGCGACGACCGGCACGGCCAAGGCGAGCATCACCCAGAACAGCCGCCGGAACATCGCGACGTGATCGCCGTGGCCCGCGTGCCCCGCGTGATCATTGTGGGTGCCGTGCTCGAGTGCAGGCGCACTGTGATCGTGGCGGGAGGTGGTGGTGTGCCCGTGGTGTTCGGGTTTCGGGTGCGTGGCTTCGTGGTGATCAGGGCCGTGGCCGCCGTGTTCGTCGGTGTGGGCGGTGGATGGGTTGGTGCCGGGGCGTAGGTGATCGCTGGTCATGCGCTGACAGTCCTTTGGTCGGCGACAGGGGCGCGGCCACGGCTGCAACTCGCCGCGACCATGGCGAACGGGAGGGCTCAGCTCTTGGATCGGGGAGGTTTGACGCGGCGGAGCAGGGCGCGCAGGGCCTCGGATTCGTCCTCGCTGATCTGCTTGACGAAATGTGCCAGCACGAGATCGGAGCGGGTGCCTTCCAGAGCGTCACGCATGAGCTGTGCGCTGTATTCCTCGCGGGTCAGGGTGGGCCAGTACAGGTAGGCCTTGCCGTGGCGTTCGCGGTCGAGCCAGCCCTTGCGGTGCAGGTTGTCCATTGTCGACATCACCGTGGTGTAGGCGATCTCGCGTTCGAGCAGCAAACTTTCGTAGACGTCGCGGACGGTGAGGTCGTCTTCGGCCGCCCATACGCGCTCCATCACGACGGCTTCGAGATCGCCGAATCGGTGTGCCACGACCAACCTCCTGGCAGGAACCTTAAATCTACGTAGCAATATCGTAGGTTGTTCGGTGATGTTCTGTCACATCGACCTGGCCGAAGCGCGCGCGTGGGGTCGACCGGCGGCGCGCCGATCGACCCCACGCGAAGAGGTGTGCTACCAGCTGCCGGTCCGCGGCAGCGGGAACGTGGGCCGATAGTTGTTGAGCAACGGAGGCTGGTGATTGCGGTGGTTGCCGTGACGGCTGCCCGGGTGGTGGTCGCGGTGGCGGTTGTCGTGTGCGGCGGAGATCTCGCCGGCCTGTGCGGGAGTGCCGGTGTCGGCGAAGGCCGGAGCGGCGAGCGCGGCAGTGGCGGCGACGGCCGAGATCGCGAGGCCGACTCGGGCCGCGATCCGGCGTGTGTTCCGCAGGGAGGATTCGGAGTTCATGATGACCTATCTCGTCGAATAACTACTATTTACGTACGGAGATAGTAGTTTGGGGGCAGTGTCGCCCGTGGGGCTTCATGGGTCGGCCGACTGGCGACTTCGTCGGCCGACCCTCGTGACCTGTATGGGTTACATCTGACAGCACGAGGCCATCATCGAGCACATCCAGTCGCACAGCATCTTCATCGGGTTCATCGGTCGGTCACCTCCTTTCGCATCGATAGCGGGCATCAGGTATCGGTGGCGGTACGCGCACTCGCCGCAGTGAACGCCGCGGCTTGGATGCGAATCACGCGGGCCTGGGGTTATTGCTCGTAGGAGACGACGGCCATCATCCCGGCTTCGCCGTGGTAGACGTTGTGGCAGTGCAGCATCCACTGGCCGGGATTGTCGGTGTCGAAGTCGACTTCGACGGTCTGCATGGGCACCACGATCGAGGTGTCCTTGCGTGGCCCGGCGCCGGAGCCGGTGACGACCTGGAAGGTGTGGCCGTGCAGGTGCATCGGGTGCCACATCATGGTCTTGTTGTTGAATCGCAGCCTGACCCGTTGTCCGGCGGTCACATCCAGTGGGGCGTGGTCGGGGAAGGCTTTGCCGTTGATCGTCCAGATGTATTTGTTCGCGTCGGCCTCGAGGACCACATCGAGGGTCTGATCAGGCTTGCGGTCGGGCAACCGGACAGCCTCGGTCGCGGCCAGCCTGTCCGCCGACAGCGGGATCGCGGCCAGTTCGGTGGGGCGAGCATCCGGCGGTGGCGGTGTGCCGGACCCGGTGCGGATAAGCGCGAAGCCCTGACCTGTCTTGCCTTCGGCAGAGGCGACCAGCGGGAACACCCCGTCGCCGAGTTCGACCACGGCGTCGTAGCGTTCGCCCATCCCGATGAGGATGTTGGCGGCCGAGACCGGATCCACGGGGAAGCCGTCGGTGTGGGTGACCCGCAGCTGGTGACCACCGAGAGCGACGCGGAAGGCGGTGTCGGAGGCAGCGTTGATGATGCGCAACCGCATCCGCTGGCCGGGGCGGCCCTGGAGGACCACGGGGTCAGTGCCCAGGCGCCCGTTGATCAGGTAGTAGGGGTATTGCACGTCACCGGTGTCGGTGCCCAACGGCATCGCCGGGTCACTGGGTGCCGACATCGGCGCCGAGTCGCCCATCGACATCCCGCCGTGGTCCATGCCGCCGGACTGCCCACCCATGTCCATCCCGGCCATGCCCTGCTCACGCAGCCGGGCGAGCTCTTTGTCCGGGTCGCGGCCGGCGACTCCGTCGAGCCAGTCATCGAGCACGATGACGGCCTCGGTGTCGTAGTCGGATCCCTCGTCGGGATCCTCGATGATCAGCGGTGCGTAGAGGCCGCGGTCGAGCTGGACGCCGACGTGCGGGTGGAAGAAGTAGGTGCCCGCATCGGGGGCGGTGAATTCGTAGCGGAAGTTCGCGCCCGCCGCGATCGGGGCCTGGGTGATCTCGGGAACGCCGTCCATATCGTTGCGCAAGGCGATGCCGTGCCAATGCACCGTCGTCGGCGCGGGCAAGGCATTGCTCAGTTCTGCTCGCAGCACCTCACCGCGGCGCAGCCGGATCTCGCGGCCGGGCAGTTCGTTGCCGTAGGTCCAGGTCTGGACCTGGACACCGCCGAGGTCGACCGTGTTCGGCGCGGGACGCAGCGAGACCTCGCGAACCGCGGCGGTGGCGGATCGGCGGGCGTCCTCGGCGGATCGGACCGCCTCGGAATCGGGGCCGACCGGAGACCGGTGTGGCGTAGTGGAATTGCCGCACGCCGCCAGCAGCGCGGCCGTGCCCGCACCGGCGCTCAGCGCGAGAAAGCTGCGCCGGGTTCTGAGAGTGCCGGGGTTACGTGGTGACGACATGGGGCGTCTCCTTCGTCGAGTCGATGTCCGCGACTTGCTGTGAATGATGGGGTTTGTGCAGGTGAAGCGGTTTTCAGCTCGCATGCTAGGGCGATCTTGTACCCCAGAGCGCACGCGAGCGGGCGTGTTCGTGGTTCACCTCGTTGCCGCGCGATCGAAACGAATTCGTCCTACGATCACGGCCAGGCTGTCGCGCGCGAGCCTCATCGCCGAGTCTGCGCGGCCCGCTCGCTGCGGGTAAGCCGGAAGGTGAGGAGGTTCGGGTGGCAGGCGGCGGGTTCGGCGAGCTGGAATCGGTGATCATGGACACGGTGTGGTCGGCCGCCGAGCCGGTCAGCGTTCGCCAGGTGCGCGAGGTGATCGCCGCCGAGCGCGAGATCGCCTACACCACGGTGATGACCACCATGGACAACCTGCACCGCAAGGGCTGGCTCGACCGCGAACGCCACGGCAAGGCCTACCTGTACTGGCCCACCCTGACCCGCGAGCAGTACAGCGCCGGACAGATGCGTGCCGCGCTCGATGCGGGCGGACGGGTCGAAGAAGTGCTGGCCTGGTTCATCGAAACGATGACCCCCGCGCAATCGCAGCGGTTGCGCGAGGCACTGCGGCAGCGTCCGCGAGGAATTGACCACCCCGACCCCAGCGGCTAGCGGGGTCCGGAGCACACGCGAGGTGTGCAGTGGCCACCGTCGTCGGACGGGTCGTGTCGACCAGCGTCGGCGCGATCGTGGCCGTGCCCGCGTGGACCACCATCGGTGCTGTGGCCGTTGTCGACGCGGCTGTTGCCATGCCAGGCGGTGCCCCGGCCGTCGTCGGCGCTCGCGGGTCGGCCGCTGGTCCCCGAGGCCGACGGTGCGGCGGTCGCGGGAACGGCGGCCAGGAAGGTCGCTGCGGCGGCGATCGATGCTGCGGCGAGTAGTCGAGTGGGAAGGCGATGTCGCTGGGGTCGGGCGGTGGTGGTCATGGTGGTCCCTTTCATCGTTGCCGGTGCGGTTACCGCCGGTGGGCGGCGGGTTAGCCACGTTCCGACGAACGGGCGGTGCTCGTCACGTGCTCGTCACCGGGGCATGTCACGGAGATGACGCGCTGAAGGTCTGGTGGTCCGACACGCCGAGGCGTGCGCCTGATCACACAACACAAACTATTTACGTACCGAGATAGTAGATTGATCGCTGTGGTTGTCAACCAACCCGCCAAATGCGGCTAGGGTGGGCACCGCCAAAAGTATTGGTGTACAGCATGATCGAGTTCGGGAGGTGGAGTTTGCGCGGCAAGTCAGTGTGGGACCTCCCCTCTCCGATCTACGACACGAATACGAGCATGCGATCGCATCGCAGCCCCACGGCTGTGGCGACGGCGCCATTGCGCACACCGTTATATGTTCGTTACCCTCGCGGTATCATTAATTCTCTCGGTCGGATGCGCAGAGGTAGCTGGCTGGCAGTTCTGCTGCTGGCCGCCTTGGTGATCGTTCCTACCGCCGATTGCCTGCTCTTCAACGACCAGACCGGCTCGCGCGGCCATCACTCACTCACCGCTGCCGCGCCCGCCGGCGCGACTGACCACGACCACGCCGCCGAGTCCGACGTCGCGACCGACCACGACCACGCCAGCGCCACTGCCGACGCGAGCCAGCTGTGCCTCGCGCACCCCGGGCACTGCCCGGACAAGGCGCTGTCGCCGGGCATCGTGTCGCTGACGCTGGCCGCATTGGTGCTCGCCGCTTTCACTGCGGTCTGGACGCCGGTGTCGACATCGGACTCTCGCGCTGGTGGTATTCGTGGGCCGCCTTCTGCGCCGCACTCGCCGGATGGGCGCACCGTCCTGACTCTGTTCTGCATTTCCCGACGCTGATCGGTCAGCGCCAGGCCGATCCGTCGTGTCGGCCGGTGCTCGCTGCCCATCGTCGTGGCGTACCGCGTAAGCGTGCGCCTGTGCAGAAAAGAGACAGCAACCGTGAACACCACCCTCCCCACTGCCGAATTCGGTCACACTCGTCGCATGCTGGGCGCCCCCGACGCCGCCGACGCCCCCCGAGGCCTGGTCGGCAACACCCCAGTGTTGTGGATCGGGGAACCGCTGGCCGCCGCCGATCGTGGATTCTGGGCCAAGCTGGAAGGATTCAACCCTGGCGGGATGAAGGACCGGCCCGCGCTGCACATGGTGCAGAAGGCGCGCGAACGCGGCGATCTGGTGCCCGGCGCGCGCATCGTCGAATCGACCAGCGGCACCCTGGGCCTGGGATTGGCGCTGGCCGGGATGGTGTACCAGCACCCGGTGACCGTGGTCACCGACCCGGGACTGGAACCGATCGTCGCCCAGATGCTGACCGCCTACGGCGCCACCGTCGACCTCGTCACCGAACCCCACCCGGTCGGCGGCTGGCAGCAGGCCCGCCGCGATCGCGTAGCCCAGCTCCTGGCCGCCGAACCCGACGCCTGGTGCCCGGATCAGTACAGCAACCCCGACAACGTCGAGGGCTACGAATCCCTGGCCTTGGAGCTGCTCGAACAACTCGGCACCGTCGATGTCCTGGTCTGCGCGGTCGGCACCGGAGGACATTCCGCCGGCGTGGCGCGGGTCCTGCGCCGCTACAACCCGGACATGAAGCTCGTCGGAGTCGACACGATCTCCTCGACGATCTTCGGCCAGCCGGCCGGGCCGCGGCTGATGCGAGGGCTGGGTTCGAGCATCTTCCCGGCCAACGTCGACTACGACGCGTTCGACGAAGTTCACTGGGTCGCACCGGCGGAATCGGTGTGGGCGTGCCGCACACTGGCAGCCACCCACCACGCCACCGGTGGGTGGAGCGTGGGTGCGGTCGCACTTGTAGCCGGGTGGGCAGCCCGCGTCGCCGCCCCGTCGACGCGGATCGCCGCGGTGTTTCCCGACGGGCCCCACCGCTACTTCGACACCATCTACAACGACGCCTACTGCACCGAGCACGGACTCCTCGACGCCACCCCGCCGATCGCGCCTGAAGCGATCAGCCACCCCGGTGAACGGGTCGTGCAGCGCTGGACCCGCTGCACCTCGGTGGTCTCGCCGACGGCCATGGCAGAAGGAGAACTCGCCTCGTGACCGTGTTCACCAAATTCGCCAGTTTCGACCGGCCCGCACAGCTGTTGATGATCAACCAGTTCGGCATCAACCTCGGCTTCTACATGCTGATGCCGTATCTGGCCGGCTACCTGGCCGGTCCGCTGGGGCTCGCGGCGTGGGCGGTCGGACTGGTCCTGGGTGTGCGCAACTTCTCCCAGCAGGGCATGTTCCTCATCGGCGGCACCCTAGCCGACCGGCTCGGCTACAAACCGTTGATCGTGGCCGGATGCCTGCTGCGCACGGGCGGCTTCGCCCTGTTGGTCTTCGCTGATTCCCTGCCCGCGGTGTTGATCGCCTCCGCGGCGACCGGCTTCGCGGGAGCGTTGTTCAACCCGGCCGTGCGCGCCTATCTGGCCGCTGACAGCGGTGAGCGTCGCGTCGAAGCATTCGCGGTGTTCAACATGTTCTATCAGGCGGGCATTCTCGCCGGGCCGCTCGTCGGACTGGCGTTGATGGCGGTCGACTTCCGCGTTACCGCCGGCGTGGCGGCAGCGGTGTTCGCCGCGCTGACCATCGCCCAACTGTTCGCCCTGCCCGCCCGCCGCGGCGAGGTGCCTGCCGAGAAGACCTCGGTGCTCGACGACTGGCGCCGGGTCATCTCCAACCGGCGGTTCCTGGCGTTCTCGGTGGCGATGATCGGCTCCTACGTCCTGTCGTTCCAGGTGTATCTGGCCTTGCCATTGCAGGCGGAATTCATCGCCGGGGCACGCGCGCAGACTCTGGTCTCGGCACTATTCGTAGTCTCCGGGGTCGTGGCTGTCGCCGGTCAGCTCCGCATCACCGCCTGGTTGCGCGCCCGCTGGGGTCCGGGCAAGAGTCTGGTCGCCGGCATGGCCGTGCTGGCGACGGCGTTCATTCCGTTGATCATCGTGCCCACACCGGGAATCTTCGGCACCGTGGCCGCGGTCACCGCCCTCTTGATCACGACCACGCTGTTGGCCATCGGCACCGCGGCGGTGTTCCCCTTCGAGATGGACACCGTGGTTTCCCTATCGGGAAACAAGCTGGTAGCAACCCACTACGGTTTCTACAACACCGTCGTCGGTGTCGGTATCCTCGTCGGCAACCTGGCCACCGGCACCCTCGTCGGCGCCGCGCGCGATGCCGGACTGGACTGGATCGTCTGGGCGGGCTTGACCGCGATCGGCGTCATCGCCGCCTACGCCCTGGCTCGGCTCGAACGAAACGACCGTGCCACCGCGCCCGAGCAGCACGTCACCGGACGTCACCGTCTGCCCAGCGGACGTCACCGGCTCACCGAACCCGCCTTCGCGGGCTCGGATTCGGTGACCACTCCGCTGCGCCGCCGACCCGGGCGAGGAGTCGAGCCGGTGAATCGGCGCGGCACAGAGACCAGGGCCCGGCCGACGGCAGAGTCCGACCAATACACCTACCGCCGACAGTCGGTACCGCCACGTCCGCGGCCAGCGGTCGGTGAAGACCACCTCGGTCCCGGGCCTCGTGTTCCTAGCGGTGCGCCACGACCGTGGCCGGGCTCGGAGCCCGACCGGCGCGGACACCGCCGGGTCACTCCGCCCGCACCCCGCACATACCCCTCTGCCGAGGACCGGCGCTCGCGCTATCCCGCCGCCGGACCGGAAACCAGGCGGTGAGGCCCGCCTGGTTTCATAGCCAGGCTGGTGACGACGTCGAGCGCCGGGGCCCTCCCACGGGGTCCCGGCTTTGCGACCGTTCGACACCATCCACTCAAGGAAATATGACATGACAACAGTTCTGCGGCGCCTCGCCCTCACCCTCGGCGCCGCTGCGGCCGCCACTGCGCTCGCCGGAGGTGTCGCCTCGGCACACCTGGGCGTCGAAGCCCCCGGCGCCAAGCAAAACGCCTCGGCGGTGCTGACCTTCCGCATCTCCAACGAATCCGACCAGGCCTCGACCACCGCGTTGACCGTCGAGTTGCCTGGCCTCAAGACAGCGCGCACCGAACCGATGCCCGGGTGGACCGCCACAGTGAACCGGGATGCGGCCAAGATGGCGACCTCGGTCACCTGGACCGCAGAGCCAGGGTCCGGGGTCGGCCCAGGGCAGTTCCAGCGTTTCGATCTCTACGCCGGACCGCTGCCGACCAAGGACAAAGTCGCCTTCCGTGCCGTGCAGACCTACAGCGACGGCAAAGTCGTCACGTGGGATCAGCCCAGCACCGACGGCGCACCCGAACCGGAGTTCCCGCTGCCGGTCCTGGCTCTCGAGGCCGCTGCTGCTGGTGACGGACACTCCCACAATGCCGCTGCAGCTGCCCAGGACGAGCACGGCTCCGACACCGGCACCGATTCGGCGACCCGCTGGATGGCTGTCGGTGGGCTGGGTCTGGGCGCCCTCGCCGCGGTCGTCGCGGTGGCAGCACTGGCACGCAGCCGCCGCACGTCTCGATAGTCCCTGAACGGCCAGTGGGTGCGGTGCGGACAACAACCGCGCTGTCACTCGCTGGCCTGTTCAGGCCGCGCACGGCCACCATTCGGGGTCGCCGGGCGTTCGCCGAGAATCGGCGTTCCGGCCTAGCCGCAGATGAGGCCCCACTGAGGGCGATCGGGTCGTCCGTGCAACCTACGGGATCGCTTAGTAGGATCGCCGCGTGATCTTCGCACCGATGACTCCACGACGAGCCGCGCTTCTGCGGCTCGCGGTGGTGCTGTCGGCATTCGTCGCGATCGCCCTCATGCACGGGACACAGTGCCAGACCGGCATGCCGATGGGGATGGCACACTCGGCCACCGTGCTCAGTGGCGTGGCGGGCCAGTGCGGTGCACAGGTCGATGATTCCGGTATCCACGAGCATGACCACGGCCTCGATTCCGGGGTGGGCGCCGAGGCCACCGATACGCCGATGACGGTGGTCGATGATGCCGCGCCTGCCCCGCCGGTGGGCCTGGTGATGGCGTGTTTGGCGGCGTTCCTGGCATTGCTGGCGACAATCGCCTTTCCGCGTCGGGAAGTCGTCGCCACTGTGCTTCGGCGGCCTCAGGCGATGGGGATCACAGGGGTGCGGGCGGTCTTGCCGCGTGCACCGACTCTGGCTGAACTCTGCGTGTTGCGGACATAGGAGCAGGCGCCCGGGATGTGTCAGATGTTGTGACCGTCTCGAGTTTCGCGCCGACGGCTCCGTCGTCGGCGCGATCGGTCATGCCGTCCTCTTTCCTCTCCTCGCAGGAGTCTTTTGTGAATCTTTTTCCTGTTCTGGTGACCGGCTTGTTCGCCGGCGGTGTGTCGTGTGCTGCCGTGCAAGGTGGCTTACTCACCGGTCTGATCACCCGTCAGCGCGCCGCCGCGGCGGCGGGTACCAGGGCTGCATCGGCCACGCCAGCCTCCGACGGTGCCGGTGTGACAACGACGGGACAGCCGCGTTGGGGCCATCGGGTCGTTGACGATCTCGTCCCGGTCGGTGGGTTTCTTGCCGGAAAGCTGTTGTCGCACAGCGTGCTCGGTGCGGTCCTGGGGGCCGTCGGCGGTGCCGTGCAGTTGTCGACTGGTGCGCGGACCTGGCTGCAGATCGGGGCCGGGCTGCTGATCATCGTCTTCGGTCTCGCGCAACTGGGCGTGCCGGGGTTCCGGGGCATCGTGATCGAACCACCCGCGTCGTGGATGCGGGTACTGCGTAAGCGGGCGCGTTCGCAGGCCGCGGTTGCACCGGCGGTGCTGGGTGTCTCGACGGTCCTGATCCCGTGCGGGGTGACACTGTCGGTGGAAGCGCTGGCCTTGGCGTCGGGCTCGCCGTGGTGGGGTGCGGCGACCATGGCGGTCTTCGTGCTGGGTACCAGCCCGTTGTTCGCGATCCTCGGATACGCCGCCCGGGTCGCGGCCACCGTGTGGCGGGGCCGGCTGGCCCTGGCCACCGGCCTCGTGGTGCTCGCGATGGGCTTCTACACACTCAACGCGGGCTTGGAGCTCGCCGGTTCGCCGCTGGCGGCCAGCCGGATCGGGGAGTCGATCGGATTCGAACCCCCAGCGGCAGATGCCTCGGCTGCCGTCGTCGCCGACGGTGTGCAGACCCTGACGATCACCGCGAAGACCGGCTCCTACGGTCCGAAGAACATCGAAGCCGTCTCGGGCATCCCGACCACACTCGTCGTCAAGACCAACCGAACACAGGGATGCATCCGCTCGATGGTCGTCCCGAGCCTCGGCATCACCACGACGCTGCCTACTAGCGGTGAAACCCGCATCTACCTGGGCATTTTGCAGCCGGGCCGCTTGGACTACACCTGCGGCATGGGCATGTACTCGGGCATGATCACTATCCTCTGAAGGGACAATTCCGCATGACAACACACGTTTTCCGGATCGAAGGCATGCGTTGCGGCAGTTGCGCACTGCTCATCGACGACACCCTTGAGGACCTGCCCGGCGTCGGCGACACGCAAACCTCGATGAAGAAGGGCCTCAGCACCGTGGAACTCGATGTCGCGGTCACCACCCCCGAGGACGTGATCGCCGCGATCACCGAGCTGGGCTACACCGCGGTAGTCACCCGATAGTTACGGGACCGGCCAGGATTGCGTCAGCAGGTCGGCGTTGATCTGCTGACGCACCCACAACCCCAGCACCGCGACCACAACGACGAACCGCAACGCCCGGCCCAGACCCGGGCGCAGCGTGACCTGCAACCAGTGGCCGGTGAGCACTCCGACCACAGCGCGGGCCAGGGCAAGGACAACAACGCCGGCGAGGACGAGGATGCCGGGGTTGTAGCGAAGAGACTCGGAAACATCGCCGGTCAGCAACAGGTAGGTGGCCCTGGTTCCGCCGCAGAATGGGTCCATGAGCCCGAGGAAATGCGTCGGCCCGTGCAGATCAATCGATGGCACACCGACAACCCGCAGCGCCGCGGCGCCGACGAGGAATGCGACAGCGGACAGCGACAGCCACTGTAAGCGGTCACCACCAGGCCGATTGGTCGTGGCGGGGACTATGGACCGGCCTGCCATCATCGAATCCTTCACCTTGTCCTGGATACG
Organism: Nocardia thailandica NBRC 100428; assembly: GCF_000308795.1. Taxonomy (GTDB): domain Bacteria; phylum Actinomycetota; class Actinomycetes; order Mycobacteriales; family Mycobacteriaceae; genus Nocardia; species Nocardia thailandica. The sequence goes on along the minus strand of NZ_BAGK01000311.1, from coordinate 38,961 downwards.
GAAACAATAGTTCACGAAACGCCGAACTACCGGGCCCGCGTGAGCGCCGAACGGTGAGCCGATTCCGCTCGAGACTGGCGGGTCCTGGGCGGGTTCAGCTGCCCAGCGCACAGACACCGATTCCGCCCGCCGCGGCCACAGTCGCGATCATCGGGCCCAAGACGACCGCGGCGATAGCGGCCGAGGCAGCGACACGATTGATCCGGGTGGGTGCGGGAGGCTCCGCGAGGCGGCGGACCCGATCGACCAGACCCACTTCGGTGGCCGCGACCGGGGCCATGCCGTGAGAGTCGGCCAGTGTCACCAGCGCCTCACAGACGGTGATGGGTCCATAGATGTTGGCAGCGGCGTCATCGGCGATCATCTCGGTCAGGCGCGCCACCTGCGCGGCGCCGGTGGCGAACAACTCGATCCGGGGGAACACCGAGGCCAGTGCTCGTGTGAAGGCGAGCAGAACATGGTGGCGTCCACGCAGGTGGGCGCGTTCGTGGGCCATGACGGCGGCCAGTTGCTCCTCATCGAGAGTTGCCACGATGCCCTGGGTCAACACGATCGTGTGCGGGTTGCCTGCCACCGAATACGCCGCCGGTTCGGGATGATCGAGCACCACCGCGTCGTGACGGTCATGACGGCGACCGACCATCCATGCCGCCTGCGCATGCCGGTGGGTCACCGATCGAGCCCGGACCAGCGAACGGCACAGCCGCCACACCGCCACGACAGCCGCGAGCACCGCAAGCCCCGCCAGCGTCCACAAGCCGACCTGGACAGCGGTTCCGTACGAGCCTGCCGCGGCGTCGTGTAACTGTCGGAAACAACGTCCGAGATCCAGATGCTGATCAGCGAGCAGATCCCGAACGACATCGACGCCGAGGAAAACAACCGCGACCGCCCAAGACAGCAGTACCGAGACGATAGCGCTCAGCCAGGCCACCAGGCCCAAGCGGGGATGTTGCCCGTCGCCGGCCGTGCGCAGCAACAGTGGCGGGGCCAGCACCGCCACGACCACGGTGTAGGCCAGAAGGCACAGCGCCACACTCATGACATTCCCCGCGGTGCCTGGGCATCGACGACCACGACCGTACGCACAGACATCGATGGCACCGATGGGCTCCTCTGCCGGATCGAGATACGGGCGTTGCACACAGCATGTGCGGCTCGCCGACATACTATCGGCACCCGAACGCGGCGATTGATTGTGCCGCCGCGGCGCCGGTGCTGATCATCTGCCGGGCTGTTGCATTCCACGAATCTACTATCTACTATCTACTGACGTAGATAGTACTTGCGCCGTTCTCGGCGCGGGCGCCCCTAAGAGCCAGGGGTGTTGGCCAACGGCCATGGCGCGCGATCCCCTCATCTCGCGCGCTCGGGGCCGGCCTTCGGGAGTGAGGGCGACGACTCGTGGCGTCGCCCTCACTTTTGTTTCTCGGCGCGGTTTACCTGCTTGGCTGCTCGCAACGAATACCAGCCAGATTTCGCGTCATCATTTCGCGTCGGAAGCGCCGCCGCATACTGAGATCCGGTCAGCTCACGGTGATTTCGGTGCTCATGCCGAGTTCCCGATGATTTCCGACAGAGCACCACAGTGTGTAGGAGCCAGGCTCCAGAGTGACGGCCAACTCGCCGGACCCGCCACTTTCGATCCGCGGTGTGCGCCGCGACTGCACACCCGGGCCCTCGATCACGAGATCGTGGGAGACGGATCCGGAGTTCTCGACGACGAAGGTGTACGCACCCGGTGTCGATGGGGGATTGGGCACGTTGATAGAGAATTCGTTCTCCCTGACGACGATCTGTGTCGAGTTGGCCGAGTTCGATGTGACGCTCGATTCTCGAGCAGTGGCCACGCCAGGATCGCCGTCCCCAGAGCTACATGCCGCCAATGCCAGAGCGGGCAGCACTGCGAGTGTCGCAAACACCTGCCGATTCGTCCACCGGACTCGTCTGGGCGCCATGGCGTCTCCCTGATGTCGACGTAGACCAAGCTTGTCGCCAATTCCACAGAATACTCCCCGGACCAGCAAGGGTCTACGACGCGCAAGCGGCGGCGAAGGCCTGTAACCGCCACGGCCCCGAGAGCAGCCGGAGGCGTTGGAGACGTTGCGATCATGGATCGCTCCGGACAGCGCGGTCACGCGGCAACCGGCTGTCACCGCAGTTGTTCGAATTGTTCGGGCGATTACCGACTATGAACGTGACGGCCCGGTCCGAATCTGGATCACCGCACGGGCTCTTGCAATCCTCGACAGCCCTGACTACCGTTCTACTGAGTAGGATAGTACTTGTGCCGAAATGGTGATCCCGGCACAGGGGCGCACCCCCGAGACCCCGGGGTGTCGGCTGGGGCGGGGGTGCGCGATTTCCTTCATCCCGCGAGGCCTCCGGCCCAGTCATCAAAGGTAGGTGACGAGTCGGGGCGTCACCTCCGCTTAGCGTTGGTAACCCGAGGGCGGGGGCGACACAAGGAGTTGACGTATGTCCGTACGCGCCAGACCAGCGATGGTCCGGACTGCTGCGATTGCTGTGGCCGTGGGTGCCGCCACGCTTTTCGGCACGGCTGGTCAAGCATTCGCCGACGTCGAACCCGGCGCTTATACGTCCACGACGTGGTCGGCTGGCATCGTGCTCCTGCAACGCGACGCGCGCGTCGAGGGCGGGGACCTGGTCTTGATAGGGCGCTACCCCATTCATTCGACGCCCGACGGTGGTTACGTGGACCTATTTCCCGGCCACCGAGTCGTACTGATCAGCGACGGACGTGGCGGGTACGCCGGCCCTGCGTATTTGGGTGGAGTGGAGGTCGGCTCCATCACGCTGACGCCCCAACGCTGACTGATCAATCACCAATCTGACCTGAGATAGGGGTCGCGCTTGCTGGGTTTGCGGACTGGAGCATCGGCGACGAAAGTCTCGCTAAGCACGGGGTCGATCCGACGCGTAGCGTGACGGTTCTCCCGAATGTTCCTCACCCCTACCGCGGGTCGGCTCCGAATGGCGGGGCATCGATCCTGCGAGGTCGAGCAGAAGCTGCGATCCGGCACACGGTGACAATCATCGGAATTTCGGCTGAGCAGTCGCCGAAGCAGCAGCAGGTAATACCCTTGGGGGGTATGATTGGAGTGGGCGGTTGGACGCACCTCAGGGCTAGGAGATGATCAGCCATGACCACCACAACGGTGACCGTGACCGGAATGACCTGCAGTTGCTGCGCGAATGCGGTGAACAAAGAAGTCGGCAAGATCCCAGCGGTCACTGCAGTGGAGGCCGACTTCGCCAGTGGGCGGGTGACCATCGACGCGACGGGTGCGGTTGACCGAAGAGCCATCGCCGCGGCTGTCAGCGAGGCCGGCTATCAGCTTGCCGACTGACCGGCCCCGTGGATCTCACTATCTGTAGCCAGATTCATCGCAGTACGGAACGGAGTCAGCGATGGCCACCACGACGCAACCGTCCACCCGGATCGAGTTGACGATCGGTGGCATGACCTGCGCGTCGTGCGCCAATCGCATCGAGAAGAAACTGAACAAACTCGACGGGGTCACCGCCACGGTCAACTACGCCACGGAGAAGGCACGCGTGGAATACTCCGGCGACCTCACGCCCGAGGACCTGGTCGCGACGGTCGAGCAAGCCAGGTATACCGCCGAGCTCCCGATCTCGAAGGTCGGGAAACCGGACGCCTCGGCAGCTGCTCCCGAAGGCGATGACCCGACGGCCTCCCTGCGCCAGCGTCTGCTCATCTCGCTGGTCCTGACGGTTCCGGTGATCGCCATGGCGATGATTGCGGCACTGCAGTTCACCAACTGGCAGTGGCTGTCGCTGACACTGGCCGCGCCGGTAGTGATCTGGGGTGCCCTGCCCTTCCACAAGGCTGCGTGGACCAACTTGCGCCATGCCACCGCCACCATGGACACCCTGATCTCCATCGGCACCCTCGCCGCGCTCGGCTGGTCGCTGTACGCGCTGTTCTGGGGCACCGCCGGTATGCCGGGGATGACGCACCCGTTCGAACTGACCATCGCCCGAGAAGGCGGCGCCGGCAACATTTATCTGGAGGTGGCTGCCGGGGTCACCACCTTCATCCTCGCCGGACGCTTTTTCGAGGCCCGATCCAAGCGGCAGGCCGGCGCCGCGCTGCGAGCGTTGTTGGAGCTCGGCGCGAAAGAGGTTTCGGTGTTGCGCGACGGCAAGGAGGAGCGCATACCCGCCGATCAGCTTGCGGTGGGTGATCTGTTCGTCGTGCGCCCCGGCGAGAAGGTCGCCTCCGACGGTGTCGTCGTGGAAGGTTCCTCGGCGGTCGACGCCTCGATGCTGACCGGGGAGTCGGTGCCGGTAGAGGTCGGCGTCGATGACGCCGTCGTCGGCGCCACTGTCAATGTCGGCGGCCGGATCGTGGTGCGAACGAGCCGGGTCGGCTCTGACACCCAGCTGGCTCAGATGGCCAAGTTGGTGGAGGAGGCTCAGAACGGCAAGGCCCAGGCGCAGCGGCTGGCCGACAAGATCTCCGGCATCTTCGTACCCGTCGTGATCGCGCTGTCGGTGATGGCCCTGGGGTTCTGGCTGGGTACCGGAGGTTCGGTCGCTGCGGCCTTCACCGCCGCGGTCGCCGTGCTGATCATCGCCTGCCCCTGCGCTCTTGGACTGGCCACGCCTACCGCGCTGATGGTCGGTACCGGTCGAGGTGCGCAGATGGGCGTCCTGATCAAGGGTCCGGAGGTGCTGGAATCGACCCGGCGGGTCGACACGGTGGTGCTGGACAAGACCGGGACTGTCACCACCGGCAAGATGAGCCTGCTGAGGGTCTACGCCGCCGACGGCGAGGACGAGATGCAGATCCTGGAGCTGGCAGGGGCACTGGAGGATTCCTCCGAGCATCCGATCGCGCAGGCGATCGCCAAGGGAGCCCGGGACAAGGTCGGCGATCTCGAACCGGTGCAGGGCTTCGCCAACGTCGAGGGTCTCGGTGTACACGGTGTCGTCGGGGGACGCACGGTGGTCGTCGGGCGCCGACGACTGCTGGCCGAGCACGCGCACAACCTCGACGCGGACTTGGAGCGAACCATGACCGCTGCCGAATCCGAAGGGAAGACCGCCGTCGCGGTAGCCTGGGACGGTAAGGCGCGCGGTGTCCTGGTGGTCGCCGATACGGTGAAACCAACCTCCGCCGAAGCGATTACACAACTGCGTGCGCTGGGACTGACACCGATGTTGCTGACCGGCGACAACGCCGCGGCGGCCCGGGCCATCGGCGACGAGGTCGGCATCGACCAGGTGATCGCCGAGGTGCTGCCGCGCGACAAGGTCGAGGTCATCAAGAAGCTGCAGGCCCAGGGCAAGGTCGTCGCCATGGTCGGCGACGGCGTCAACGACGCGGCGGCTCTGGCCCAGGCCGACCTCGGCCTGGCCATGGGCACCGGCACCGACGTAGCGATCGAGGCCAGCGACCTGACCCTGGTCCGGGGCGACCTGAGGGCCGCGGCGGACGCGATCCGGTTGTCCCGCAAGACGCTCGGCACCATCAAAGGCAACCTGTTCTGGGCATTCGCCTACAACGTCGCTGCCTTGCCGCTGGCCATGGCAGGCCTGCTCAACCCCATGCTGGCGGGCGCCGCGATGGCGTTCTCCTCGGTGTTCGTGGTGAGCAACAGCCTGCGTCTGCGCCGCTTCCGCTCCAGCAATAGCTGACAGACCCGAACCGGCCCGGTCCTCACCGTGACAGCGTGGCCCGGTTCCCGAAAGTCGGAGCGCTGATGACGCGGCGGGCCGATCTCGGGCTGACCGCCGACTGCTGGGACGACCTGCTCCTGGGTCGCTGAGGTTCAGGCACGCCACTGCTTGCTGCTGGTCGGGAAGTTGTCCGGTCGCCGAAGGTCGTGCTCGGCGCGGTAACAGCCCTCATCGTCGGCTGAACCCGCGGAGGCTGGCGAAAGCTGCTATCTCCCAGCTGGTTTATTGGCCAGCACTCGGAAGGTCACACCGCCGCGACCACCGCGGGATGACTCGACGATTTCGAACCCGGCCCGTTCGAGGTACTGCAGGGGGTCGCGCAACAGGTGATCGGCACCGAAACGCACGCTCAGTGGTTCGACTGCCTTCATCACCGCGCGGACCAGTGGCGAGGTCGAAGGCCCGTGTTCGGCCAGCACGAACCTCCCGCCGGGCACCAGAACTCGCATCGCCTCCTCACAGGCGCGGGCGGGATCGGGGATCGTGCAGAAGCTGTAGGTCGAGACCACGGTGTCGACGCTGAGATCGGGCAATGACAACTTCTGCACATCACCGCGCTCGAGCTCGACGACCAGATCCTCACGATGCGTGCGCTTTTCGGCTATGTCGAGCACGCCTTGCGACAGATCGATCCCGATGACCTTGTCGACGTTCTCGCCGTAGAGCGGCAGATTCAGGCCGGTACCCACCGCGATCTCGAGGACCTTGCCCCGAGCCTGCGCCACTGCCCAGTTGCGCGCTGACCCCAACACCACCTGCTCGAACCTGGCGATCTGCCGGTCATAGCGGGTCGCATTGCGATCGAAGACCTCCGCGATCCTGTCCACGCTGGGCTGGTTCACCGTGCGCCTCGTTCCGATCGGCCCCCTGGTTGAACCAGTATCCGGTCCGAACGCCGTCGCACACATCCGGGAAACCCCCTATTCAGCCGGGATCGTCTCCTGAGCCCGTCGCGGTGGACTCGGACGGGAGTCGTGCGGTGTCCTGGTAGTCGCCGATACGGAGAAACCAACCTCTGTGGTCGAGGTCATCGATTCGATCGGATTGAGTGCGCCGGTCGTTGTTCGCGAGGGCGCACCGCGGAGCGAGTTGCCAGTGGCTGTTGTGAGGTGGCGGTGGCTCAGTTGATGTCGATGGTCCCGTCGAAGATCAGTGGTGTCGAACCCGGCTGGCAGCCGCGGAAGCTGGTAGTCGGCATCGGGATTCCATAGCCGATCCGATTCGGCTCCCCGTTGACGCCCTTGGTGACGGTGATCTGGATGGCCATAGAGTCCGGTGCGAACATCATGACCGGTTCGGCCGTCGTGATCGGATAGATCAGCGAGACGGTGTTTCCGTTGATCGTCAGACAGGTCACCGGGCCGGTCACCCGCACCGGTAGCGGCATATTCCCCAACCGTCCGCTCGCGACGTAGGTGCCCGTCGCCGGGCCGTCACCTGTTCCTTGGGCGTCGATATGCAGCACGTTCATGCCCAACACCTGCATATTTCCGTCGATCGAGACCGAGCCCGGGTCAGCGGCGGCCTGTCCAGCGCCCGCGGCGATCGCTGCGGACGCCAGGGCCGCGGATGCGGCGAGTCGAGTGAGCTGAGTAATCATTTGGTATGCCTCCTCAGTTGATGCTCCTGCGAGCCGTATACCCGGCATGAAGGCGTTGACGCCGACCGTCTGCCCCGGACGCATCGTGCCGGTACCGACAGGATCTGTCCCCATGGTGTGCAACGGGGACAGATCCTGTGGATGCGAAGCTGCGCGTCACGCTACGCCCTGTGTCGATAGTTGCCGTGAAGGCTTTCTCGCGAGGCGCGTCACTTCGGTGCTGGCACTGCGGATGGTCGGTGTGATCAGGCCAGGTCGACCGAGACGACCTTGGCGGCGCCGACTACCTTCTCGATCCACGTTCTTGTTTCCGTGGGCACCTCCTTGTCGATCCGGAGGATGACGGTGGCGCCTCCAGGATCGACATCCTGTGCCAACTGGGCAGCCTTGATGTCGACTCCGGCTTGGCCGAGAACTGTTCCGATGTAACCCAATTGGCCCGGGCGGTCCTCGTAGTTCAGTACGGCCAGGTTCAGGCCCTCGGCGCGCATGTCGTAGTTGCGGCCGTTGATGTTGACGATCTTCTCGACCAGGTTCGGCTCGGTCAGGGTGCCGGCCACGTTCAGGGTCGAGCCGTCGCCGAACATGGCGCGCAGGTCGACGACGCTGCGGTGGTTCGGGCTCTCGGTGGCGGTGGTGACCTCGGCGGTGATGCCGCGCTCCTTGGCCAGCGCCGGGGCGTTGACGAAGGTGACCTGGTCCTCGACCAGCGCCGAGAACACACCGCGCAGCGCGGACAGCTCCAGCACGGCGACGTCCTGCGAGGCGAGCTCGCCGCGGACCTGCACCTCGACGCTGACGGGCAGCTCGTTGGCGATGGCACCCAGCAGCGCGCCCTGCTTGCGGACCACGTCGAGCCACGGCGCGACGACGTCGTTGACGGCGCCACCGGTGACGTTCACCGCACCCGGCACGAACTCACCGGCCAGCGCCAGCAGCACCGACTTGGCGACATCGGTGCCCGCGCGGTCCTGGGCCTCGGCGGTGGAGGCGCCCAGGTGCGGGGTCACGACGACCTCGGGCAGCTCGAACAGCGGGCTGTCGGTGCACGGCTCGGTCTCGAACACGTCCAGACCGGCGGCACGCACGTGGCCGGACTTGATCGCGTCGGCCAGCGCCTGCTCGTCGATCAGGCCACCGCGCGCGGCGTTGACGATGATGACGCCCGGCTTGGTCTTGGCCAGGGTCTCGGCGTTGAGCATGCCCTTGGTCTCGGGCGTCTTCGGCAGGTGGATCGAGATGAAGTCGGCGCGCTCGAGCACCTCGTCCAGGCTCAGCAGCTCGATGCCCAGCTGGGCGGCGCGCGCCGGCGAGGTGTAGGGGTCGTAGGCGATGATCTTGGTCTCGAACGCGGCGAGGCGCTGCGCGAACAGCTGGCCGATCCGGCCCAGGCCGATGACGCCGACGGTCTTGCCGAGGATCTCGACACCGTTGAACTTGCTGCGCTTCCAGGTCTTCTCGCGCAGGGTGGCGTCGGCGGCCGGGATCTGACGCGCGGCGGCGAGCAGCAGGGTGACGGCGTGCTCGGCGGCGGTGTGGATGTTGGAGGTCGGCGCGTTGACGACCATCACGCCACGCTCGGTGGCGGCGGGCACGTCGACATTGTCGAGGCCGACACCGGCGCGGGCCACGATCTGCAGCTTCTTGCCCGCGTCGAGCACCTCGGCGTCGACGGTGGTCGCGGAGCGCACGAGAATCGCGTCGGCCTCGGGGACCGCGGCGAGCAGCGCCGGGCGGTCGGGTCCGTCGACCCAGCGAACCTCGACACCGTCACCGAGCGCGTCGACGGTCGACTGGGCGAGCTTGTCGGCGATCAGAACTACAGGACGGCCTGCTTGGCTCACTGTGGGGTACTCCTCTGGGCTGGGTTCGACGGTGAGGACATGTCGAACGAAAGACATTATCTACGTAGTTAGACAGTAGATACGGGCGAGGGGGTACAGCAACCGATCCGAGGTGTGGCGCCCGCCATGTACTGCCGGGCAACCGCCCTGAGCCTGCCTGAGGAGGACCGGTCTGCATGACCGGTTGACTGCGCCTATCCGCCGCGGTTTCACGTTCGGGCAGCCGGGTAATGCACCGACGACCAGCGGGACTTGTCGTCGAGGAGGAATTTCATGGGTACCGTCGCTGAACTGCTCGACTCGTATCCGGCCGATCTGGGCCAGGTCGACCGGAACGTGCTTGCCACGTGCATCGAGCGATGTTTCGAATGCGCACAGGCCTGTGTTGCCTGCGCGGATGCCTGCTTGAGCGAGCCGGGCGTGGCCGAAATGGTCAAGTGCATCAGGTCCGATCTCGACTGCGCCGACATCTGTGACGCCACGGGAAGAGTGGTGTCGCGCCACACCGGCTACGACGCGAACGTGACCCGGGCAGTCCTCGAAGCGTGCGCCACCGCGTGCGCGAGCTGCGCCGATGAATGCGAACGCCACACCGCGCACGAACACTGCCGGGTCTGCGGGCAGGCATGCCGGCGCTGTGAAGCGGCGTGCCGGGAGTTGATAGCAGCACTCGGCTGAGGGCCCACTCGGTGCGCCCGGGCAGCCGATCCCGCATATCCGGCGCAGACACCGCGGCACCCGTCCGCGCCGATTACGAGCACCCGAGAGCAAGGACTACGAAGGAGCAGCGTAGATCCAGCGGCGGTGGCAGGTGTCTTCCGTCATGCCTTTCGGGCATCGAACACAGAGACGAGCGCTGCGGATACCAAGGCCGACAGCACGACTGTCCCGGTGACCAGTTCTGCCGACCAGGCCACTCCCGGGCCGAGCTGCAAGGCCATGAACTGCGCCGACCACAGTGCCGCCGGTAGCGCGACCGCGACCACCGTCACTGTCGGCACCCGGGGCGCCCAGGCTGCGAACACCGCGACGAGAGCTTCGACGACCAGCCCAGCAACGACAGCGGCCACCACGACCGAGGGCCGAGTGAAGTTCTGCACGGTTTGAGCGAGGACGGCCAACCCGGTGACGAAGGCGGTGATCGCACCGACGGGCAGCTGCCGCCGCATCAGCAGCAGCGAAATCGGCAGCACGATCAGTGCGGTGGTGACCAGGTAGGCGCCGAGTCCGGCCTGGGCAGGGATCTCGGTGGCGTAGTGCTCGGGGGTGCCTTCAGGGAAGTCGCCGACCGCGTGCAGTGGCGCGTCGGTGGTGAACGCGGAAACGTAGCTGAGGGCGAAGCCGATGATCGCGGTGATCGCGATGGCGGCGATGATTGCGGGCGCGGCCCATATCGGCGCCGACGGCTGTTTGATCTGGGTCGCGCGCAGCGGGCCGGAGAACAGCAGCACCGCCCCGGTGAACAGCAACAGGTGAGTCGGGCTGATCAATGCGTCGAGCCCGGACTCGACTCCGAACCTGATGTGCCACACCATGTCCGCGACCCCGGCGGCGGAGAAGACGCCGACCCCGGCCAGGGACCAGCCGTATCCCCGGGGCATCGACACTGCCGCCGACATCAGTGACCGACCTGCTTGGCGACGCCGCACGCCCATCGCCAACAGCTGGGCGGCCGCGGCACCGATGCCGGAATACAGCAGCAGATGCCACCAGGTGAAGAACGAGTCGGGCAAGTCCAGGTAGTGCGCACGCCCGTCCAGATGCACTGACACCACGATCCACACGCTCGTGGCGGCCATGGCGAGATCCTCGCCCGTGGTGCTGTCAGCGGTTCGCGACCCGACGCCGACGCGGTGAATCGATTGCCTGTTCGCCACGATCGGGCCTCCTTCGATCCCGCAGGCCCAAGTGCCCCGCGTCACTATCATACCCCCTATAGGTATCAAAGCAAAAGGTCGATACCTATACCCCCTAGGGGTTTACATTCGCGAGTTGATGTCGTAGCGTCTCTCCTCGGAAAGCAACGCCACCACAAGGAGACTCGGCCATGAGCACCATCACCACCACGAGCACCTACGTCGTTTCGGGCATGTCCTGTGGCAGCTGCGTCGGCAAGGTCACCACCGCGCTCGGCAAGCTCTCCGGCATCGACGACGTCGACATCGATCTCGCCACCGGCGCGGTAACCGTCACCGGCACCAGCGCCGCAGACGCCGGACTGATCCAGGCCACCGTCGAAACCCTCGGCTACGAACTCGTCCAAAGCTGACCTCGACCGGCCGTCGTGTAATCGACCCCCTTCGATGACACGACGGCCGGGCATCGGGGGCCTCACAGCGTCCCAGGACGGTCGCCACCCTCAGCTACATCCGGTGCCTCGCACCGACACAGGACCAGAAGGACACCCCCGATGACCTCGTTGTTCGCCCACCGCGACTACCTGCGGTTGTTCACCGCGCAGATGACCGCGTTGTTCGGCACCGGCTTGACCACGGTCGCGCTCGGCCTGCTCGCCTACGAACTCGCCGGCGCCGACGCCGGCGCGGTGCTCGGCACCGCGCTGACCATCAAAATGCTCGTCTACGTCACCGTCGCCCCGATCGTGGCCGCCTACGCCGACCGATTCCCCCGCAGACTGTTCCTGGTCACGCTCAACATGATCCGCGGCGGCGTCGTGCTCGCACTGCCCTTCATCGACCAGATCTGGCAGATCTATGTCCTGATCGCGATCCTGCAAACCGCCTCAGCCGCTTTCACTCCGACCTACCAGGCCGTGATTCCCGACATCCTGCCCGACGAACGCGACTACACCCGGGCGCTGTCGGCCGCTCAGCTCGCCGCGACCATGGAAACGCTGCTCAGCCCCATGCTGGCCGCGGCTGCGTTGACCCTGATCAGCTTCCACTGGCTGTTCGTCGGCACCGCCATCGGCTTCGCCGTCTCGGCCGCCCTGGTGGTCTCGACGCGCATTCCCGACGCCGGAGCAACGACCCAGGGCAGCTTCGCGAAGCGCATCGCGGTGGGCATGCGGATCTTCGCCGCCACACCACGGCTGCGCGGGCTGCTGGGGCTCAACCTGGTCGTCGCCGCAGCGGGCTCGGTGATCATGGTCAACACCGTCAACTACGTCCGCGACACCCTCGGCGGATCACAAACCGGGGTAGCGATGCTGTTGGCCGCCAACGGCTTCGGAACGATGATCATCGCGCTGTCGCTGCCGCGAGTTCTCGACCGCACCGGCGCCCGCCCGGTGATGCTGGCCGGCGCGACGACACTGATCCTCGGCCTGGGCGCGGCGATCGCCCTCTCGACCGCCGACGCCGGTCAGTGGCGGTGGGCTGCCGCGAGCGCGGTATGGGCACTCATCGGCGCCGGAACTGCCGGCGTGCTCACCCCGACCGGTGCGATCCTGCGGCGCTCGTCGCAGCCCGCTGACCGCGCGGCACTCTTCGCCGCCCAGTTCTCGCTGTCGCACCTGGCCTGGCTGCTCACCTACCCGATCGCGGGATGGCTGACCAGCGCCACAGGTTTCACCACCACCTGGGTGGTACTGGTTGCGCTGGCCGGGCTCGGCGCCACTGTCGCGGTGCGCAACTGGCCACGCAATGAACCCGCCGAGATCACCCACCTGCATGAGGTCGGCACCATCGACCCCGCCCGGCTGGCCGACGCGATCCGCATCAGCGACCGCATCTACCAGCACACTCACCCGTTCGTCATCGACGACGCACACCGACGCTGGCCCCGCGAAGCACGCGAACCTGTCCTCGTCGGATAGGGGGCAGGGATGCCCAGCACATCCCATATAAGGGCCCTGAGCATGTGATCGAGAAGTAGGTGGGGCCGCACACCACGGTGCGGCCCCACCTACTCCGGGAAAGACGAAACGACGATGCGTACCTCCACTGCTGCGATCCTGCGGATCGCTCGCCACCCGGCCACCCGAGCCGTCGCTGCCTGCGTCCTCGCCTGCGGTGCGGAAGCGCTCCGCGTCGCGCACGCGGGCCAATCGGTCAAGTCTCAGCGGCGCCGCGACTCCGCAAGCACGTAAGACCCGCAGGGCGCTAGACGACCACAGGGCTTCGAGCGAGCCGACGGGCTCACTTTTGTCCCAGCAGTGTCTCCATCTGGGCGATCTCTTGCTGCTGTGTCGCCACGATGGTCTCTGCCATCTGTTTTGCCTGAGGGTTGGTTCCAGAGGTGATCTCGGTTTGGGCCATCTCCACCGCGCCACGGTGATGGTCGATCATCATCTGCAACCACATCTTGTCGAACTCCGGCCCCGACATCGCCTCGAGCGAGGACATCTGCTCCGGTGACATTATGCCGGGCATGTCATGGTTCATCGCGCCGCCAGCGGCGGGGTCCGGCTTTCCGGCGCTCGCCAGCAGGGATTGGATCTGGGTCATCTCAGGCTGCTGGGCTGCCTTGATCCCGGCCGCGAGGTCGATGACCTGCTGGTCCTGGGAGCGTGAGGGCACCAGCTCCGCCATCTGCACGGCCTGCTCGTGGTGCGGGTACATCATCTGCAAAAACGTCACGTCGGCATCGTTGAAGGTGCCCGCCGGGGCGATGCTGGTGGCCGCACTCGTCGAGATGGCGGGAGTCGTCGAGGAATGATGGACCGGTGCGGAATCGTCGTCATTACCGCAGCCGACGACGACCAGGGCGACCAACCCGATACAGGGAATGAGCCTTCCAGCGATGATGGAACGTCGAGACATGTGAACTCCTCGGGAGTCGGGACATGACCTTCACGTTGAATCACAGACCTGCAGGCCGCAGGGCCCGATAACCTGGCCCGCGGGAGAACATTGGCGGCACCCGGAGGACAGCGCAGCACAGCCTATCGCTTCGGCTCGTTCACATCGGCATGGACGGGAACATCATGTTCCACATGTCGCGCCGCATATTCATCATCTGCATGCACATCCCGGGCATCACGCTCACCTCCTCGCGCGCACCCCCACACAGCCCGACTACCCCCGACTGCTGGAAGTATGCCCGCCACGCCCGTTCCCTGGCTCGAGGCCTGTTCAGGCGGGTTCCAAACCGGCCCGGATAACTGTGATGAGGCGGGCAACCGCGGCGTCGGACGATGCAGCGATAGCGGCATCGAGCGCGTGTAAGCAGTAGCTGGCCAGCTCACCGGCAGGTGTGTCCGTCCTCACCGCGCCGGCCGCGGCGGCGGCGGCCACCGCATCGGTCATCAACTGACGCAGCCGTTGTTCGGCATGGTCGACGTGCGGACCGCTGTGGCGCGCCATCGCGCCGAGATCGCTGTCGTGACGGTGCCTGGACTCGCGAAGAATCCGCGCATAGGTGCCCAACAGGACATCCAATCGTTGCGACGGGTCAGTTTCGGTTGCACTCGCCGCCACCAGTTGTTCCAGGTGGTGACCGATCTGGCGCTCATGCCAGGCGGCAAGGATCGCGCCCACGTCGGGGAAGTACTTGTACAGCGTTGCCCGCCCGATCCCGGCCTGCTCGGCGATCTGGGACATCGTCACCGAGGCGACCCCGTGCTCGATCGCCAACAGCGCGGCCGCGTCCAGGATGGACTCGCGCACCGTGCGGCGGTGCGAATCAATCGTCTCGCTCCACAACTTCGGCACCTGCCCAGGATACATCCTGCCATTGGTGTAGACAGACTGTTCGTAATCGAGACATACTGTCTTGAAAACTCGTTGTGCTCGATCCGGAGGACTCCTGATGACCCACAGCTCCCCGCAACGCCCCCACGGCCCGAATACGCCCCGCTGGGTAATAGTGACCGGAGTCGTCGTCGCGCTTCTGGTGGCGCTGCTCGTCGTCGGACTGCTCGTCAGCGGCGGCCAGCACGGGCCCGGGCGACACGCCCAGTCGGCCGTGGCACCGACCAGCGAAGAGCTCGTGCGGTGCTGAGTCGGCGCAGGCGCAAACTCGCCCTCACCCTGCACGTCAGCATCTCGGTCGGCTGGCTCGGCGCGGTCCTCGCTTTCCTGGCCTTGGCCGTCGTCGGGATCACCACTTCCGACGTGCAACTGGTTCGTGCGATCGACCTCGTCGCCCGACCACTGGCGTGGTGGGTACTGGTGCCGCTATCGGTGGGCTCACTGGTGACGGGCATCGTTCAATCCCTGGGGACACCATGGGGTCTCATCCGGCACTACTGGGTGCTGTTCAAGCTCGCACTCAACGTGATCGCGACGGCGATCCTGATCCTCTACACCCGCACGGTCGACCACTATGCCGCCATCGCCGAGCGACCGGCTTCCACACTGCCCGAGCTTCGGGCGCCGACCTTCGTCGTCCACGGTGCGGCCGCAGCCGTCGTTCTGGCTGCCGCGATGGTTCTGGCAGTCTTCAAGCCTCGCGGCCTCACCCCCTATGGGCTACACAGACGACAGGACGCTGCTGAAGTCCGTTCATCCGCACCGTGATCCAGCAGGTCACACGAGGCCTCTCGAAAAACCCGGTGATGGAGCTGCTGCCACTCATCGGCGGCTTCTACTCCGACCGACGGAAGGGATTGGCCGGCCATCATGCGCATCCTGCGGCTGAACTCCTTTCCGAGAACTATCGTGACTCCGGAATCCGACGGTCGAGGGTAAGCATTGTCGGCCCGGCCCCCACCGCGGACAGCCGTGACAAGCGTTGAGTCTGCTCACGCTTCTGCCGCAGGTAGGTCAGGGTCAGGTCGAGGCCTTCGATCTCTCCGACCCATGCCTCGCGTTCGGCACGGGCTCGCCGCTCCAGTAGATCGGCTTCGATATCGTCCAGGCGGCCAATCATTTTCGGGTTGATCGTCAGCATCGGGCACCGGATACAAGCGTGCTCGTGCTGGCACGGTGACCCGTACGGGCGCGCGCACCCGCCGAGTTCGACCTTGCGCTGATCGAAGTGCTCCTCGAACTCGCTCCACTCGGCCTCGGTGACCGCGGCGTACTCGTCGGCCGGGCGCAGGCGCCGCCGGGCGGCGAGGTGGGATTGGTAGTGGCGCACCACGTCTTCGTCGAACACGGTGACGTAGCCGCGGAAGGTGTCGAGGTCGAGGTGTCCGAGCAGGGCCGCGCCGATGTGGACCGGCAGACCGCTGTTGGCCAGCTCGGTGGCGAACAGGCGCCGGAAGTCGTGAGGGGTGAAGTGCATCTGCGCGAAGGCCGGGTTCGTCTCGGCGAGCGCGGCGCAGGTGTCGCGCAGCCAGAACACGATGGTGCCCGCCGCGATCACCGTGCGGGCCATGCCGACCTGGCGTTGGAACAGGTGCGGCAGCGGCGCCGACCAGATCTTGTCCTGGGTGTCGTAGCGTGGGATCACCGCGATGGTCTGCCCGCCGGCGGTGTGGCGGGCGATGATGCGGGCGATGACGTGGAACAACTCGGCCGACATCGGGATGACCCGCTCGCGGTCGTTCTTCGACGGCGCGATCACCAGCAGCGCGATCACTTCCCCGTTCGGGCGCCGGTACTGGCGGATGCTGAGGTGGGTGAGCTCGCACAGCTCCTCGATCCGGATCCCCGAGGCCCGCAGCACCTCGACCACCGCCCACCGCCAGAAGCAGTAGTCCTCGGCCTGGGTCTGATTGACGACCTCACCGGAGGCCACCATGCGCAGCCGGACCACGGGCTGTCCGGCCCGAACCCGCGCGCGAACGCTGACGACTCGTTCGTAGTCGGCCTGGCCGAACCGGAACCGGGTCACCCCGGCAGCCGCGGCCGCCTCAGCGGCGGCCAGCAGGTCGCGGGCGTGCTCGTAGCGGGTTTCGACGTACTCGACCAGGGCCGGGAGCAGCGGTTGGCGCACGCGGATACGGTCGTCGATACGTTCCTTGACCCGGCGGCGGCGTTTGCCCGCGCCACGCAGCTCGCCGTAGCGGACCGGACACGGCGCCACCCACGGCCCCCACCGCCCAGGGTCCTCCACAGCCCAGCTGTGCAGGTCGGCGTAGAACCCGCGCACCGAGACGACGATGTTCTCCGGATGCAACCGCCGCTCCGGCGCCTCCCCGTTCTTCGGCTCGCGCCAGTTGATGGATTCGCGCCACTGCGCATAAACCGGCTCCGCCAGAACGAAATCCGTTTGGGCCGGGTTGATCTCGGTGATTCGGTTCCAGAAGTAGCCGACCAGGTGTCGGGCCAGGTTCTCGAGGGTGGCGTAGTCCAGCTCCGCGCTGCGCCGCGACAGGTAGTCGATGAACACCTGCCGCACCGCGGCGCCGGGCACGCCGTGATGGTCGACCATCTCGGTGACCGAGCGCCGGCCCCGATACGCCGAGGCGCGCGGGCTCGGCGGCGTCGACGCCGGGAAGTGCCCCATCTCGCGCAGCACGTGCCAGGCCAGCACGCCACCGAACTTGCGGGTGTCACCGGTCGCACCGATGGTCACCCCATGGCGGCGGCACTCGTAGGTGTAGTGCAGCAGCGCCGAGGGGGTGAGGTCGGCCAGCGCGATGCCCTGGGTGGTCAGCGCCGCGCACACGTCGAACATCGCGTGCACCCGATCGACATGCGCGGCGTCGGTGTATGCCAGCACCGCGTCGAACAGCCGGTCCAGGCCGGGATCGGCGGCGATCATGCGGAAGGTGTCGGGATAGTTGCTGAACCGATAAGAGCGGAAGCTGGGCACCGACGGCGTGATCACCCGCAGGCAGAACAGGATCCGCACCCCGGTGACCGCGTCCTTCTGCACCCGCCCACCCTCGGGAAACAGCACGTCCCCCAGCGAGATGTGACGCTCGCCCAGGCCCGCGGCCGTCCACCGCTGCTGCCAGCTCTCGCCCGCAAAGCCAGCCAGGTGCTCGAGGACCGCCCGCACGCCGCGCAGACGCGAGAACATCACCGTCCGTGTCGCATTCGGCCATACCCGCCGCGTGGCCGCTACGATCTCGCCGACCGAGGCCGTACCCAACTCGCCCTGCGGGCGCGGCGGATTCGCCGGGGCGGGCGCCGGCGCGGCCTTGGTATCGGCGTGGAACCGGGTGATCAGCCCGTGGCTGTCCTCATGCAGGTGGCGCGGCCGCCGGCTGCGCGCGGTGTAGGTCAGCGGCGGCGCGCTCGAGGTCTCAGCCACCGAAGACCACCGCCACGTCGGCGGCGTCGTAGCCGACCGGGTAGGAGACCTGCGGGCGCGGGCGGGCGTAGTGCTCCTGGATCCGGTCGAACATGTCCTCGATCCGGACGCCGGTGTAGACCCCCAGTGTCGACAGGTTCGCGTGCCGCAAGATCCGCTGAACCTCGGGCAAGGTCAGCTTCGCATCGCCCACGAGCCGGATCGCGGCGGTGTGGCGCAGGTCGTGCCAGGTCCAGTTCGTACCGAGCCGATCATTCGCGCGCTGCAACACCCGCCGCAGCGCCCAGTACGACAGCGGCCGCGCCTCGCCGCGCAACGTCCGCAGCACCGGCTGGCCGGGCGCGGGCATCCCCGCTCGGGCGAGGTAGCGCGCCAAGTACACGAACGCCTCCGGGTCGACGGGGATGTCCTGGCGAGCGCGAGAGCCCTTGCTCACCACCCAGATCCGCAGTCCGGCCCAGTCGATGTCGTCGGCGCCAACGGCGAGCAGCTCGCGCTCGGTTGTCTTGCGGGCGACCTCGGCTGCGATCCGGGTGCGGTCGATCGCGGAGGTGAGCAGCGCACGCGCGTGTTCGGCTTCCCTGCCCAGGTCCTGGCGTTCCCGGGCCGTCAACGGGGTTCGAAGCAGCTCGGCGTCGAGTTCCTTTCGCCGGCGCGCCCATTCTTCGAGGACCTCGACGGCCGGGGCCGCCGGACCGTGCTTGATGTCGGCGATCAATGCCTGCAGACGGCTCCGCAAATCGGCCATTGAAACCCCCTCGTCGATGGAAGGCGTATCGTCGCACGCCCCACCGACATCCGTCAGGCGCTACCGCTCTGACCTGCACCGATGACACGTCCCCGGCCGGGTAGGTTTCGAGTGTCAGAGAAGGTGTGCGTTCGTCCGGATCGTCTCCAGGCACTGCTGAAGCGTTGGTTGCGTGCCGTAGACGAGCTGCATCGCACGCCGGTAGCCCGAGTTCAGCACCCGGGAGGAATCCAGGTCCAGCAGCGGGCTCTGGCCGAATCCGGCTTCGGGTCGTGGCGTGTAGCTGAAGCCAGCGCTCTCGCTGTGCTCGTCGACGTCGGCGCAAAGCTGTGCGATGCCATCGGGCCCGAGTTCTTCCAGCGCGGCCACGACCTCGGCGTTGCCGAGCAGGCAGTGGATGTCGTAGAGATGCCGCGCATTGCGCTGCAGCGCGGCCACAGCCTTCTCATCCGGGGCACGGGAGGCGCCGTCGTGCAGCGCGGCCAGCTTCTCGAACAGAGTGCGTTCCGGGGCGAGGACTTCGACCGCGAACGGCGCGAACTCCTCCCACGTGTCGGGGGTGTCTCCGAACACCTCGATCGCGAAGTCGGCGATCATGGATCGGATCTCACGCTTGTGTGTGGGGAAGGTGCCGCCGCGGGTGCCCATTTCCAGAAGTACGCCCTCGGTGATCGCGCGCTCGGCCGTCTCGGAGGGGGTCACGCGCGCTGGATACCGGTAGCGAACATTGCGCTTCACCCCGGTGGTCGCCTCTTTGCCCTCCATGGCGTCCTTGCCGATTCCGAGGTGCTCGACCACGGCGTCGCGCACTCGTTTGAGCGCCTTGTCGCGGGTTCCGGTGCCGGCGCCGACCTCGGGGAACACCACGAGTAGGTCGATGTCCTCGGAGAATCGTTCGATCAGTCCGTAGACGCGCGAGAGCGACGTTCCGCCTTTGAAGATGACGGTGAGCGGGCCGGTGCCGGTTTGCCCTGTCACGTCCACGGGGAACGTCGCTGCTCGCAGAACCTCCATGGCCCAGAAGTCCTTTTCCAGAAAGGTCTGGTCCAGCTCGAGTTGCTCGGCCGCGGCGGCGATCAGCGCGGCCAGGTCGTCGGGGTGCTCACGCAGCGCAGGCATCAGGCAAGCATGCCCGATGCCCGCAAGTCCTCACTGAGCCGGATCAGGTTGTCCCGCAGGGCAGGTGAGCGCTCGCCTTCCGCGGCCGCGGTGAGCTTGCTCCAGCGCAGCTTTCCCGCGGTGAGCGCCTGGCCTACCGCTGCGCTCATCGCGTTCCATCCACCGTCGACCGTGGTCTCCCAGTCGCCGCGAAGCAGTTCGAGGACCGCGATTTCGAGCGGGCGCAGTGCCGCGCGGCGAAGGTTGTTTCGCTTGGAGATCTTCACCCCGGGGATCGAGGTGGGGACTGCGCCGGTGACCACCATGGTTGGTTTCGCCGGCACCTGCGTGGTCAGGCCGAACGCTCGCGCAGCGGAGAACCCCGTCGGGCCCGCGCCGGTCTTGCCCAGTATCTCGGCAGCGATAGCTTCCGGCGAGGGGCGCGTCATTCCATAGCGGGTCCGGACACCCTTGAAGTACAGACCGCGCCGAATCGGCACCAGGTCGCCGCGCTTGTGTGCCCGCTTGATCGCCGATGTGGCGGCAGCAGTGGTTCCCGGCAGGCGGTTCGTGTGGACGAAGCTTCCGGCCGGGTAGGTTTCCAGCGCCTTGCCGGCGAGACCCACTGCTGTGCTCATGACATCAAAGCGTACCGAAAAGATGTCACGAAAACGATCCAAGTGACCCAAATCAATCGTCACAATCACGCAATTGACCTGCCCAAACCAGCTCACCTCCGCTCAACCTCACTCGGGCGGAAGCCCCTCAGATCCAGAGGGATGGCTGCCGCCACGTTCGGGGGTGCGACAACGACGCCTGACCTGGTAAAACGACACGTCCCCGCACGGATAGCGAACGATGAACCAGCCGGCGGCGGACGGGTCCACCTTCTCGCTAGGCACCCGCGCCCGAGGAGCCGACCGCGCCGAGCAACGACTCCCCGGAGGACTAGACGACATGGACACGCACTTTCAGATCCTTGGCCGGCTGCCGACTGTTGCCGAGTTCCAGCACCTGAGGGCGGGCGCGGGCTGGCACGTGCCCGACGACGACGCCGCCTCGGCCGCCCTGGCTGGTTGCATCACCGGTGTGGTCGCCGTAGTCGACGAGTCCTCTGCCGTAGGGATGGCCCGGATGATCAGCGACGGCCGCCTGGTCGCGCTGATCACCGATGTTGCCGTCGATCCTGACTATCGCGGGCAGGGCGTGGGTAGGGCCTTGGTTGACCACCTCACCAGCTGGGCGACGGCCCGCAACTTTCCTCATATCGCGCTCGGTGCCGCTGATCACGTTGCCGGGTTCTACCTGCGCGCAGGGTTCTCGCGCACGGGCGACTATCTCCGCGCACCCGGGGCGTGAGGTTGCAGCAGGTTGTCTAGCACCGAACGGTCGCGATCGTCGCCAGCGCGGCAGCAGCTCGGGCAATCGCTGGGCCGAATTCGATAGCCGAGGGCAGGGCCGCTGCTCCGGCGCCACCAGCAACGGGGCACCCCGCCGCTCCCCCTGCGCCGATGAGCACCGCGAATCGGGCATAATCGAATACATGTTCGAATCACGCCAGGTCGATGCCGGGCGGTTGCGGGCATGATCCGGATCGACGCGGCGGACGTCGCGGGCCTGACGAGCGCGCAGACCGCAGCGATGCTGGCGCAGCGCCTCGGCCGTGCCGATGACCTGTCGCGTGCGCGGATGCCGCTGCCGAGTGCACTGGCCCAGTTGCTGCCCGCCGGGGTCGCTGCCGGCTCGATGATCGCCCACACCGGATCCACGCTGCCGGTGCAAGCGATGGCGGCCGCGGTCACTGCCGCGGGCCAGCACGTCGCGCTCGTCGCCCCCACCGGGCGGCCCGACACCGCCTGGAGCCTTCTGGCCGTCCACGAGCTCGGCGGGGACCTTCGCCGGCTCGCGGTCATCGGCCCGGTCCCCGTCGACGGTGCGCAGGCGGTCGTGCACACGCTGCTGGACGGGATGGATCTGGTGATCGCCGGCGCGGGGTTGTCGGCGCCTCGGTCGCTGCGGGTGTTGCAGGCGAGGGCCCGCAAGACCGGCGCGACCCTGCTGATCACCGGCACCGACCGGGTCGAGGGTGCCGATCTGACCGTCACGGCTCGATGCGTGGCCGCCGAGGGGATCGGGCAGGGCAGGGGGCGGCTGCGGGCCCGTGAGCACCAGGTGCGCCTCACTCCACGCGGCGGCCGCGTGGTGCACGGACTGCTTCGCACAGAGCCCGCCGCCGGCGGGCTAATCGAGTGCACCCTGCGATCTGACGCCACTGCAGCACGATGGACCCCGCGGCTTCTGACGGGCACCGACTCATGACCCGCGAGACGGGCGCGGCCCGGCAGCGGCCGGTGCTGGTGGTGCGGCCGCCGATCCGGGTGCAGGTGTGGCCGGACAGGATCTGGCCACCCCAGCGCAGGGCCTGGGGCTCGACGACGACTATGTGGATTCGGGCCACCGGGCTGCGCCTGGACCAGCCCGAGCCGGGAGTGATCACCGCGCTGGTGCTGACTCAGGCCGGGGATGTGCTGTGCGAGGTTGGTTTCGGGGTCAAGGTCGACGGCGAACGACACCGGCTGTGCTTGCTGTTGTCCGCCTCGGACGCGGTAATGCCCGTCGACGACACCGAGCTTGAGCGGTTGCGCGAAATGATTGCGCGGCTGCGCCGCTGAAATCCCGGCCGGGCTGGTGAGTGCGGCGCCGCAGGATCTGCAGCGCCGCCGGGAACGCGGCGGGCCGCACACAGAATTCGCCCTCCCCTTCTCGGCACGTCGGACGACCCGCCCGACGCTGGCGAGCACAACGCAGGCTGCGGCGATCAAGCTGCCGACGACGACAGTCGTAACCGGTAGCTGGTCTGGCAGCGTGGGCCGGTGTGGCGGCGCAGCCCAGTGGTCCTAGCGGTGGTGCGCGATCATAACCGGATGCAACTCAAGGGCGTCAACATCGAATGGGTGCAAGAGACCCTTCGCCAGGCATGCGCACAGTTGGAACCGGTCGAGGAGCTCATCCCTGGACTAAGGCCAGGCAGTACCTTTTACGCACCCCAGTGCGGCATCGAGGATGCCTATGCGGTCGTAGCGCGGGTTCATTCGATCCTGAATCGGCTGTACCCGAACTGGCGTGACGAAAACCCTGCCGACAAGATCTACATGTACTTCTCAGAGGTCTCGGCGGCGAAGACGTTGCTCGCGAGACTTGCGGTACAGGAGGAGGTTTCGAAGAATCTTGGCGGCTGGGATAGTTCGCCAGCGATCACTGCCGGGTCTTTGCATCCGCTGATCTGGCAGGCGGCGGCCGCTCAATGGTCTACTGGGCATCGCCATGAGGCCGTGCTCGCGGCGTCGAAGGCGGTGAATTCGCTGCTGCAGAGCCGCGTTTCGCGGCGCGATGTTTCCGAGAGTGATCTGGTGAAGCAAGCATTCGGCGAGGGCCTCCCGACACCAGGGAAGCCCCGCCTACGGTTCACCGGCATTGCGGATGAGAAGACGGCGAAGTCCATGCAGGGCGGCGTGATGGAGTTCGGCTCTGGGTGCTTTCGCGCCATTCGTAACCCGGTCGGGCACCTGCCCAACGAAGAGGTGGAGCTGGATGAGCAGACCGCGCTGGAACAGCTCACTGCGCTGAGCTTGTTCGCGCGATGGATCGACGCAGCTGAACTCGTCGAAGTGCCCGCCGAGACCAACTAGGCGGCAACGGCCGCGAACTCCCACTGCTGAGGTCATCGAAGAGCGCGAGAGCGGCGAGCTCGCACGGCCGTCGGGTGACAAAGAGGAATCCCACGCCGTTGGCCAGCCAGGGCATCCGAGGTCAGATCCAGTAGGAGCAGGCACTCACTGACATCGAAAGTGACGAATCTCAGTCCTGAGACTCGTCATTGAAATGTCAGTAGCAATTCGTCATCAGAATGTCAGTAAACCGACCGGCGAGCAGGTTGTCGTGATCGAATGAGGGGCAGTGCGCTTGCCCCGGATTTGGTGCAGGCCAGCGGGTTCGGAAGGCGAAGCTGGTGGCCGATGCTGCGAAGCGCGCGCTACAGCACGCCGCGGTCGACCGCCTGGCGGTCTTGGACCAGCACGGCGATCTGAGCAGCGATCATGTGCGGTTGACCGCGCAAACCCTCGGTGTCACCGAACGAACGGTGTGGCGGTGGCTCGCCGACCGCCGCGGCGCGGTGCGCAAAGACGAGCGGCGAGCTCGGTTCCGGATCGACGCACAGTTGCGGGTTCGGTTCGCGTACTGGCGTGGCAATGCCTCCGCGCTGCACCGCGAACTGCGAGAACGCGAACGTGCCGGCGGTCCACCGGCACCGAGCCTGGCGACGTTGCACCGGGCGATCCGTGAGGACATGACCCGCGGCGACATCGCCGGTATCCGCGAGGGTGAACGCTCGCGCCGCAAGTTCGACGTCTTCCTCAAACGACCCAGCACCTACCGCAACGCGGCCTGGGAAGCAGACCACGTGGAAGCAGCGGTGGAAGTCGATGTCGACGGGCGGCTGATGAAGCCGTGGGTGACCTGGTTCGTCGATACCGAGCACTGCGTGATCATGGGCGTGGCCGTCACGCCGAAGACCCCGAACCGCGAAGCGATCCTGGCCGCGTTGCGCGCGGCGATCCTGCGGACACCGCCCTATGGCCCAGCCGGCGGGGTGCCCACCCTCGTCCGGATCGATCAGGGCAAAGACTTCCTCTCGCGCACGGTCAGCGACGCGATGGGCGCGTTCGCGGTGCGGGTGGTGGACCTGCCTGGCTACACCCCACACTTGAAAGGGAGTGTGGAGACGGTCAACGGTGCGGTGGAGCGGATGCTGATCGCGGAAATGCCGCGCTACACCCACGCCCCGGTCGGGATGAACGGTACCCCCACCGATCCGGACGCGCCAGCGTTGCCGTTCGAAGTGTTCGTCGCCGACCTGCTGGGTTGGGTGAACTGGTGGAACACCACCACCGAGCACAACATCGACCGTCTCGACGGGTCGTCGCCGCTGGAATCGTGGCTGGCCGATCCGACCCCGCTGCACGAACTCGACGCGAACAAGCTGTGGATGTTCACCCTCGAAGACGACCGGGCGCACCGCAAGATCACCACCAAGGGCGTCGCGCGGGGGCGCGGGCGCCACTATGTCGCGGATTGGATGGTCGGGATGGTCGGGGCGCGAGTTCGGTTGCGGTACATGCCCAACCACGATCACGAGGTCGAGGTGTTCGACCTGGCCAGCAGCAGGCATCTGGGTTCGGCGTGGCTGGCTGATCAGGCCACCGGTGAACAGATCGGGCGCGTTCGGCGGGCACGCGACCGCAAGGCCGCCCAGCTGCGCCGCGATCTCAAGACTGCTGAGAAGGCCCGGCGCACCCGGTACGCGGCGGTGACGACCGTGGCACCGGCGCAGCGCCTGGGCGCGATGACCGTGGCCGAAGTCGAAGCCGAACTCGGCGACGAGGACTACACCGAGCTCGCGAGCCTGGCGCGGCCGAACCTGATTCCACATTCCCCACCGGCACCGGGATGGGTGCTGCCAGTCGATTTGGACGCACCCGAACCGCAGAAGAAGGGCCGCACGCGGTGACCCGAGGACCGATCACACCGACCGAGGCCGCCGATGACGAGGGCGCCGATCACTATCTGAACCTGCCCGGCGCGCATGTCGTGGCCACCGACGCGCTGCTGGCAGTGCGCGACAACCTCGCCGATGTGATCGAGGCCAAGGCGATGATGTGTGTGCACGGCGACGCCGGACTCGGAAAGACGTTGTCGGTCAACACGTCTCTGCGGGAGCAGCCCGCGGGGTCGGTGTGCCGGGTGCAGTTCCGGGCCCGGCCCACCCCGCGCGATATCCGGCACACGTTGTTCGAGGCGTTGGCGATCGGCGGGGACCCGCCGCGTAAGCCCATCGAGTTCGATCGTGTGCTCAAAGATGTTCTGGCCGAACGGTTTCGGGTGCTGGTCTGCGATGAGGCGCAGTGGATGTCGAGGGAGTGTTTCGAGTACTGGCGTCATCTGTGGGACGACCGGTTCACCGACATGGCGATCGTGTTCGTCGGCGGCGGTGACTGTTATGAGGTGCTGCGCCGGGAACCGATGCTGTCGAGCCGGGTGTATGTGTGGCAGGAGTTCCGGCGGATGCCGCGCGCGCAGGTGCTGCGCGTCATCCCGGCCTACCACCGGATTTGGGCGAACACCGACCCGGAGCTGATCGCGTTCGCAGACAAGAGCGCCGGGCACGGCAACTTCCGGTCCTGGGCCAAGATCACCGCCCACGCCGCGCGCACGCTGGACAAGATCGGGCGCGACACCGTCGACGGCGACGTCCTCGGTTACGTGTTCTCCAAACTGTCCGGGCGCAGCTCATGACCAGCGAGCAGGGCTTGGCCTGCGACCCGATCGTCGACTTGGACGCGGCGAACGCGTGGGAATCGCTGCCGGTACGCCGTCGGCGCCGCCACCGCGTCACCGTGCTGCTGGATCCGCTCGACGACGCGGCCGTGGTCGCGGCCCTGCTCGACGTGCACGACCAGACCGGACCGGTCGTCACGGTGCACCCGACACCGGCGACGCACTCCTCCTCTGCGCTGGCCTTGGACATCCTCGCCGCGCTGGGCCGACCGGTGCGGTATCTCGCGGCGGAGAAGGCCAACGCCCCGTCGAGCCTGTGGCACGCGGTACGCGCATGGGTCGCGGCCGAGGACATCGAGCGGCTGGTGGTGTTGCGCGCGCAACGACTACACAAGGACTCCTGGAACGCGCTGCTCGATCTGTGGCGCGAGACCGGGGTCGGGTTGGTGCTGGTCTGCCACGCAACCTCACGCCCCGCCGTGCTGGCGATGCTCCCGGCCGGGGTGAACCCGCGTGTGGTGGCACCGGTGAGCACGCTGCTTCGCCACTTCCCGCCCGAACGCTCACCCGATGTCGACGCCGAGGTCGAGGTGTTGCCCGATGTGCCCGACGCCGACGTGGTGGCGTTTCGCGCCGAGGCGTTCCGGCGGCTCTCGCGCACGGACTTCGCCCAAGTGGACGAGGTCTACCGTGCCGGGATGGCCGCGGCGTGCCGATGGTTGCACGGCCATCCGGGACCGGTGCTGCCGACAACCAGGGCCGAGGAAGCGTTGCGGCGGATGGGGCCGACTGGTGTGCGGTCGTTGGAGCTGCGGCGGGGCGCGGAAGCGCTCGCGCAGCGCTACGACGAATCTGAATTACGCCATATCGCGGTGGGGCTGCTGTGTTTGAACGGACCCAGGAGTTCGGAGATGCACAAGCTGCCCTACCGGTTCGATGACGACGACGGGTTGGACTGCTTCCTCACCGGCCTGGTCGCTGATTCCCCGACCCGTAACCACACGATCACCCTGTTGCGCGGTGCCCAGGCCGGAGCCCTGCTGCACGGGCTGCTGATCCAGCTGCCCGGCCATTTGACCCGCGCGGCCGGGCCCGGCATGACCGGGCGCCCGATCACCGCGGCGGTGGCCGCGCGGATCCGAGCGGGCACGGTGAGCCCGGTGCATGCCGCGGCGTTGGCGTGCGCGTTGTTCACCGGGTTCGACCGTCATGAACTGGCCCGGATCCCGATCGCCGGGTTGTCGATGGACGCGGGAATGCTGCGCTGGAACAACGCCGAACGCTATCTGTTCGATCGGTCTCCGATCTGGGTGGTCACCAGCGTGCCCCGCCGGGCGCGCCCGATGCTTGCCGCGGCCCGCACCTTCCTGGGGTTACGTGGTGTGGAGCCGAAGAAATCGCTGTTCACCGGTGCGATCAGCTCCGCAGGCCAGATCGTGCCCACAACCGCCGCGCGTGCGGGGATCGCGCTGCCGACGACGATCTCGGCGGCGGGTTCGTGGACGGGCACGGCCACCGCGTGGTGGGTCGGTTCGCCGCTGCACAACGACATGGACTACAGCCGGTGACCGTCAAGCTGCGCCTCAACCACAAGCTGCTCGCTGCCCGCGCCCACGAAATGGGGTTCTCGGCGGCTGCGGTCGTGCGGGAGACCGGATTCAGCCTCACCGACCTCGAACGCGACCCCGACCAGCGCACGGTGACGCTGACGATGCTCTCGCGCCTACACGCTCTGCTGGGTTTGAGCGTGGATGAGATGCTGCTGTCCGATCGCGCCGCGAAAGGGCTCGCCGAACACGATCGCGACGCGATCGACGCGATCGACGCGATCGACGCGATCGACGCCGCCAGCCACGCCCGAACCTTGCTCGCGGTGCTGGTCAGCCGGGACGGGATCGGCGTCGATGTCTTGCTCGCGGCGACACGATGGTCAATCGCCGAGTTCGAGGCCGCCCTGACATATCTACGCGCGCAACTGGATCAGACCGCGTTGCAGGTCGTCGCCACCGACGTCGTGCTACATCTCGCGCTGCGCCCGGGCGCACTGCCTGGCCCGCTCCGGGCGGCGTTGGCGCGGCCGACCGCGATGCGGCGCGGCCTGGACGCCGACACCGCGATCCAATTGCTGCGATTGGTGCGCAAGGAAATCCTGCGCCCGGTCCCGGGCGGGCCGATCCCGCTGCCCTCGGAGGTCAACGCCGACCGCGACATCGACACCCGCCGGCTTCTCGATGCCGGAATCGCGGTCGGGCGCGGCACCAAACGTGGCGACGAGCTCGTGATCACCTTCGACGACTACGACGGGATCACCGATTCCGAACAAGCCGTCGCGGGCCTGCGGATCCATCCTGATGTGATGTTCGGTCTCGGGCTGGCCGAGCGGCCCGCCCGGCGGAGGCCTGCATCGAAATAGTTCCTACAGTGTGGATTCGAGAGCGGTGACGTTGGCGGTCAGTGCGGCCCGCAGTTCGGTGGGGTCGCCGCCCTCTTCGGGGCGCGCTCCTGTGTCGAGCAGCGCGATCGCCTTGCTGAACTCGCGCACCGTTCGATGAATTAACGCTTCGGGAACCGCGATTTGGCCGGGCGGACGGCAGAGTGCTTCGATGAGACCCAGAAGACACCAGGTTGACGATCTGATGGATCTGGTCCGGGCGTGTTCGCGGTCGGAGTCGCGGTCAGGGCGAGCTGAGCACCGATCGCCACACCGGCGTTGGTCCGCCCGGCCACCCCAGTCGAGACGACGCGAGTCCGGTGTGAGGGTGAGGACGTCGGCGCCGGGCTGCTCGTGTGCGAGTTGGAATGCCATGGAACTGGCCATGTTCTGTATGGTCTCGTCGCCGAAGTCTCTGCGAGCGGTCTGTTCGGTCACCCGCAACGCCATCGCGACGGCCTCGACCCTGGCTTGGATTTCCAGACCGACGGGCTCGCGGGGGGCAGACCAGTCCCCGGCGCTGCGTCTCCGCCATGAATACGTCGATGCGGCCGTCCAGCCACATCCGTCGGGGGGCTCACCGGCAAAAGTGTGGCACAGCAGGTCTCGACAGTTCTTGGGGTGCCAGTGTCGGCCCGATGACGATGCCGTCGGCGCACCCGTGGCGGTGCGACATTCCGAGTGCTGGCCCGTAAACCCGCTGGGAAATGCAGCTTTCGTCGGGTTCGTTGGTTCAGCTGACGATGAGAGTGTTGCCGTCGACCATGACAGCCCGCTCGGGCAGCGGACGTTGAGCGGGGCCTTTGGCGACAGAACCGTCGGTGAGCCGGAATTTGCTGCCGTGGCACGGGCATTTCACGACGTCGCCGTCGACGTCGGTGACCGCGCAGCCTTGATGGGTGCACACCGCGGAGAACGCCTTGTACACCCCGTCGCTGGGTTGGGTCACCAGGATCCGATGTTCGGGAAACACTGCGGCACCGCCGATGTCGATCCCGGCGCGCGCGACGCGCACCGGCTGACCATCCGATTGTGAAGCTTGCCCGGTCGCGCAGCCGGTGACCGCGACGGCGCACAGGGTGCACGCACCGGCCAGGGCAGTACGCCGGGTGATAGGTGTCGTGGTGACAGAGTCTGTGTTCATGCGGCCACCAGCAGTCCGGTCGCCCACATCGTGACCAGACCGGCCGCGATCCCGGCGAGGGTGCGGATACCGATCGTGGTCGTACCGGGTTCGCGCACACTGGGGGTGATCTGCACGATCACCTGGATGATCGCGCCAACGCCGATGCCGAGGAGTAGCGCGGAGACTTCGGGATTGTTGGCACCGGCCCCGATGACCGCGCCCAGGATCGCCGGTGCACCGGCGATGAGCCCCAGCCCGGCCAACGCGGCCAGCGAGGGGCGGCGCTCGGTCAGAGGTGAGACGACGGCCAGGCCCTCGGTCGTGTTCTGAATGGTGAAGCCGATGACGAGGAAGGTGCCGAGCGCGAGTTCGCCGATGGCGTAGGCGGATCCGATGGCGAGGCCTTCGCCGAGGTTGTGCAAGCCGATGCCGATCGCGATCATCAATGCCAATCGGGTGCCGCTCGCGGCGCCTTGCTCGGCGGCGGCGGTTCGGTGGCTGCGCAGCCATTGATCGACCGCGGTCAGCGTCAGGAAAGCCAAGATCGCGCCCAGGACGACCAGCGATGCCCCGCCGAACGGGCCGCCGGAGGTGTCGGCGATCTCGAATCCTTCGCGGGTGCCTTCCCAGGCGAGGAACACCAGCAGCCCGATGGTGAAACCGAGCAGGACTCGCACGGTGGTGGTGCCGACCGAGCGCAGGAAGGGCAGGAACAGCATGCCCAGCACGACGGGGATGATGCCGACGTAGGTTCCCAGCAATGCCATCAACCCGAAGAACGACGCTCCCGCCCTTGGGGTTTCGACTGCGGCGGCGATGTCGTGTTCGATCACCAGTCCGGTGGAGGTGAGCATCGAGACCTTGTAGGGCTGCCCGTTCTGCCACGGGTAGTCCAGCACCAGGTGCGCAGAGGACAACCGCCCGATCGGTTCGGCGGGGCCGGTGAAGTCGACGTAGGTGTCGTTGACGAAGATCTGCGCGATTGCGACTGGGTCGGGCCCGGTGTTGCGCAGGTTCAGCTCGATCGTGCCGGGTTCGAGGACGACTTGTTCGACGCCGATCTCCTCGACCGGTGGGCCGGCGCGGTCGGGCAGGCTCGCCCCGCCGAGCAGGGCGAGCCCGATCAACGCCAGTACCAACAGGATCAGGGCGGCCACGCCGAGCAGCCAAGGTCGGCGCGTAGCGGGGGTGGTGGTGCTCATCAGTCGCTCACCTCGAAGAACCCCATCCACCCGAGTTCGGCAAATTCGGTTTTGTGGGCATGGAACATGTACTTGCCCGGGTGCGGGAACCGCATCTCGCAGATCCCGCGCTGGCCTTGGCCCTGCACGATCGTGTCGGTGAATTCCGAGGACTGCAGCCGGGTGCCGGTCGGGTAGTAGTCGAAGAAGTTGCCGTGGACATGGAAGCTGTTGATCGGGTCGTACTCGAGCACGTTGACCAGGTAGATACGGACCAGTTCGTTGCGTTTCACCCGCACCGGTTCGTGCATGTAGTGGAACGGGATCCCGTTGACCGCGTAGAGCTGGTTGCCTTCACCGTCGAAAGTGGTGTTGTAGCCGTGCATCACCATCACCATCTCGTCCGCGGGTGGGCGCGGGGTCGGTGGGTCGACGATGAATGTGCCGTACATGCCGCGCGCGATGTGCTCGGCCAGCGGGCCGACGTGGCAGTGGAACAGGTGCAGCCCGAACGGGGTCGCGTCGAACTCGTAGGTCGTGGACTGACCTGGCTGGATGATCCCGGCGCCGAGGCCGGCGATGCCGTCCATCTCGGCGGGGTGGATGCCGTGGAAGTGCAGGGTGTGCGGATGCTCGGAGCCGTTGCGGAAATGCACCCGCAGCAATTCTCCTTCCCGGCAGCGCAGGGTCGGGCCGGGGACGCGGGCGTTGAGTGTCCAGGCGGGGAAGGTGACACCGGGGGCGACTTCGATGTCCTCGTCGCTGGCGAAGACCTCCCACTCGCGCAAGGTCCGCCCGTCGGGCAACCGCGTGGTGGTGCCGTAGTCGAAGTCGCGTAGGACCTGGGTCGGGTTGAACCCGTTGGCGGTGTGGTCGACGGTCTGCCCGATGCGGAAGGTGGGGCCGTCGGCTCCGCCGCCGTGGCCGGCAGGGACTGGTGCTTGGGCTTTGGCTGGTGACGCGTCGAGCAGGCTGCGGCCCGCCAGCGCCAATCCGGCGGTGCTCGCCAGTGCACCGCCCAACAGAAAACGGCGGCTCGGATCATTCATAGTCCCGATAGTTTGGCATACCGAAAATTTGGATTCAACATGCCGAAACATTGCCACCGGCCGGTATGGGCATCCAGTGCCGACCGGCCGACCAACGTCGTCCGCTGTCGACGGACGGCCGAGATCGAATCCGACGGGAATCCGATCCTGGCCGCCACACGTCCAACAGTCCTTTGCCGATTACGACCGACTGACTGCGACCTCGGCTGGTTGCGAGGTCTCAGGGGGCACGATTCGTCCCAGGATGTAGACGCCGATCGCTGCCACGACGCCGATGGCCACCAACACCGACCAGGCCAGCGCGCCGGATCCGCTGCGACGGGCGAGGTCGAGCAGCGTCGCGGTGCCGAGGTTGCCGACCAGGACACCGGTACCGACCACGGTGTTGTAGAACCCGTAATGGGTGGCGACGAGACGGTTCCCGGACACCGCGACAATGGTGTCCATCTCGAACGGGAAGACCGCCGCGCTGCCGATGGCAAGCAACGCCGCCGATATCAACAGCGCCGCCACCGCTGCGCTGCCACCGGGGCCGGGGAACAACAACATCGGCGTGAACGCGACACCGAGCGTCCCCACTCCGATTGCCAGGCCCCCTCGGCGCCCGTAGCGAACGGACAGCCATCGTGTGATGCGCATCTGCCCGAGCACCGACACGGTGCCGAACACGACGAACACGGCTGTCACCAACCCGGTGCCAGGATGCTGACCGCTCAGGATCGCTGCGTGCAGGGGCATCGCGAGATAGACCTGGAAGGAGAGCACGTAGGCGCCGATCATCGCGATCGAGAACCCGACGAACGTTCGGTTGGTGACGACCGTCCGCCAGTCCTGGCCGACGGAGGTCTTTTCACCGCCTGCGCAGACGGGGTGAGACGGCAGCGCTGCGAGTTGACCGACGGTCAGGATCGCGAACACCGCGGCCGCACAGGCGGCAGTCACCTGAAAGTCCAGGGTCATCAACCCGAGCCCGACGAGCGGGCCGGCCAGGATGCCGGCCTGATAGAACAGGTTGAACATCGCGAAGGTTTCCACCCGCTGCTTCCCTGCGTCGGCCGCGAGGTAGCCGCGGACCGCAGGGTTGAACAGGGCGCCGGCGAAGCCTGTGGCCGCCGAGGCGATCACCAGTGCGGGCAAGGTGTCGACTACGGCGAGTAGACCGAATCCGGCGGTGCGCAGCAGACACCCGGCGACGATCAGCGGCTTGAAGCCGAGCCTGTCGGCCAGAGTTCCCCCGATCAGGAACATCCCTTGCTGGGAGAAGTTGCGCACTCCGAGCACGAGTCCGACCGTCCACGCGGCCAGCCCGAGCGCGCCGGAAAGATACCCGGCGAGATAGGGCATGAGCATATAGAAGCCCAGGTTGATGGCGAACTGATTGATCATCAGCAGCTGACTGGGCCGGTTGAGCTCGCGCCATGAGCCAACGGTCGCGATCACCCGATGGCCTCGGCGACCGCGTGGGTGTTCGCAGATTGCAACTGATGTGGGTCGATCACGTTGGTGCAGCGCGTCCACGAGGTGACCACAGCCTCGGCGGGGTCGGCGATGGTGACGGGTTCGGTAGGCGGCGCGTGATCGAGTAGGTCGTTGACGCGGCAGTAGTTGTCGTTGAAGACGGTGTCGTAGTAGCGGTGGGGCCCGTCGGGAAAGACCGCGGCGATGCGCGTGTCGGGGTTGGTGGTGGCCGCGGTCCAGCCTGCAACCAGCGCGACCGCGCCCACGCTCCACCCACCAGTCGCGTGGTGAGTGCGTGCCAGGGTCCGGGCGGCCCACACCGCTTCGCCCGGGGCGACCCAGTGCACTTCGTCGAACGCGGCGTAATCGACATTGCCCGGATAGATACTCGAGCCCAGCCCGCGCATCAACCGGGTACCGGCGGGTTGGCCGAAGATGGTGGAGGCGATGGTGTCCACGCCGACCAACCGCAGCTGTGGGCAGTACCGGCGCAGGACGCGGGCGATGCCCGCCGAGTGCCCGCCGGTGCCGACCGAACAGACCAGTACATCGACGCGCCCCAGTTGGGCGATCAGTTCCAGCGCGAGTGGGCTGTAGGCGTCGATGTTGTCGGGGTTGTTGTACTGGTCGGGACACCACGCTGTCGGGTCGGTGGCCAGCAGCGCATCGACACGGTCACGGCGAGCCTGCTGCCACCCCCCGACCGGATGGGGTGCGTGCACAGTGTCGACGGTGGCGCCGTAGGCGGCGAGCATGCTGCACATCAGAGGTTCCATGCCAGGGTCGCTGACCAGGGTGAGCGGATGGCCGTACGTCGTGGCAGCAAGCGCCAACCCCAACCCCATTGTTCCGCTGGTTGATTCGATGATCCGGGCGCCAGGGGTGAGGTCACCGCGGCCGAGGGCCCGTTCGACCATGCACAGGGCGGGTCGGTCCTTCATGCCGCCGCCGGGGTTGGCGGCTTCGAGTTTGGCCCAGAACCCGTGTCCGCGGGGCGCCAGGGGAGCCCCGATCCACAGGACCGGGGTGTTACCGACCAAAGTGGCGGGGCGCAGGCAGCGCGTACCGGTGGTCAGCAGAGTCGCAGGAGTGAAGCCCAGATCGTCGAGCACAGCATTCATGACGATGTCCGTTCTGTTCGGCAGCGAGCATGAGCAGGGCAGCCGACACCGGCCGACGGATCACTGCACGTCGGCCTGACGCTGACCGATCAGCGCCTGCTGATTCCGAAACGGATCAATATCTGAGCGCCCGCCGCGGAGAACGGCGCGCCGCCACGTGGGGGCGCCCGGCTGTGGTCCTCTTGCACTACAGCCTGCTCGGTAGCCATCTCCGTCACCGCTGGGATCGATACGCGGTCCTCGCCGCGAGGAAGAACCCCGGTCGCCCGCACCCCGTCATACGGACAGTGTGTGTGATCAGCTCCGAGATCAGCGTGCCCGCAGCCTTCGAGGGCCGCTGCACTTGATGCCGATGCCGATACCGATACCGATGCTGGTGCTGTGGTGGTGGTGCGATGGAGGTGTTGGGCGATGTCGCCGGGCCCGAGGAGGCGGCAGTCAGACAGAGCCAGGGCCAGCAAGATACTTGCCGTGACGATGGCGATCGCCGGCCACACGCTCGGGTACCGCACGTAGCGCCGCACGGCAGCCGATCGTACGCCCCGTCACGCCTGGATGATCACGGTCACCGCACCGCACGGCGAGTCGCATCGGACCGATCGGACCTGGCGCTGCGGGCCTACCGAACTGAAGGCGATCACCGTGACCCAACGTGACCTAGGCCTCAATGCCGTTGCGGGATAGTTACTCTCATCAATCACCGCCGTTTTCCGGACGGCGTCGAGCCGGCCGGGCAACGGAAATCATATTCAAATATGCGCATGCAACACCGATCAGCTACGCTGCCCTCGGCCATTGGGCCTGCCAACAGAAGGGATGTCGACTATGGGAGCCGAGCACGCGCTGGCGGAGCACACCGCCACGACCGGCGGACATGCCCACGACAACAACGCCAACGCACACCATGGCCATGGTCATTCGCACGGCGTATCGGCCGATGCAGATAGGCGCTGGCTGGTCCTGGCACTCGGGTTGATTGTCGCGTTCATGGCAGTGGAGGTGATCGTCGGTGTGATGGCGCAATCGCTGGCATTGCTCTCCGATGCCGCGCACATGCTCACCGACGCCGCGTCGATCGTGCTGGCGCTGATCGCGATCCGGCTGGCCAAACGGCCCGCGCGGGGGCGGTTCACCTACGGATTCAAACGTGCCGAGATCCTGTCTGCTCAAGCCAATGGGATCACCCTGCTGCTGCTCGCGGCATGGTTTCTCTACGAGGGCGTCCAGCGTCTCGTCAATCCGCCCGAGGTTTCCGGTCCGCTGGTCTTGATCACCGCCTTGGTGGGCATTGTGGTCAACATCGTCGCGGCATGGAGTATCAGCCAGGCCAACCGCACCAGCCTCAATGTCGAGGGTGCGTTCCAGCACATCCTCAACGACTTGTACGCGTTCATCGGCACCGCCATCGCCGGCGCTGTGGTGTGGCTGTCCGGATTCGCCCGCGCCGACGCGATCGCCGCGCTGGTAGTGGCGGTGCTGATGGCCAAGGCTGGATGGTCGCTTGTTCGCGAGTCCGGGCGCATCTTTCTCGAGGCCGCGCCTGCACATCTCGACCCGGACCAGATCGGTAGCCGCCTGGCCTCGGTGCCGCAGGTGAGCGAGATCCACGATCTGCACATTTGGCAGATCACCTCGGGGCAGCCGTCGCTGTCGGCGCATGTGCTCGTCGCCGATGCGGCCGACTGCCATTCCGTGAGATCGGGGATCGAATCGGTCCTGCACGACGAATTCGGTCTGGAACACACGACGCTGCAGGTGGACCACGCGGCTGATGTTCATGCAGGGGCTGGCGATGGGCATTGTGCTGATCCTCACGGGCCGGTTCACCGAGCCTCGGTATCCGATCCTGCCCGCGGGTGACCCGTCGCTGTACGACGGGCGCACCGCCGCCGTCTGGTCCTGGTCATGGTTCGGTTCACCAGGGGCGCGGCCGCGCGCGTGATCGAGGTGAGGACTACCGCCACTGAGGTCCCGATCGTGAGCGCCAGCACGACATCGATGAGGTAGTCGTGACCGACGTAGACCCGGGCAACCAGGAATCCGCTGACGCTGGCCCACACCGCAATCCCCAGATTTCGGTCGATCTGCGCGAGCACCGCCGCCACCGCGGCAGCAGCGCTCAGCGTGGCATCGGGAAGGGAATAGGTGTTGGTGCAGTACTCGAGCACTATTCTTGTCTGATCGATCGCGCATGGCGGGTGGTGCTGCGCCGACGCCGCGGTGATCCGGGCGAGCAGATACGCCAGTCCGGATGCCGCAACCGCCGTGCTGATCGCCGGAAACGGAGCAGCAGCGGCAGTTCTGCGGGTACTCCACCTTGCGGCGAACAGCGCCAACGGAGCCAACACAATGCCGAATCTGTCCACGGCGAGCATCACCGGATGCAACCACTGGGTGGCGTCCGCGGAGCGATTGATCGCGCGGCTCACCGATCCGTCGGTACCGATCCCATCCAGTCCGTACTGGATGAGCGTGCGCAGCATGGACCGGGGATTCCTGTGCTGATGAGTGCCGTGCGCGCCCAACGAAGAGATCCACCAAGAGCTGGGGGATGTCAGGTCATTCACGCACACCAGCCAGATATATGGGGGCCCAATTCAGTTCGGTTGGCATGCTGACAGCCCACACACCGCAGCGGCGTTCGCTCGGCAGTCCTCGGGTGCTGATCTCCATGCTCCTTGTCGGCCCTGCCGCCCCAACAATGTGGCGCGGCACCGAATGGCTCCCGCTGATGGCTGCCGCGAAGGACCTCACGCCGTCCCTCACCTGCTGGATCATGTGCCGACTCGGGCGCGCTGTCGGCGTAGTCGATCCCAGCGATCATCGCGTAAGGCCGAGTCGCTGTGCGAGCCAGTCCATCTCGATGCGCAGTCCAGCCGACCACACCGACCAATTGTGGCCTCCCGGCAGCTCGCGGGTCGTGATCGTCATGCCCGCGGCTCGGGCAGCGGCGGCAATGCTGCGTTGGGCGCTGAGCGTGGTGTCGTCCTCGGTGCCGGTGACGAGAGCTCCCGCCGAGTTCGGGTAGCGGCGAGTCCTCAGCAGCGTCGGCGGGTTGACGCGTTCGAAGGCGGCGGTGTCACCGCCGAAGGCGGCCTGCACGGTTTGTCGCCGGTCACCGAGGCTGGGTTCGGCGTCGCCGGACAGGTCGAGGAAACTGGGGTAGCGATCGGGATAGTTGGTGGCGATCTGCAGCGCGCAGGTTCCGCCATAGGACATGCCACCGATCGCCCAACGTCTCGGGTCGGGATCAACCTGCAAACGTCCGTTCACCCACGCCGGAACATCGATAGCTAGGTACGAGGCGACCTTTCCGAGACGAGAGTCCAAACACAGTGGGTTTCGCCACGCTCCCCCGGTCGCGTCAGCGATCACCGTCACGGGCGCAAGCCCGCCGTGTGCGGCGGCGAAGGCGTCCATGGTCTGGTCCACACGTCCGCCGTTGAGCCAATCGACGGGACTCCCGGGCTGTCCGGGCAGCAGAACCAGCACTGGCAACAACGGGCGGGGATCGGTGAAATAGGCCGGGGGCAGATAGATTTCGGCAGGCCGAGCGCGGAACCCCGAGCGTGTCCCCGGGATCACCGCGCGAACGACACGGCCGTCGACCTGTGTGGGCGGCGGAGGGCTCCACACGCTTTCGATCGGCCAGCCGGTCACCGGGTTAGGTTGCGCGGCCGGCACCGCGGTCAGCGATATCCGGTTGTCGCTGCCCGTTCCGAGCAGGTCTTCCAGAGTCGGGTACGCGCCGAACTCCAGATTGATCTGCACCGCGCACGCGGTGATCACGCATACTGCGGCTGTCACTGCGGCGATCCGTCGGATCCATCGCGGTGTCACCGATATCCGAACAGCGAGCAAAGCCAGCGCCGCGACCGCGATGCCCACCCAGGTGTACACCGAGCGTGGCAGCGCGTCGGGGAACGGTCGCCACCATCGTTCGACCACCACCCAGATGACGATGGCCGCACCGAAGCCCAGTCCCGCGCACTCGGCGACGGCCTGAGCGCTCAGACGTCGTCGCGCTCCGATCAACCAAGCCGCGCAGAGAGCCCCGACTCCTGACAACAGCCACGGCAACGGCCCGGTCACTAGTGACCATTGCATGATCAACGTCGACCGACACCGGTGCGGGCCGTTGTGGACGCACCGGATCCGGTGATCAACGTGTTAGTCATGGTCTCCCGA
>NZ_BAGK01000312.1 GCF_000308795.1 Nocardia thailandica NBRC 100428 | reverse complement strand
CTATCTGCCCCATTGTGTTCGTGATGAGATGCGCCGCTCCACCTTGCCCAGCGCACTTTCCCCGAGAGGCGGTGCACGCTTGCCGACTCCGGACACCGGTCAACCGCAACCGCCAGCCCTGCCGACCCGAGCACGGGACAGCGCATGGAGGGATCGCGGTATGCATCCGCATCGTGTCGTGCCCTCCTCCGCCGTCGACAATGACGCGCGATCCACGCTGGATCACGCCGCCGACCAGACTTCCCGGCACACCGCTTCACACGGTGCCTCAGCAAGACCCTGTCAGGCAACTCGGCCGACGCCGGACAATCTCACGGAGCCGATCACCGCACTCGCACGTCGCGCCGCGCTTCCTCGCAGGCACCATCGGAGCAGTGCCCGCAGCTGCGCATTCGCAGCCTCACCCTCATGGCCGCGGTCCTGGACCTCGCCTACGCCGTAAGTGTCAGCAATGACCGAATACGTCGAGCAGCTCGTGGCAGGCCCGGTGTCCGAATTCGCCGAACGCTACCGCTACGGCTCATCGATCCATCGGCTGCCTCATCGACTGCGGTCACCGCACTGCACGCTCAACGACCGCGTCGTCGAGGCGCGCCACAGCATCGACTACGTCGAAGCGGTCCGGGGTTCGGCCGGCCAGGCCGAACCCCATCAGCTCGAGCACACCGGCCATCGCGAATTCGCCTACGTCTCCACCGAGGCGTGGCGCACCGCACGCCAGGCGATCCTGTCCCACATCACTGCGGTCACCTGAGGCCCTCCACCCGGACGAGCCCGGCACACCCCGATCACACCGCTGCCACTCGGCCGCACCCCGCCTGGCTTCCTCCTGTTCGCCGCGCCACCGAGCCCGGGTCTCGGACGTAGCCCGCCGCAACCTGATTGGGCTTCCCGCCCAACTCGAGCCGCGGCGCGTTGCGGCCGTCCAATACGCTGGGGTCACGCTGATACTCTCGACTCGGCCGTGGCGAAGCGTCCGGCCTGCGTCCCAGGGGGGGAAGTTGCGTAGAT
Organism: Nocardia thailandica NBRC 100428; assembly: GCF_000308795.1. Taxonomy (GTDB): domain Bacteria; phylum Actinomycetota; class Actinomycetes; order Mycobacteriales; family Mycobacteriaceae; genus Nocardia; species Nocardia thailandica. The sequence continues at coordinate 84,735 of NZ_BAGK01000312.1, read as the reverse complement.
CGGCCGTTGCCGGGGTTGTTGTCGCGGTACTGAGTGTGTTCGCATCTGCGTGCGGCACAGTGCGACAAGGCCATCCCACTCCCGCCCTGACCTCGACGTCGGCGGCACCTACTACGGCGACCTCGGCCGTCAACCGGCCGGCGACGTGGTCGACCGAGTTCGATGCCGGCGCGGGCGAGGTCGCCGTGCTCGGCGACGTGGTCATCACGCCCCGCGAACTCTCGCTCATCGCCCTGGACCGCGCCTCCGGCCATGAGCGGTGGCGACGCACCCAGAAAGTCACCGGGTCGGGATTCGAATATCGGATCAGCGGAGACCTGGTCGTCGTCTCCGAGCGTAGAGCCGCATCCAGCGACCCCACTTTGTTCGAGGTGATCGAGGCGGCCACGGGCCACACTCTCTGGCAGGCCAGTACGAACTATTTGAACGTCTATGGTGAGGCGGTGTACCGGACCGACTGCACAGCAATGGGAACACCCGAGGTGCAGTGCTCCACGATGCGACACGATATCCGCGACGGAAAGGCGTCCTGGCCGCAGCCCGCGAACGGCACCCTCGGCGACGACGTGATCGGAACCTGGCACCAGCAGGCTCCGCCCGAACCGGAGTACCTGCCGATCTGGCTCGGACCACGAAGCACAGGGCCAGCAGCTCGGCCATGGGCATCGGTCGCGACCGCCACCGGGCACGTCCGCCCTGGACGCGGCGCCCATCACGCCTGGTACACCTTCAGCGTTGGTGAACTGCTCGTCAATACCGACCACGACCGGAACGAGTACCGCTGCGAAATCGCCCTCGAGGCGATCCACGGTTCGACCGGAACGCGACAGTGGTCGGCCTCGGTACACGGCGGCCGACGCAAGGGAGACGACTGCCAGAAAACCCTCAGTGGGTCCGAACTCGGTCAGATGATCGGTGACGGCTCGAGGATCGCAGCTGTCACCGCAGAGGGAAACCCTCAACTATTCGATCTGACAACAGGTTCCACGATCTGGGCGGCCGCCGATCGTGGCACGCCCCTCGACGGGGACAACCGGTCCCTGCTGGTGAGTGAGTTCGCCGATCAGGGCGATCTGTCTCTCCTCGATTTCGAAACCGGGCAGAAGAAGTGGTCTGTACCCGATCCGGGATTCGATCCCTATCCGAGCCGACGGACGACCTTTCTGACCGGCAATCGCGTTGTCGTAGGTGGCCCGATATCGACCGGAAAACTCGGCGGCCGACCGACCACGATCATCTACGACCGCGAATCGGGGCGCGAGATCGACCGTTACGTCGGCTGGGTCCAAGGCGCGGGCCCGGACTGGCTCGCTCTGCTGGCGAGTGACGGCACGGGGGCGAACGAACTCCGGTTCTACCGCTGATCACCCACGCGAGGCGAGCGCCATGTCGACCGATTGCGCGAAGATCACCACTCGATCGGAGCCGGGCGCGCTCAGCTGTTGTTCGGTCGGCGAAGCCACCTTGTCGAGCCGAACCGGTGTCACCCAACCGGCGGGCCTGAGACAACGCGGTCTCGCGCACACGTCGATGACGACGCGGCCGCTCGGGCCCCAGATCACGGGAGACAATGCGTACACGACTGCCTGCGCTGCGGCAGTGGGTACCTGTGCGGCAACCCACCCGACCAGACCACCCACCGCGACCGCACTCCGACACCGGACAGTCGCGCGCCCAGTCCCGCGCAAGGGCCTGCATCACAGGGTGCACGCCCACACTGAAGGTGGGCCGGCCTGCGACGCCCTCCCATTCCAGCGAGGCGTCACCAGCGAGCGGGGAGGCTCACCGCTGGATCCAGCGACGCAGGGCATCGATGGTCGTCTCCGGCGAGGTGTTGAAACATATTCTGATTCCCGGCGAGACGTCGATCAGCGTATTCACCAGGCGCTCGAACAACACGGTGTGCTCGGGTGCCATGCGGACGCCGGCGCCGATCATCGCGACCCGGAACTCTCTCTGCGCCAGACACCCTCGCAGCGCCGCTTCTGCCAGCTCGGGTTCGGCGGGCAGCCGGCAGGAGACGAGGTCGAAACCGGCGGCACGCAGTGCTGCCTCACCGGCGTCGATGCGCGCGGTCAGCGTCGACTCGTCGAGTCCTGGGTAGCGGCTGTAATCGACCGCGCTGGGATGCAGCCCGATCGACAGCACGAGATCGGTCGAATCATGGTGCTCCACGACATGGTCCTCCGGTTCCGGCACAAACATGGACAACGCGAGGCCCGCGGCCGCGAGCACGACGATGGACGCCACGATTCTCACCACGGCATACTCCCGTTGCGATCGAAGAAACCGCCGGTAGGTCCTTCCAGACCGACCGTCGCCAGGTCCACGATCGCATCGGTGCCCTGTTCCAGCGTCTGGAATCCGGTGTGGCCATTGAGATCGGTCGCGGTGAACCCGGGGTCGACCGCGTTGACGCGAATCCCCTCGAGGGCTTGGGCATACAACGTCGTGAGCATGTTCAGGGCTGCTTTACTCGTCGGATAGCCCAGCGTCGGTCGCACGAGATCCTTCCATTTCGGATCGGTGATCGTCGCGATCGAGCCCATTCCGCTGGACACCACGATGATGCGCGGATCGGCTGAACCACGCAGCAGCGGCAGGAACGCGGTGATCACGCGGACCGGCCCGAAGACGTTGGTCTCGAACACTTCGCGCAAGTCCTCCGCTCGCGTTTCCGCCGGATGCGAATCCCGCCCGCCCACACCGGCATTGTTGACCAGCACGTCGAGCCGACCGGCAGTGGACCGGACGAACTCGGCGGCCGCGTCCACCGATTCCTGCACGGTCACATCCAGCGGGCAGAAATGGACCCTCGCGCCACCGACGGCCAGCTCCGCGGCTACCTGGGCGCCGCGATGCCCGTCGCGGGCGGTGAGAAAGACCTCCCAACCCGCTCCGGCCAACCGACGCGCGGTTTCGCGCCCCAGTCCCTTGTTCGCCCCGGTCACCAAGGCAATCGTTGTCCTCATGCCGGAAACCCTGGTCCTGATCGGCGGTGGTCTCCAGGGCTTGCGCGGCATAGGAGCACCGGTACCACCCCGAGCCGACAGGACTACGGCACGATGGCTGGATGGACAAGGCTGAGCTGGCCAGCGTGTTGCGCACCGCGCGCTCACGCCTCACCCCCGCCGACGTCGGCCTGCCCGGCGGGCATCGCAGGCAGGTGCCAGGGTTACGGCGCGAGGAGGTCGCCCACCTGGCCGGGGTCAGCGTCGACTACATCGTGCGGCTGGAACAGGGACGCGGCCCGAACCCCTCCGCACAGGTACTACGCGCGTTGACGCGGGCTCTGCGCCTCAACGAATCCGACCGTGATCTGGTATTCCGCCTCGCCGGCGCCGAACCCCCTCAGGCCGGGCACATCCCCCTGGTGATCCGGCCCAGCGTCCTACGGCTGCTCGACCGCATGACGGACCTGCCCGCGCTGGTGCTCTCCGCCAAATCCGATGTGCTGGCATGCAATCCGCTCGCGACCGCGCTGTTCGGCGACCTCTCCACCCAACCGCCCGAGAAACGCAACCTGCTGTGGCAGCGGTTCCTGGGCACCGGACTGGACCGACTGGTCACGACACCGGAAGACGAGGCCGCCGACGCCGTCGCATGCGTGGGATCGCTGCGCACCGTACACGCGAAGTATCCGGACGATCCAGGTCTGGCCCGACTACTCACCGAACTACGCACGGGAAGTCACCGTTTCGACGGACTATGGCAGGCCGGCCGCGCCGGACAACTGCGCAGCCGAACCGTCACCTGGCGCATCCCCAACGCGGCATTCTGGAACTCGACTGCGATGTCCTGCTGGTACCCGAGGACGATCAGGCCGTCGTCGTCTACTCCGCCGTCCCCGACACACGCTCGGCCTCAGCACTGGAATTGCTGCGCGTCACCGGCCTCGAACAATTCAGCGCGCACTGACTCGGGAATGGTCTGACAGACGCCAACAGCGGCAACGACGGCCACAGCCGGTCCTCCCGGCCACGACTGCGTCGTAGGCGTGTTGTCCGTCGTGGTCCGCCAGCCAGCTGATCACCGCGACTACAGCAGGGGCGATCCGGCAGAGGGAATGAGTCGGGTGGCAGCCACCTCGGTGATAGCGGTGGTGTCGAAGCCCTCCATGTCGGAGCGCAGTTCGGAGCTGGCCAGATATCGTTCGGCGACCTCGGAGGGATCGGCGTCGACGGGGAACGACACCAGCGCGTACAGCTTCGGCACATCGGAGCCGTCCGTCCACAGACCATGCAGTCCGACGCCGAACTTCGGAAAGCTCATCAGATGCCGCAGATAGTGGATGCCCCGATACCGGTCCAGCGCCTCTTCGCTCGACAGTGTGTAGATCCTGAGCTGGTAGATCCTCATGACTGATTCCTGTTGCTGGATGGTGGAGCGGGCACGGTCTTCAGCGGCGGCCACGCCGGACCGGGCGACCTGACGATCTCTTCGTCGATCTCGCACGCAAGAGGGTCAGACCCCGCGGACGCGGCGCATGCGGCGGATGTGGCGGGGGCGACCGATGACGTACCAGATGGCGCGGACCGGTGCGGGCAGGACGCCGAGAAGTGTGGCGCGTTCGGCCCGGTCAGCGTCCTCCAGGACGAGCCCGAGCAGTGTGAGCAGGGTCCGTTTCGGCGTGTTGGCTACCAGATGTTCGCCCAGCGAAGCCCATTCGCTTTCGGTGACGTACTCGGCCGCGAGAGGGAGGAGGGCCGCTTCTTCGTCGTCGAGGTGTTCGAGCAGGACGGCCCGGTGATCGACGAGGAATGCCACGAGTGTGTCGCGTTCATCGGCTCCGGCCGTGGTCTCCCACGCCGCGGCCGCGGCATCCAGCTTGGTCAGGGTGGCGTCGACGCGCTGATGCTGGGCTTGCATGCGCAGGATGACCTCGGCCCCCGGATCGACCCGGGAGAGCAGAGGTGGCCACAGCAGCTCGTCCTCGCCCTGGTGGTGGTGCCTCAATCCGAGCAGATAGTCACGCAAGTGCTCAACGATCACGCCGGCACGGGCGGTGTCGCCTGGAGCGACGGCCGCGATGAGCTCGATCAGCAGTCGGGACTCGCGGCGGAAGGCGCGGTGGACTATCGCCATCTCCTGGGTGTTGACGCTCATTGTTCCTGTCCTTGGGTGGGTTTCGAATACCTCGAGCCTGATTGCCCGGAGTTGGAGACTGCTGGGAATCGACTTGGAAGGCTCGAACTCGCCTCCACGCGTACGATGTGACGCGTCATGGTTTTCATCCGGGTTCTGGGATCGTTCGCGGCGGAAGCCGACGGAGAACCTCTACCTCTCGGTGGGCCGCGGCAGCGCGGCGTGTTGGCTCTGCTGGTTGCCGCGCGCGGGCAGGTCGTGCCGGTCGACCGGATGATCGAGGACCTGTGGCGCGGCGAACCACCCGCGCGGGCGCTGGCATCGCTGCAGGCCTACGTGTCCAATCTGCGCCGCCTGCTGGAACCCGGCCGCCCGCCACGAGCACCGGCTCGACTGCTGGTGAGCGCGTCGCCCGGCTATGCGCTACTGCTGCCGCGAGAAGCGGTGGACGCGTGGCGTTTCGAGGAACTGCTCGCCGAGGCCCGCGCACTCGCCGATCCACGTGATGCTCACCTCCGGCTGACCGAGGCGCTGGCACTGTGGCGCGGACCCGCGTTCGCCGAAGTCGCCGACGAGCCGTGGGTCGCTGCCGAGACCGCGCGGCTCGACGAGCTGCGTTTGGTGGCCCGCGAACTGCGCATCGCTACCGGCTTGCGCCTCGGCGACCCCGCGACCGTGGTACCCGACACGGAAACCTTCACCCACGACCATCCTCTGCGTGAGGAAGGCTGGCGCCTGCACGCCCTGGCGCTGTGGAACAGCGGCCGCCAAGCCGACTCCCTCGCCGCGCTCCGCCGCGCCCGCGCCCTCTTCGCCGAGGAGCTCGGCCTGGACCCGGGACCGGACCTGGTGGCGCTGGAAGAGGCAATTCTGACCCAACGCACCGACATCCTGCGTGAAGTCGTCCCCCCGCCCCCGCCGGAGACCCCCCGCTCCGCACGCTCGATCGAAGAGCCCTGCGCGGCACCATTCGTGGGCCGGGCGAACGAGCTGGCGGCGCTCCTGACCGCGGCCGGGGAAACCGCCCGCAGACAGGTGCGCGTCGCACTCGTCACCGGAGAGGCCGGGCTCGGCAAAACGATGCTGCTCACGCAGCTCGCCGCGCGACTCGCGCAGGACGGGTGGCTCGTGGCCACGGGGCGCTGCCCCGATGCGGACAGCGCGCCGCCCGCCTGGGCCTGGGTCGAAGTGTTGCGCACCGTCGCCGAGAGCGTTCCCCCGGGCGATTTCGCCGAGGACCTGGCGCCGTTGCTGTCGGACTCGGCGACCGGCAACGGGGACGCGGCGGCCGGCCGCTTCCGATTGCGGCGCGCCGTGTGGGCGTGGCTGTCGGCGATCGCCGCGGATCGTCCGGTTGCCGTCGTGCTGGACGACCTGCACTGGGCCGATGCCGCCACGCTGGAACTGCTCGCCGGGGTCGAGGCGCGAGCCCCTATCCTGATCGTCGCGACGTACCGCGCGGACGAGAGCGAGCACCTCGGCGCGACGCTCGCCTCCCTCGCCCGCACGGCGCCCCTGCGATTGGACCTGCCCGGACTCGATCGCGACGCCGTCGCCGAACTGGTCCGTACCGAGTGCGAAGCCGACGATACGACCGTGACCGGCATCACCGAGCGGACCGGCGGCAACCCCTTCTACGTGCGAGAGACCGCGCGGCTGCTCAACGGCGAAGGCGCGCTGACCGCGCTGTCCGAGGTTCCCGAGGGCGTCCGGGACGTGCTGCGGCGACGGTTCGCCAGGCTGCCCGAGAGCGGTGTGTCCGTCCTGCGGCTCGCGGCGGTCGCCGGCCGCGAAAGCTCGGTGGACGTACTCGTGCGTGCCGCCGACACCGACGAGGACGGCGTCCTGGACGCACTCGACGCGGGCGTCATCGCCGGACTGCTCGACGAGCCCGCACCCGGGCGGATCCGATTCGTGCACGCCTTGGTCAGGGACACGCTCATCACCGATGTCAGCCGGGTCCGGATCACCAGGATGCACGCCAGGCTCGCTACGGCCTTGGACGGCTCCGGTGATGTCAACGCGCTGGCCCACCACTACGCGCGAGCGGGATCACCGAAAGCGGTCGGCTATTGCCTACGGGCAGCCGAACTGGCCGAGGCACGCTATGCCCACGACGTCGCGGCCACACTGCTGGCCGATGCCGTCGCCAACTCCAGCGACCCTGACCAGCGGGTGGGCCTGCTCGGCAGACTACTGCGCGCGCAGGTCAGGGCCGGAGCCTTTGCGGCGGCCAGGGACACGCGTGAGCAGGCCGTGCAGTACGCCGAGTCGATCGGGCGCGAGGATCTGATGATCGCCGCGTTCACCGCCTGGACCGAACCCACTCCCTGGCAGGCCCGCACCTACGGCACGATCGACCATCCCATCGTCGAGCGCCTCGCCCGACTGCTCGAACGGACCGGGTTGGCTCCCCACGTGCGATCCCATCTCCTCATCGCCTACGCCCACGAGCTGGTGGGCGAGGGTGACCCGAGCGTTCTCGCGGCGGCGCGGGAAGCGCTCGACCTCGCCACAGCTCCCCGCCTGAAGGCCGCGGCGCTGCTGGTTCTCGCGCGCGAGTCCGGACAGCAGGAGCACTCGCGCACCTTGGTGGAGATCGGCGTCGAGCACGACCTGCCCGTCTATCGCGTGACCGGGCTGATCAATCAGGCCGCCAACGCTGCCGCAACGAATGACCCCGCGACCGTGCGCCGGGTGGCGGCGCAGGCACTCGCACTCGCCCGCGCCTACCAGATGCCAGAAGCGATCGGCGCCGCCGAGATCGCGCTGGCGACACTGGTGCTCATCGAGGGTCGATACGCCGAGGCCGAGCGCCTCTACACCGAGGCGACCGAACGCATGGAACGTGCCGGCTCGGTGCACGCCGCAGGCTTCCTGCGGCTCGCACGCGCGGCGATCTGGATCAACGACGGCACGCTCGGCAACCACCTGGACGACGTACGCGCCCTGCACACCGCGCTGGGCCCGATGACCACCGACCTGCTCACGCTCGCTCTCCACGCCGCGGGGCGCCGCGGTGAGGCGGACCGGGCCCGGACCTCACCGGCCCCGATCCGACCCGACTTCTTCTTCACCTTCCTGACCAGTCTGCGTGCGATGGCGGCGGTCGCCTTCAAAGACCGCGCCGCCGCCGAGCACATCTACGCGGACCTGCTGCCCCACCGAGCCGGCCCCCCAGCGGGCGCGGAGAGCGTGTCGCTGGCCCTGCGCCCCGTCGCGCACACGCTCGGCGAACTCGCTCTGCTCCTCGGACGCGCCGACGAAGCCGCAGCCCACTTCACCCGGGCTGCCGCCATCGCCGAGACATGGAATGCTCTCGCCTGGTCCGCCGACGCCGAAGCCAGCGCGAACCGCCTTCGGATCCAACGGTTTTCGCCCATATAGATGCGCGCCGGCCCAGCCTGCCTTCGGCAGCCAGTGCCAAGGCGACGCGCCACGCAGACCATCCGCGCCCACGCCTCCACTGTCTCGAACCGTCCGAGGACTTCCACGGTGGTCGCGGTGAGCCGGCGACGCGTTGTCGATACCGGTCGAGCGACCTGCGTTCACCGTTCTGAGGAAACCGGTTGGCCTGCCCACTCGCACACTGACGCGAGATCCCCATCTCGGCGGCGACGTGAGCGACGGGACGGGCCCGCCACCGCCGGTTCGATGGTCACCGGCCTTTCACCGACAACGGTGCGTCAGCGGGCCCCGGCACGCACCTGCTCGACCGGCCTTGTGCCGCGCCGACGCATGACGACTCCCACGACACCCACCGCCGTGGTGGTAAAGGCGGCGCTACACCACAGTGCCGCTGTGGCGCGATCGATGCGGTCGACCACCAAGCCTGCGGTGACGGGGCCGAGAACGGCACCGATGTTGACGGCCGTGGTCGCCAACGCACCACAGATCCGCGGAGCGAGCGCGGTAGCGGTCTGCACGATCGTCGCGATCAGCGTCGAACCAACGCCGAACGCCACCGCTCCCGAGACCACCGACATGACCAACAATCCGATCAGCGCGTGCGCGGTCACAGCGACCAGCACCCATATTCCGGCGAGTACGCCAGTTCCAGCCAGGATGATCCGCCGCTGGTAGCGATCGCTGTAGCGACCGGTGACAGTCACGCCGAGAAATGAGCCGACACCGAAGAGGGCCAGTACTACTGGGACCCACCGGCCGCTCCCCGCGGTGTTGGCCGTAATGGCGCCGAAATAGATGAATGCGGCGAAGGTTGCGGCGTTCACCAGGATCCCGGCGACGACGGCGCCGACCACCGGACCCTGGCGCAGCACCAGCCATTCGCGCAGCATCGTCGGTTCCTGCCGGGTCGGCAGTAGACCGTCGCGCACATCATCACCGAGCATCACCCACACCGGGACGAGCAATGCTGCGCTGACAGCGGCGACGGCCCAGAACGCCGCACGCCACCCCCAATACTGCCCCAGCAGCGTCCCTGCGGGGACGCCGGCGACGCAGGCCACCGTGACACCGGACACCACTACCGTGCTCGCGCGACCGAGCATCGCCGGTACTACCAGTCTCGGCAACGTGGCCAGCACGATCGCCAAGAACCCGGCATTGGCCAGCGCCGCGACAACCCGGGTCACCAACAGCATCGAGAACCCGGTCGTCGCGGCCGCGGCGACGTGCGCGAGACAGAACAATCCCAGCAACACCGTGACCGAATTCCTGACGGGCAACCGGCCCGCCGCCATCACCATCACCGGCGCCCCCACCACCATGCCAGCCGCGAACAGCGAGGTCAGCCAACCAGAGGAACCAAGCGACACCCCGACATCCACCGCGATCTGCTCGAGCAATCCCGACACCATGAACTCGGATGTGCCCTGCGCGAAAACCGCAGCAGCCAGCACAAACACCACAATGGGCATAAGAGGAAACTCCCCGGATACTGGGCACCGCAGTCATTCCCGGCGCCCGAGATGGGTTGCTGAATCAGGCGAACCAGTGCCCGACAGCAAAGAAACCGACATCGTCCGGCGCTGCGAGACCCACACCGCACCGGTCGCTCAACGACCGGCGGGGAACCACACTCACAACGCCGCCCAGCCCACAGGCCGAGCGGCTACCGTCTGGATGCCTCCGGAGAACTCACCTCGCCACCCTATCAACACGCATCACCGGCAACGACTTCAACGTCATGACCCGCACCACCTGGATCTACGGCCCACGACGTTTCGCAGTGCTCCAAGGCCGCTCCAAGTTCCTTCCAAAGCTCGCGGAGCAGTGTCGAACCCATCAGAGCCGAACTGACACAGGAGCGACATATGAACAACCCCAGCACTTTCCGGGCCGCGGTCGTCCGTGCCCCGAGGGGGCCCGACTCGATCGAGATCATCGACGTACCCGTCGTCGAGCCCCGCCCCGGTGAAGTCCGGGTCGCGGTTGCGGCCGCGCCCGTCAATCCCACCGATCTCGGCGTCACCAGTGGGTTCTTCCACCAGATGGGAATGATCAACCAGCCCTCCCATACGGGGCTGGGCTGGGACTTCGCCGGCACCGTTCTCGCCGCCGGCCCAGGCGTGGACGTAAGCGTCGGGACGCGGGTGGCCGGTGTCATCCTCGGCTTCGATCGTGACTTCGGCACCTACGCAGAGCAACTCGTCGTGCCCGCCGCCGACCTCGCCGTGGTGCCCGACGAACTCGACCTGGTAGCCGCATCGACGGTGCCGCTCAGCGCCTTGAGCGCGGCACAGATCGTCGATCTGCTCGGCGACGCACCCGCCGACGGCAACCGATTGCTCGTGGCAGGCGCGGCTGGTGCGATCGGCGCGAATGTGGTCGTGCTCGCAGCGGACCGCGGCTGGCAGGTGACCGGACTGGCCCGCCCCGAGGACGAGCCATTCGTGCGCGGTCTCGGCGCCGACTTCTGCACCGAAGCCGAACCGGGCTGGGATGCCGTCGTCGACACCACATCACAGCAAGCGTGGGGATTGAACCCGGTCCGCGACGGCGGGTCCTTCGTCGGCGTCCGCCCGAACCGGACGCCCCCGGCCGAGCGCGGAATCACCGTCAACATCCTCATGGTTCGATCCAACGGCCGGCGCTTGGCACAACTCCTGACCCACGCCGCATCCGGACGGCTGCCCACCCGCGTGCACGCGGTCCTGCCCTTGACCGAGGCCAGCGCAGCCCACCGGGCGATGGCCGAAGGGGGGACGCGTGGTCGCTACGTGCTCGATCCCCTGAGCGGCCGAACCACAGCACCCCACGGGCACGCGGTTCGACACGACCACCTGGAGGGCAACATCGTGTCGTCCTCGAGCAACCCGGTCGTCCCGGACACCGACGGCCCGGTCACCGTGATCAACACAATGTCGGTACCCGCGGCGCAGCGAGAGTTGTTCCTGCAGCGCTGGCGCGAGAGCGCCCAGTACATGGCGGCCGCCTCCGGTTTCCGCCGAACCCGGATGTTCCAGGCGGCCGCCGAGGGTGCCGAGGCGATATTCGTCAACATCGGAGACTGGGACAGCAGCACCGCCCTCCGCAAAGCCCTCGGCACCGTGCAATGGCGAGAGTTGACTCTGCGCATCCACAACGAGGTCGACCTCACCGCGCGACCGATGATCTTCCACCCCACCCTCGAGTTGGGACACGGCGACGTGATGTCGCAGTGACCGCCGATCGGTAGCTCGAAGATCGATGCCCGGCCGACTCGTCCCAGCGCGCGGCCGGGCAGTGCCCCTCGGCGGCCTGAGTGCCCGGCCGAGAACACCTCGCCACTTGAACGTCACAGGAGATCACCCATGTCGCGCAAGAACCTGACCACGGTTCTGGCCACCGCCACTGTCTTGTTCACCTTCTACCTCGCCTACTGTTTCATCCTGACCCCCACCACCTCGGCGCCGGGCTTCGGCCTCCCGACCTGGCCTGACGACGGCGACGGCTTTCTGATCGTGAAGGGCTGCCGCGAACTCGCGATGGGCCTGGGCTCGGGCATCCTGCTGGTCACCGGCCAACGCCACGCTCTGGGCTGGATCCTGCTGATGACCGCCGTTGCCCCGTTGGGCGACATGATCAACGTCCTGGCACACCACGGGTCCGCGGCCGTCGCATTGAGCGTCCACGGCCTGACCTCCGCACTGATCGCGATCACCGGCGTACTGCTCCTCCGCGAAACAAGCACGACCGGCGCGACCCACGAGCTCCACACCGAGCGCTCCGCGCAAACCGCGTGACGGTTTCGAATCCCAACGATCACAACTTGTTTCACAGACGAGGACTCGATGAAACAGCTCTACTGGGCCACCGCCGGCTACACAGCAATGGGACTGCCCTCGGGCGTGCTCTACCGCGAACTCACCAAGGCCCACCAGTTCACCGGCAAGACCGAACTCGCCGTGGTCCACACTCACCTGCTGGCCTTGGGAATGCTGTTCTTCCTGATCGTCCTGGTCCTCGAACATCAACTCGCGCTCTCCAAGACCCGCGCGTATCACTGGTTCTTCGCCCTCTACAACGCCGGCCTCCTGTGGGTCGTGTCCTGCATGACGATCATCGGCACCCGGACCGTGCTCGGGCACAGCGAATCCAAGCCGCTCTCACATCTGGCAGGCGGCGGCCACATCCTGCTGACAATCGGATTCGTGCTCTTCTTCCTCACTCTTCACCAGGCCATCAATGCCCGCCGCGACGAGCCCCTCTCGGCTCCCGAACTCCGGTAGTCCAAGTCCACCCCAACACCGGCCGCCCCAACGACATCGGAACGCCAGCGCTTGGCAAAGCCACACCGCCGCCCGTTCGACTCAGGCGGGCGGTTCGCCGCACAAGCTCAGACCACCCCTGAAGTCGCCGAGCGAGCGCCCCGGCTCTGGCTGCGGAGAAGGAGCGGGCCGTGCTCGACGGCGTGAGCTCAACAGCTCGGTGTCGCGGCTGATGCGACCCGGATCGAGATCGTGCCCCGGTCGCCGGCCCGCGATACCCCGCCGTGCCCGAGTTCGGCCAGGACCGCGTGACCCCGTGGCTGTCGATCGGTGCGGACACCCGCAGCACCGATCGACACCTCGACCATCAGGAGACCGCTGGGGACGCGCGGACGCCAACGAGAGGTGATGGCGCCCGCACTGACCGGTACCCGCCTGCCGGTGGCCCGCCCTGGCGGGTTCAGCGGAGTCGGCGGTTGAAATACAGAGCGCCTGCCCTGCAGCAGGAGACGAACCAGTAAGCCTGCGAAGAGCACCCGCCTACCCACCGGCCCGTGGGTTGGACGTCGAGCATCACCGTCGCCTCGCCCGCCCAACTGGCGCGGGGCCCGGCGCAGGAACTCCTCGACCAGCGCGGTGCCGACCCCCGCGCGTTCTTCCAGCACGCCGACAAGCACGATCGGGGCCGGTGCGGGGGTTGCCCGACAGAAACCCGACCAGGCGCCCGCCGCGCACGGCCACCAGCCGCACCACCCGCGGGTCGGCATCGACAACGTGGCTACCCTCGTCGAAGGTGTCAAAGCTGCACTGCGTCAGCCGCAGCCGTCTTCCGATCTCGTGACGGTGGCGCCGCGTGTTCCACCGGAATTCGGCGGACCGAAGCCCTCAACTCGGTTGAGGGCTTGTATGGCTGAACCGGCTCAGAAACCGGCCCGGACGACATTTTCACCCATGAGGTGCTCCCGCCCCCAGGCCTCCAAGGGAAGCAGCGCGCTGTTGAGAAGCTCGCCCAGCGGTGTCAGGGAGTATTCGACCCGGGGCGGCACCTCGTTGTACACCTTCCGATGGACGATCCCGTCGGCCTCCAGCTCGCGTAATTGCGTGGTGAGAACCTTCTCGGTGACGCCGTCCACCGCGCGGCGCAACTCGCCGAAGCGGTGGGGGCGTTCGCTCAGCGGCCAGAGGATCATCATCTTCCACTTGCCGTTGAGCACCGACATGGTGGCGTCGAGTCCGCATCGGTACGCGCCCGGCCTGCGTGTCATCGGCACGGTGGCTCCTTCCCTCTACCTGTGCGCTATCCCGGGAGTGCGTACCCACTTCACTGTGCGTACTTGTTGGGCCCGGGTATCGCGCCAACACTAAACCGCATGTCCGACAACAAAGATCACGCGCTCACCGTCCTCGGTCTCGGGGACATGGGCTCGGCCCTCACCCGTTCGTGGCTCGCGGCGGGATACACAGTCACCGTGTGGAACCGCAGTTCCAGGCCGGCCCCGGAAGGCGCGGCGGTCGCCGCAACCGTCGCTGACGCCGTCACCGCGAACACACTCGTCGTGGTGTGCCTCCTCGACGACGCGTCGGTGCGCGAGACCCTGGACGACGTCGATCTGACCGGCCGCGACATCGTCAACCTGACCACGAGCACACCCGCCGAGGCGCGTGCGCTCGCCGAATGGATCACCGCGCGCGGCGGTAGCTTCCTCGACGGCGGAATCATGGCTGTCCCCTCCATGATCGGCGCCGCCGACAGTGGTGCGTACGTCTTCTACAGCGGTTCAGCACAGCTGCACGGGACCCATGCCGAGACCTTGGCGGTACCCGCCGGAGTGAACTACGTCGGCACGGACGCCGGATTTGCGGCCCTCTACGACATCGCCCTCCTCAGCGCGATGTGGGGCATGTTCGCCGGCGCCGCACACGCATTCGCCCTCATCGGGATCGAGGACATCTCCCCCATCGAATTCGCGCCCCTCATGGTGGCCTACCAGCAGGCGATGGCCGGGTACGCCTACGGCACCGCCGCGCAGCTGGCGAGCGGGGACTACACGAAGGACGTGGAGTCGAACCTGGCGATGATGGCGACGACAAACGACACGCTACGACGTACCGCCCTGGAACAGGGCGTCAGCCCAGAGCTTCTCGAGCCCTTCATGAAACTGATGGAGCGCCGAGTTGCCGAGGGCGGCGGGAACGAGTCGACCACCGGCGTCGTCGACCTTCTACGCGACTGACAGGACCTCCGCGCCGACACGGATCGGGACACACGGACAGCGTGACGGACCAGACCCGAGGAGATCATTCCGATGTCTCCGCCAAATCCGATGTGCTGGCATGCAATCCGCTGGCAACCGCGCTGTTCGGCGACCTGTCCACCCCACCGCCCGAAATACCCAACCTGCCGTGGCAGCGGTTCATGGGCACCGGACTGGACCGACTGGTCATGACGCCGGACGCCGAGGTCGACGACGCCATCGCATGCGGGGGTCGCTGCGCACCCTATACAGACGTAGTCACCCACGACCGGATCCCGGCCAGAGAACCACCCACAGATTGGGCAGCACGGTCAGAGAATCCTTACGTCTTGCAAAAAAGCCCCCGCCCGAATCTCAAGCGATGGACCTCGCCATGCTCACCGTTTCGGGCAGCAAGAATCCTGTAATCTCCCCAGGACTCGACTTCCTCTACTCGATCAAAGACTTCGTAGGCTTCTTTTTCAAGTAGCCTCCAGGGCCTCACCTCTGGAACCTGAGTGCTATCGGGCGCCCTGACGAATTCAACCGCGTCAAATACTCGACTGTCCGAGTTGAAGGCTACCGCAAGAAGAAGTTCTGGCCACAGAGGGAGCGCGAAAGCCATTTCATAGACGGCACTGAAGCAAGGGGGCACAGGAACGCCTACCCCTTCGACCAGCGGCAGAATATTTTCCGCCGAACCACCCTCGAGTATCCACGTCGACCGGTGCACTTTCTCGAAGCTGGCGATCATCTGCTCCGGTGAACGGTCGAGCTCAGCCAGGGCAGCAGCGGCAACAGCTTGTGGCGGGTCCATGGCTTTCAAAAGGTACAGCTGAAAATCTATGATCCCGGGGGTGAGTGTCATCATTGAATCCTAGTAAGCGGTCATTGTCAGGATTGGTAGGGAAGGCGGCTTTGGCAGCAGCGAGTGCAACCATGTTCAGGCGTCGGCGGATTCGTTGCTTCGCAGCACAATCAGCGGCGTGACATAGTGCTCGCTCACCTGCCCGCCGAGCTCGTCCACAGCCTGAGCCGCCTCATCCACTTCAGCCGGACTCCAGTCGCTGAATATGGTGAACAGGTCATGGATCTGGTCGGTCCGCATGACGATCGACCACCGGAAGTGGCGAATATGTGTGGTCGCGAAATGACCGCTCGCGGTCAGGAGATCCGCCCACGCCCGTGTGTCGAGTTCACCGTGCACGCGACGGTTCCGCAACTGTCCGACGGGCCACGATCTGATCGACTCGCGCGCGAAACGGCGTGACCGGGACGTTCGGGTCGCCGAAGGCGTTGCGCCACACGGCGAAATGGCCGCCGGGTCGCAGCGCGCGATGCAGTTTCGGGACGACCACCCCGAGATCGAACCAATGCACAGCGGTCGCCGCGACCGCGAGGTCATAGACTCCGGTCGACAACTCGATCTGCTCTGCCGTCTCGACATGCACGACTGCGGCCGGGCAACGCTGACGCAAGCGCTCTGCGAGGCCTGGGCCCGGTTCGACCGCATCGACCGACGCGCCCGCCTCGAGCAGCGGACCGGTGGCCAGTCCACTACCGGCACCGAGGTCAATGGCCAGGATTCCTGGCCTCAATAGTCCGAGATCCCGCAGCTCGGCCCACAGCACGGCCGGATACGGGGGCCTGGCCCGGTCGTAGACCTCGGCATGAGTATCGAAATGCAGCGGATCGGGCATCCGGAGCACTCTAGTTCAGGACTGGCCCGCCCTGGACGGCACGACCAGCGGCGTGGCAGGGTTGGATGAGGAACTGCCGCTATGCGTGGAGCCGCACGGCCAGAAGAGCGTGCCGCAGAGACGTAGCGGCCGGTAGCCAGTCGGTCCGAGCTGGGCGAGTTCGGCGTCGATGTCGACCTCGATCGCGCCGATGAAGTTTGATGTTCTCGCTGTGTGCCGGGCTGATGCGGGACTGCACATCGTCGTCGATGCGCCGGCGGGCTGTTCAGGCCACGGTATCAACTCGTCGATGTGGCTATCCACGGGAAGCCGCAGACGCAGAAGGGGATAGAAGAAGTGACAACCACCGACGAATGGGGGCGAGTCCCGCTGCACTACGCCGCGCTCGAAGGCACCATCGCCGACATCGCCGCTCAGCTCGCCACCACCGACGTCAACGTCACCGACAACGAAGGCTGGACCCCCCTGCACTTCGCGGCATCCATGGGACTCGCCGACAACGTGAAATACCTACTCGACCACGGCGCCGACATCGACGCGGTCACCGAGAAAGGCATGCCCGCCATCTACTGGGCCGTCACCGCCACCGGCGGGGACCCGGTCGCCACGATCCGCACCCTGCGCGCCTACGGCGCCGACCCACGCAAAGCCACCATCCAAACCTACTTCGGCCCCACGAGCACTCTCGAACAGGTCAACGAGTGGGGCAAAGACCCCATCCGCGCCGAGTTCTCCGACCTGCAGTGACACCGACCCCAGTTCGACAGAACCATTGCCGACATCCGAGCGAAGGCGATCAGCGTCCGCGGCGCCCTCGTCGCCATCATCGGCGCCGGAACCGTCGCCAACGGCGCCAGCACCGCCATCGTCTACGCCTCCGGCCGCCTGCGACCTGCGACTGACACGAACCGCCCTTCAACTCGGCGACCGACTCCCCAACTATTCCCAGAGGCCACCGCAGCCGCCGAACAAGACAGAGCCCGCCAAGCCGAACACGCGCAACGCCAATTCCCCAGCAGGCAACTGACCCGCGAGGAGATCAGACAACTCATCGACTCACTCGGCGAACTCACCACCGCGCTCCGCAGAGCAGACCCGAACGACAAACACGAGGTCTACCGCCAACTCGGCCTGAAACTGACCTACAACGAAAAAACACGGGTGGTGCTCGCCGAAGCAAGCCCACCCGTGTGTATAACGGTTGTGTCCGGAGGGAGACTTGCCCACTTTCCACACGGGCTGACACGGTGCCTCTCGCTCCGTCTTCCCTGAACAACCAGAGATCCCTATGGTGCCGCCCCTCGATCCGCCGCAATCCTGGAAGCACACATCAGGGGAGGTTGGGGCAGGCGACGGCCGCGTGCGCAGCCAACCGGAGTCAACCGACAAGCACGATCACGCGTTCTCTTCTTGCTAAGTTCGATGCCAAGCGCTCTCGACAGTCACAGGGAAACCGCGTCCCCCTCTCTCGGTCAACAACTCGGCCTCGTCTGCGGCCATGCCGCCACCGTCCCGGTACGTGCGATCCAGCCGGCCCGCAACCAGAAGGAGCCCGACGCTGCTTCGATGACCGAGAAGCACCGCTCCTCACAACGTCCGCGGACGTAGCTTGGGCCGCATCCTGAAACCTCAAGCGCGCTCGACATAGTCACCCCCGGCGGTGTTTGATCGATGCAGCCTGTGACCTACCTGCATCCGGATGTCACACACCAGCTGAGGGGGAGCTGTATGGACGTCGATCTCACCTGCCCGAGCTGCCGACACGTCGACCAGGTCCAGAGCGTGCCCGCGATCTGCTCGGGGGGTAGCTCTACCGGCACGGTCTACTCCACCCACACTGGTGTCGGGTTCACCGGCAACAGCATCATCCCGGTCCTCACCAACTCAGCAACCACTCACACCCGCACCACAGCCCTTGCCCGCAGCCTGGCCCGCGACCCAGGACTGCTGTCCACCGGGCGCCGAACGTTCTGGGCGATTGTGCTGCTCATTCCAGCTGCACTGGTGACAGTGATCGCGGCACTGGATCTCGGCGAGGATGGGCCGGAACCGATCATCGGGCGGGTGATCGCCGCAGTCTTCTTCGTCGGCGCTTTGTCGGTACCCTCGATGATCATCATCCTGTCGATCAGTGTCACCCGGCGCCGCAACCGCACCGTGCGCGCCGGCGTGGCTGCGGCAGACCGTCTGTGGCGCAGCGCCTTCTACTGCCACCGCTGTGGATCCGTGTTCTGGCCTACGCCTCCGTCTCCGACGGTTGCGGCCCGAGTTTCTGTGTCACCGGCCAACTTCCGCTGGACTGTCTGGTCAGCTGGAGGTTACGCGCGGCTCTAGCCTCCAGCCCGCGGTTCCCGCCGCCGCAGATCGACCCGCCCCACGTCGGTTTCGGACTGCTGCGCTGTGCCCGGTGGTGTCGCGGTGCTGGCTGGTGGGGTCAGTGCGAGCAGTTGGCGGACTTGTCGGAGGGGCAATCCGAGTAGTTCGCTGATCTCGTCGTCGGTCTGACCTTGATCTTTCATCTCGATGAGCGCTGCGCGCTGGCGTAGCCGAAGGCCGGCGAGCTCTGCTGCAGCTGTCTTGTGCGCCTGCTGGATCGCTTGCTGCAGTTCGTTGACTTGTCGGTTCCGTGCTTCTTCGCTTGCAGCTTCGGCTGCGGAGGCGACGGCGAATCGTTTGACCGCGGCGCTGATGTGGCGGTCGCGGATCTTCTGATCGGCCCGCCGCTGGTCCATCCGTGCACGTGCCCGCTCGATACGCGCTCGCACCGCGTCCTTGCCCCCGCTCGACTGTGGGGCTGTTCTCCTGCCAGGCATAGCAATCCTTGCCCCAGCCGGCTTCTCCCACCACCCATTGTGCCTGCACATACCGACACCTGGAGTCGACCGCCAACCTTGCGCGGGGCGCGGCGGCGCACGTCCGGGAAGGGCAGTCCGTGATGCCAGCTGGCCTTCTGAACAGTGGCGCATCCCGGCCGAAGGGCCGGACACCGTACGCGCACCATTTCACCCCCTCGAGTCTTGTGCGCACGCCGTCCGAAGGGGCAAGCGCCGTGCGCACGCCCACGGCGCCGTCACAGAGTGTGCGCACACCCGACTGGTCTCGTGATGCCGTGCGCACGGCAGCCTCCGGCGCCGAAGGGCGGAAGCGCGTGCGCACGGCAGCGCCTGTTGCTCTCGAGCAGGCGCGTGAGGAGCTCGCGGTGTTGGCGCAGCGGGTCTGTCGTCGTGATCTGCAGGGCCGTCGTGACGCGATGGTGGTGACCGAGATCCTGGTCCGTCATCGAGTCGAGGGGGAGAACGCCACCAGGATCGCGCGGAGCGAGGGCGGTAGCCGCTCGACGGTCAGCCGCATTCTCAGCGCCGCCGCGAACCTGTCCTCTCCGCCTCCGACCACACCCTTGGCGACTGACCGCGTGCAGCCAATGCACCAGCCCTACCGGATCACCAATCTGGCCGAGCACACGGCCCGCTCACCTCCGAGCCGTCGCAACCCCGACTGACCCGCTCGCTGTCCTTCACGCCGCCTCCGGATTCCCGGGGCGGCGCTTGTCGTTGAAAGGGACCTTTATGCCCGACCCGACCGTGCCTGAGGATCCGCCGTTCCCCGAAACCTGTGCGCGTTGTCAGACCTCGCGGCCCCAGCCGCTGCGGGTGATCGGCCACACCGCCGTCTGCGAGGAGTGTCTGCCGACGCTGTTGCACTGCCAGTACTGCCACGTCCGTGGTGCGGAGTTCACCGCGACCGCAGGCCTGGCTCGCCTGTGCCCGGACTGTGTGTCCCGTGTCCGTCCGTGTGAGTCGTGCCGGGCACCGACTCTGTGTGACTCTCGCACGACCGTCACCGGCGGCGTGGTCTGTCCGGTGTGCATGGACACCTACGACGCCTGCGTCGAATGCCTTCGTGCGACTGCGGACAGCAGGTATGTCGCCGAGGGATACCGGGTGTGTCTGGACTGTCTGGGTACGATGCGTGTCTGCCGCCGGTGCGCGCGGCCACTGATCAGCGACGGTGAGTGCGACCGGTGTGGGCAGGAGCCGAAGGTCTGGCCCTACTCCTATCGGCCTGACCCGATCTTCCACGGCGACCCGGGTGAGCGTTTGCACCTGGGAGTGGAACTCGAGGTGATCGTGCCCTACACCGATCGCCGCCGCGCCATCACCCGCGCCTACCAGGGCCTTGATGGGCTCGGCTACCTCAAGCAGGACTCCTCGATCCAACCGTTCGGGTTCGAGATCGTCACCCATCCCATGACCTACCAGTACGCGCTGCAGCGGTTCCCCTGGGGCCTGCTCGATCAGCTCGCCGAGCTGGGGTGCGGCACCGATGCCAGCGTCGGGTTGCACGTCCACGCCTCCCGGGCCGGGTTCGGTGGCCCGGCGCATGTGTTCCGGTGGATGAAGTTCCTCTACCGCAATCAGTCCGACCTCACCCTGCTCTCGCGCCGAACCAGCCGCTACGCGGTCTTCGACGCCCACACCCGATCCCAGGCCAAGGATCTCGCGAAGGGTCCCCGCCACGCCAGCGGTGTGGATCGGCGGCAGGCGGTCAACACCAAGCCCCGCCACACCCTGGAACTGCGGACCTTCGCCGCCAGTCTCGACTCCCAATCGGTGCAGGCGGCGCTGGGTTTCGTCGACGCCTCCGTCCGCTACACCGCCGCGCTCACCGTGCCCGACATCCACGCCGGCGGCTGGGACTGGCACCAGTTCACCGTCTGGGCGGGACGGCGCCTGGAATACGCGCCCCTGACTCGGGAACTGGTGGCCCTGGCCGATGGTGAGGAGGCCTTGGTTTGTGCCTGCTGACGGTGATCCCCGCCGGAATCGCCCCGGACCCGGTAGCGCTGCAGTACGGGGCGTGTGCCAACCCGCACGGGCACGGTTTCGCGATCGTGGCGAGCACCCGGATCATCACCGGTCACGGCATGGACGGTGGGCAGAGCATCGACTCGTTCCTGCGACTGCGCGCCCGGCACCGGTCAGGGCCGGCGCTGTTTCATTCCCGCTACGCCACCCACGGGATCATCGGCCTCGGCAACTGCCACCCCTTCCCCGTCGGCGGCGACCCGCGTACTGTGCTCGCTCACAACGGCACCCTGCCCAAACGTGTGCGGCCCGGCGCATATGACTGGCGTTCGGACACCCGCATCGCCGCCGAGGACTACCTGCCCGAGCAGCCCTTCGGGTCTCTCGACACCCACCGTGGATTCCGGGGTCTGGAGTCGTGGCTGGGACGCTCGAAGTTGGCGATCTTGACCATCGATCCCGCCTACACCAAGCGGCTGTATCTGCTCAACGAGCACCTGGGCGGTTGGGACTCGGGGATCTGGTACTCCAACGCCAGCTACCTGCCACCCGCGCAGCGCTGGACCGACTGGCGAACCATCTGCGCCCACTGCGAGGACGTCGACCTCACCAAGGCCACCCGGTTCTGTCGCCGATGTGGATGGTGCCGCACCTGCGCCTTCCCCGAGCGCTGGTGCACATGCCGCCGCGCATCCACTCCCCCATCGCTTCGCTGTCTGCCAACCGGGTCGCGGGTTCGCACCTGATCACTTCGAGACCCACCTAGACCCGTCCAACGCCCTACCTCTCGAATGCCCGCACCAGACCACGGCTGGTGCGGGCTTTCCGTATTTTCCGGAAGGACTCTTCATGCCCACTGCTGTGCTGGAACGCCCGGCCTGCCAGGATTGCTCGTCCCGGCCCACGTTCGGTGTGCTCGTCGATACCGCTGAGCGTGAGCGGTTGTGTCAGGACTGTGTGGCCGAGCTGGATTTGTGCTTCGGCTGCGATCTGCCCGCGCGGGAGACCGCTGAATGCGCTGACGGCGCCTACCGGTGCGCTGGGTGCCGGGTGCGGTGGTCGCGCTGCGATGACTGCCACCGCTACACCGAGTATTACACCGCGATCTCCGGCGGCGGTGACGTGTGCGAAGACTGCTCCCGCACTTACAACGTGTGCGCCGACTGCGAGGTCCGCGTCGAGGACTACAACCTCGTCGAGGGCGAGCGGATCGTGTGCCAGTCCTGCGCCGACAGCGACTACCAGTTCTGCGCCGACGACTACTGCGACACCCTCATCGCCACCACCGACCGATATTGCGACAGCTGCGCACGCCGCCACCCGAACGCGAGCCTGTGGCACAGCGACTACAAACCCGACCCGATCTTCCACGGCACCGGCCCCCTGCACCTCGGTCTTGAGCTCGAACTCCACGTCCCCGCCGACGCTTTCGACGACGCCGTGGCCACCGCCACCGCCACGCTCGGCGACCTCGGTTATCTCAAGGACGAGGCGTCGGTGTCGTGCGGGTTCGAAGTGGTCACCCATCCCATGTCCTATGACTACGCGATCAGCGAGTTCCCGTGGGGTGTGCTGCCGCGGCTGCGGCTGCTGGGCGCTTTCACCGATTCCGAGGTCGGGATCCACATCCATCTCTCCCGCGCCGGTTTCGACTCCCCCGCCCACATCTACCGGTGGCTGCGCCTGATCTACCGCAACGACAACCACGTCACCGTGCTGGCGCGACGCGAGTCGCAGTGGGCGATGTTCACCGCCGACCACATCGACCACCGCCACGCCGCACGAGGCAATCAGTGTGTCGGCCGCTATCAGGCGGTCAACACCCTGCCGCGCCAGACTTTCGAGCTGCGGATCTTCGGTGCCTCGCTCTACCGCCAGCAGGTCCAGGCCGCGTTCGCCTTCGCCCACGCCAGCGTCGAATACACCCGCCACCTCACCATTCCCGACATCTCCACCCGCGGCGGCTGGACCTGGCAGGCGTTCACCGCCTGGGTCGCCGACCGCGCCGAGTACGCGCCGCTGACCGCCGAACTCGCCGCCCTCACCGACATCGGTGCCTTCGACCACCTCACCCCCGACATCGACGCCGACCGGGAGCTGGCATGTGCATCCTGACCTTCTACCCACCCAACACCAGCCCCGACCTCGACGCCCTGGCCGGTGGTGCGTTGGTCAACCCCGACGGGCACGGCTGGGCCATCCACGCCGGCGACCGGATCCTGACCGGGCGCGGCATGGACCCCCTCTCGGTGATCACCGAGTTCGCCGAAACCCGCACCCACCACCCCGACGGGCCCGCCTTGTTCCATTCCCGGCTGGCCACCCACGGCCGCCACGACACCAGCAACTGCCACCCCTTCCCCCTCGGTGGTGACGAGCGCACGGTGTTCGCGCACAACGGGATCCTGCCCTCCCACGTGCACCCCCTCGACGGTGATCCACGCTCGGATACCCGCATCGCCGCCGAGGACTTCCTGCCCCGCCAACCGTTCGGGCCGCTGGACTCCTGGACCGGACACACCCGCATGCAGGCCTGGCTCGGCGCCGACAAAGCCGTCATCCTCACCGTCGACCCCGCCTACAAACAGCCCGCCTACCTGCTCAACGAACACCGCGGCCACTGGATCGCGGGCGTCTGGTACTCCAACCTGTCCTTCCAGGACGCCCGCTACTACCAGTGGCCCACCAGCGACCTCGACGACGATGACGGCTGCTGCCTGCAGTGCTACCACTACACCGAACCCGACCAGCTCCACTGCCCCAGCTGCGGACACTGCCGAGCCTGCGACATGCCCTTCCCCCACTGCCGTTGCGCCACAACCGGGACCGATCCCTACAGCGACCTCGCCGACCTCGAAACCGCCTGACATGCACGACCACACACCGACAGCCACCACCGCAGCCGGCATCGAGATCGAGCGCAGCCTCACGATCTGGGTCCACACCCCACAGCTCTGGCACGACCTCGAAACCGCAGCCGGACTTCCCCGGCACGCACTCGGCCGCTTCAAGACCTGGAACGCTCTGGGCGCGAAGTACTTCAGCTCCGCCAGCTACAACCTCGACGCCATGGCCGCCTGGGCCCACCGCAACGGCATCCCCTACACCGACGAACGCGCCATCCACTACCACGGACGCACCGGCCACGTCGGATCCACCAGCAACCAACTCATCCTGCACAAACCCACCACCGACTGAACCCCACACCAGGCTCACCAGAAGATGCCCACGCCCCGCCAGGCGTGGGCACGTCTGCGCCTGCCGAGATCGCAAACCCCCTTCGCCTGTCGGGCTCGGCTGCGCCGGGTCCGTCGTATTCATCCGCGCTCTGGAGGTTCCCCATGACACAGTCCCTCACCGTTCCGCTGCGTAGCCGGTTGCGCGCCGCGGTCACCACCCTGCTCGCACCCGCGACTCAACCCTCCGGTGCTGAGACCACCCCGGCGAGCCTGACCGCCGAACTCGCCGCCGCCCACCGCGACGGCGACGCCGTCACCGTCCGTACCCGCGGCGGGCACTCGCTGGCCCCGGCCATGGTCACCGCGGTGCAGCCGCGCTACACCACCCTGACCACCCCCGACGGCGAACAGGTGATCGTGCCGCTGCGGTTCATCGAAACCGTTCAGCGCCACCGCCTCCCGAGTTCCGCCTCCCCTGAGGCCGGGAAGGGTCTTGAGTGAGCACCCGCACCGGTCTGGCCACCGAGGACGATCGGCCCGAGGTGAATCGCTACACCGCCCGCGTTCACCCCGTGCCCGCGCCGTTCGAGGTCCAGGTCGTCGGCTGGCACGCCGCTTTCGCCACCCCACCCGGACCTGGCATCCGCCTCGCCGCCTTCGCGAACGCCCCCGGCCCGAGAGCGGTGGGCGTGCATCCGGCGATGGCGTTGGTCCGCGTGGAGCACGCCCAGCCGGCTGTCACCGACCTCGGTGGCGGGGTCATCCTCTCGACCTGGGAACCCGACCCGTACCGGGCAGCGGCCGACGCGATCAGCTGGCGGCTGATGCCCGCCGAGGCGCGTCGCGGCGCCTGGGTGATCGCGGCAGGCTGGTGGGCCTACTCCGGACAGGAAGCCGTCCTGCCTGCCTCGGTCGTCGCCGCGTCCTTCAACCCGCCGCTGTTGGTGGGAGTCTACGGGTTCAACCTGAGCACCGGCGCCGACTGGGTCACCACGCCCACGTGATCGGCGACGCCCGCCAGCTCAACGCCTGGCTCCGCGCCCAGATGCCCGCCCTCGACCCCGACCGGCACCTGCCCTGGGCCGCGGGAGACCCGGGTGTCGGATCGCTGGTCACGCTGATCCACCTGCGCGTGCAAACACCGTTCCAGCCCGACCGAACCGCAACCGTGGTCCTGGTCGCCCACCCCCTCACCGCTGACACCGCTGCCCCAGTAGCGTCGGCAGATGCGAGTCGTCCATGTCCGAAAACCCCTGTCCCCGATCCCGACCCTCGCCCGGTGAGCGGGTGGCGATCCCGGCTCGCCTGGCCGGGGCGCCGACCTCGGCCGGGCTGGTCATCCCCTACATCACCGTGACCCACCGCGACCGCACCCGCCCCGTCTGGGGCCAGGTCGACGCCGCCCGCATGCGCCATGTACTGCACGAGAGGCGTTGCCAGATCTGCGGGCAGCGCCTCGACGAGGTCGCGGTGGTGATGATCCGGTCCTCGGACTATCAGCGTGGCGTGGCCGTCGAACCCGGCTGCCATCCCGAGTGCGCGCACTACTCCCGCCAGGCCTGCGTCCTGCTTTCCGGCAAGACCGACCGGTTCAACCCCACCAGTGCAGGCACACCTCCAGTGTGTGGAGATCCGCACTGCCACTGCCAGTTCTGGACACCGCAGTCCCCACCCGAGACCAGCACACCACGCCAAGGCGCACCGACCGAAGCCTGGTATGAGGCGTGGATCCACCTGCACGACTACCGGATCATCACCGTGCCCGCCGACTCACGCACACCCGAACTCACCGGAATCGCCCTGCGCGACACACCGTTCCGGAGGCTGCGCAAGGTCCGTGACGCAGCCCCCGACGCCGAAGACCGACTGCCCTTCGATGTCCTGGGCCTGCTCGTTGCCACCCACAGCCTCTGGGTTCTACTCGATCAGCCCGGCACCGACTGACGACAAGATCCACAGCTGTGGAATATCACTGTGGACAACCCGCCGGGTGCGCCCCTCTGACCCCAGGAATGGTCGGCACGAGAACGACAACAGCGTCCTGATCTGCGAGGAGTGCCGGGCCGAGGAGTCAGCCCTGCTCCGTTTCGCGGGCGCCGCCGTTTCCGGTCGGACGTTCGTCGAAGTCGCGGTGATCGCAGCCTGGACCCGGTTCGGGGATCAGGACCTCATCACCGCAGACGCGGCAGTAGTAGCTGCGGTGCCCGCCACCGGGCAGGGTCCGGCAGAACCGCCACCCCACCAGCATCTTCTGCGGCGCGAACCGGTGCCCGTGGTGGCAGAACACCGGACTCGGATTCACCCACCGCGACCCGGTGAACACCAGCCCATCGCCAGCCACCACGACGCCGTCGACCTCCAAGATCAACCGCCACTCATTCGAACACACATTCGACTATAGCGCCGGCCGATCCCGCCGACGCCACCACCAACTCAGGAGCAATGCATGGATTCGATGGAACTCGTCTTCGACCTGCGTGAGGTCGCCGCCCTAGCCGAGCACGCCATGACCGCCCCCGAACACAGCTGGCCGGACTGGGACGACGACAAACCCAGCCCGGTGCCGCCGAGCCTGGTCTGGGTCAAGGACCAGGGCACCTACGTGATGTCCAACGGCATCCCCCGCGAACTCGCCCGCCCCGACGACCCGCGTAGCCCAGCCCGGGTCGCCTACGCCCGCGGCTACGACGGAAACTCCGGCGCCCGGTTCGACGGCACCCCGGTCGGCGGCGACGACTTCGCCGAACACCTCCCGCTCACCGCCGACTACGGCAGCCCCGAGGCGCCGATGACGTTGATCGAACTCATCCGCCACCACGCCCCCCGAGGCACCACAATGACAATCACCGTCACCGCCCGAACCATGTCGATCAGCTTCGACTCCCAGCCGGACCCGGCCACGACATAGAGCCGTCACCCGAACGGGGCGAGCCGAGGTAGCCTCGCCGTTCCGGTACCGGCGTACCGATATCCTGCGGTCATGAGCTATTCCGTGGGCGATCGCGTGCGCGTGATCGGCGAGGCCACCGCCACCGACCTCGAGATTCTCGAAATCGACGTCGACGGCAACCCCAGCCAGGTGCGCGTCCAGCCTGTCGCAGACACGCCCGGCACCTACGCCTGGGTCACCCGGGTCGAATGGTTGCGTCCGGCCCCCAACTGAGGCCACCCCGCCGTGCCGATATCGGCCGAGACGGGTTCACACCGCCAACGACCGACATCGACAGTGGGCCGACATGCCAGCATCCACATGGTCGCACATAAGTTCGATTCCGAGTAGTGTGCGCCCATGCCCGATACGCCCCGACCTGCCCCGCCTGCGGCAACCCTGGCCACCGTGCGCCACCAGCTCCTGCACGCCGCCGTCACCTGCGCGAACCTCTCACCCGAGCAACTCGATCAGTTCGCCGCGCGGCTCACCGCACCCTGCGCGACTACGCGACCACCGACACCCGCGCTGATCGCTGCGCGCAGCGGCCACTACGTGCCCGCTCAGGATTCACCCAATGCCCGCGCAGCCGCAGGAACCCCTACCACGGTCCGGCCCCTGACAGCGACCGATGACCGCACCACCAGTTCATCGACAAGGCCCTCGGCGAGCCCGCGCTCGTCGAAGCCGCACAGCAGTGGCTGATCGGCCTACGGTGGCAGCAGGGCAGTAACCGGCTCGTCCTCGGCCCCGGTGAGCAGGTGTTCGAGAGTGATGTGGCCCGTGGGGCGGGGTGCGGTGGGCCAGCACGGTGGCCGACCGGCGAGTCACCGCGACCGGGCAGGTGATGGTCAGGCCGGTCCCGGGCAGTTCTATGACGGGCTGGGAGCCGATGACGACGCGGTCCTCGGCCAGGGAGATGTCGCGTTGGCGCAGGGCGAAGATGGTGTCCCAGGACAGGCCGGCCACAGCCAGGTGCAGCACGAGCGCGTCGCGACACCCGTGCAAGGCGTGCGGTCGCCAGGCCGTGCCGATCAGCCTGGCTTACGTGGCACGACGATCCGTGCTAGCCCGTTGTGGCAGTTGATCATGACGACTTCGGTCGTGTTGCCGTCGTTGTTGTACGCACATACCCACGGCGCGATCGCCGAGCGTTCGCCGGTGGTGAAGGTTCGAACGATCTCAAGCGCAGATTCACAATCGATTGGGCCTGAATGCGTGCGGACGGTCATCGGTCTATGGCCCAGTGGCGAGGTGACCTCCCCACAAACTTCTCCGAAGCCGAGCACACTCGTGGATGGGCACAGGTGCTCGATGGCGAGCCAGTTGAAGTCCCGGAACATTTTCAGGCCGTCGGCGACCTGATGTGGATCCTGTTCGCGAAGGACCCTCAGCGATTCTTCCAGACCTTCGCGGATCTGCCGGGCGGTGTCGGTCTCGTCAGGATCGTCTGTCCAATCATTCAACACGGCTTCGATCTTGGTGATTTCCCCGGCGACATAGACTTGCGGATCGGCCTGGGCCGCGGCGGCCTGCTCGTCTGTCTCTTCAAGATAGGCCTCGGCGGTAGTGTCATCGACCTCGCCACAGACCAGGCGGCCGCTGGCGCGCAGCAAATGCGGTGTGTGGGTGAGCTGGTGAGGGTCGTTCCACATGAGGCCGAGCCGAGCGAAGACCGAGGCGTCGTATTCGCATACCGCTTCGGCGAACCGGGCGTCACCGCCGTCCGGCACTGCCGAGTACAGGGCGTTGATGAGTTTGGCACGGACCACTGCGGGTGAGGTATCGATCGATGCCATGGGGCCGGTGAGTGTCTCGAACGCGTTGACCATTTCTCGCGCTTGCTCTTCGACGCTGGTGCGTCTTCCTGTTGTCGGATCGGTGAACGTCGCCGACATCATGGCGTCAGCGAGCTCGTCGAGTGTGGAGTTCGGGCCACGTGCGTCGACGCAACCGGAATCGGCGCTGATCCCAAGTCCGTCACGCACAAGGTCCGGTGCCGAACACGACACGAGTGCGGAAACAAGCAGCAGGAGAACACAGCGCAGGGCTACTATTCGTCCGGTCATATCGCTAGTGTCCGCATTTGTCGTGTCCCCTGTCTGTCCGATGATCAACCGACATCGTCGATGCCGATCAGCGCATCCGGCAGAGCGCGAATCATGGTGTGTGACAAGTTCGGTGCCGATTCAGTAGTCGTCCTCCTCCGGAGGAGGTCGGTGGTCGGTGTTACCGGGGTCGAGCAGGCATGCGTTCGTCGAGGCGAGTCGGTACAGCGCTGCCGGTAGTGAGTGTCGTTGCCCAACACTGCGACGTGCGGGTGCGTGCCTGCAGCACCTCGCAGACGGGATAAGGCATGCCGCCACGACGACCGCACGGTCGGCCGGGCGGTCGGCAGAACGTGCGCCCCTGGGGACATCTACAGCTGGTTGGGATCGACGAGCCCGTCTTGGATCGCTCGGGCGACGAGTGCGGCTTTGGTTGGGGCGGGGCGTCCGACGTGGGCATACTTCGCGCGGATCCGTTCGAGGTGGGTGTTCACGGTTCCCGCGGTGATGAACAGCCGTTTCCCGACTAGTGCTTTGGATTCGGTTTGGAACCAGGCGAGGAGGACTTCCCGTTCGCGTGGTGACAGGGTGGGTCTGGTCGGGCGGGCGTCCTGGCTCATCGCCTGGGCCATCGTCGGGCTGAGATAGGGGCGGTCAGCGCCGGCGGCTTGGAGTGCAGCGACGAGGTGGACTTCGCCTTCGAGCTTGGACAGGTAGGTGACCACGCCCAGATCGAGGCAGTCAAGGATCAGGTCGCTGCGGGTGTGTTGGGAGAAGACCACTATCCGGAAACCCTTCTCGCACAGTGCTGCTGTGGAGGACAGGTCGGGGCTGGATTCTGCGAACTGTAGATCCAACACGACCGCAGCGAGGGTATCGGGCCTCGCGTCGGGGTCGGCCAGGATCTCGCCGGGGCTGTGGTAGCGGGCGGCGACGCGGATCGGTGGGTCCGCGTCGGCGCACCAGCCGGCGATGCCGGCGTGGACGACGGAATGGTCGTCGACCACCGCTACCGGCATGCCGCTGTCATTGGGGTGGGGCACCTTCACCTCTGTCGTCCGGGACACTGTCTGCCCGGACTCCGGTCGGGTTCAGGGCAGCGGCACTGTGGCCCAGACCAGAGCGTCGTAGCAGATCAGCGTGGCCTGTGGTGTGATCGCAGTGACAGCCTGGGTGCAGGTGTCGTCGCAGTCGCAGGTGATGCTGAGGTCGGCGCGCTGGTCGGGCGTGCCGGTGAGGACGATCTTGGCGCGGGTTCGGGTGCCTGCGAGCAAGATTATCGCGACGGTCAGCGCCTCGGTGTGTGCTTGTGGATCGAAGGCGACGGTCCTGCCGATCGGATGGGTGACCACGGCGACTCCGCGTGCCTCGGCAGCCTCGATCGCGGGGAGCAGTTCATCGAGCAGCGCCGCCGTCGCGGGTGGCTCCTCGGCGAACAGCCGTCGCAGCCTGGTCGACTCGAGCGAGCATGCGGCTCGGACCGCCGGCGTGGACGCCGAGTCGGGGTCGTCGGCGAGTTGTTGCAGTACCGGAACGAGTTGGCGGGACATGCGCTGGTAACGCCGGCGGCGGTCCTGGTGGAGTGCCGCGGTGAGCGTGGTCTGGATTCGCAGGTCGGCCAGGTCGCTGCCGGCTTGTCGCGTCCGACGCACGGCCCAGCGCAGGAAGTCGCTGAATCCGAGCGCGACACCCTGCAGGACCGTCACGCTGATCACGGTGTACAGCAGTGTCGACAGAACCCCGATGGAAACGACAGCGACCGCTGTGGCTGTTCCGGCCGACCACAACGCAGCGAGCAGTCCAAGGCCGATGCGGCTTCCTCGATGCACTGACAGGGCGGCGAGTTGCCAGCCGAGCGCGGCGACGGCCCAGTTGGCGCTGCTGGTGACCTGATCGGGGGTCAGTAGTGCCGTTTGCAGCGGTGCGAGTACCACCACGACTGTCGCTGTCGTCCACCACAGGGTAGTGGGAAGGTGATGGCGAAGCTCTGCTACCGCGACGAACGCGGTCAGCACGGCAGTGGCCAGGATGCCGGCTTGCGCCGTGGGGTGCGCGGCGGAGAGGGCATTGAGGCTCTGTAGTCCGGTGATGACGACCGCGATCACCACCAGTCCGTACCCGTAGCCGCGCAGCAGCCGCAGCGCGTCGTCCGCATCACGGCGCAGGTCCGGTTCATGGGTGGTGTCCCATCGAATCTCGACCGTGGTTCCCGCGCCCGGCGACGAGACAATCTCGACGATGGCTCCCGCATCGGCGAGACGGCCACGGATCGAGTTCCGTATGCCGAACCGGTCAGCTGGTAGCGCAGCGTCGTGGGGATCGAAGCCGACGCCGTCGTCGACGACGCGTACGTTCCGGTCCCCGAATTCGACCGTCACCAGGCTCGCTTCGGCATGCCGGTCGACATTGGTCAATGCCTCACCGACTGCGGCCACCACCGCCTGGCTGGTGCGCGGGTTGTCCGGTCCCGCAGCGCGACCACAGAACCGGACCGGAGTGTCGATGCCTATCGCGTGCTCATCGATCCGGCGAGCGAATTCGTCGATGTTCAGCGCCTGAGCGCCGCGCCGTACGGCCTGCAGATCGCGGCGGGCTTGGGCCCGTAACCGGTCGCCGTCGACAACAATGCCTTGGCCGACCATCGCCAACGTGGACGCGGCGGTGTCGTGCAGCGTCGCCCATGTCTCGCGCTCGTCGCGGCGGCGCGCCGACATGACCTCAGCATCGATTCTGCTGGTGGTGTATCGGGTGAACGCGTCGTCGGTGAGCTGCGCCGACCGCAAGACGAGCGAACGCAACACCGCGGCGACGCCCCACTCGACTACCAGGAAGTCGAGACTGAAGATGGTCCATGGTCGATCGACCCCGGGCACCAGCACCGCACCCGATGCCCAGGCGGCGACCACGATCGCCGTGGCGGGCAGCGACACGCGGACCGGGCGCGACATCGCCACTGTCACCACCACTGTCCCTGCGACCGCCAACATGGGACTGGCCCTTGTCGTGAACTCCGGGCCGTCCACCATGAGCGGCGTGCACAGCAAGTACGCCCCCGCAACGATCGACTCCCACCCCGGATTCCACGGTCGGGTCCACCGCCACAGAGCCCACCCCAACAGTCCGGTGTGGATGAGCATCGACGCGAGGCCGACGCCACCACCGACCAGATACACCACAGCGACAGCCGCTTCGACGACACTCAGCGTCGACGCCGCGATCCGATCGATGCGTGCACCCAGCACCGGCCGCGTCGCCGCCCCATCCGAACTCACCCGCCCCATTATTCGCCCAACAGTCAAGGCCGAGCACCTGAGACGTGCCCGGATCCTGCGGGCCCGGTGAAGGGCGGCGGCAAGGAACGACGTGGATGTCACTACCACTCCGGCGGGCCATCGAATTCGCATTGCCAGCAGACGAACTCGGACTTGCCAGGCTCGACGTTCTGTTCGGTGCCGCATCGTGGGCGATGAATCCGCTTCCACCCGCGCGGGGGTCGCGCCCGACCAGGTACCACCAGCGCTACAACGATCCCGATCACTCCGGACACCACCGCGAGCACGAAGTAGCCGACACTATTGTTGCCCTTGGCAGCCACGATCGCAGCGGCCAGCGCGCCGCACACCACTGCAAACCCCACGAGACCGATCAGGAACAGGCTCGAAACGTTCTCCATGGCCAGCCCCCTTCCTTGTCAGACCCGCCCGGCGAGGCGGCGACGCCAGGCACCAGCGATCACACCGACGTTCTCGCATGGCAACCGAGCGCTGCAGCCTTTGCGGCAACCCGATGAACACCGGTCGAGCCGCCACGCGCAAAAGGAACGAACATGTTCCCGACTTCGCGCCCGGTCCAAGCGACTGCCTAGGGGCAGCGGACGGTGTAGTCCCACTTGGTGCCGCTCGGGCCGGTGACCCGGACCGTGACCGACGTCGCTGCGCCGGCCGGGACCGCGACGACCGTCGAACCGGTGCCCTGGTTGATCTGGTCGCCTACATAGCCGGTGTCGTGAATCTGGGCGCCTTGATAGAACACTTGGATACGATCAGGGACGTCGTAGGTCTCATAGACCAGAACGAATCTGGTCGGGCCTGCGGTGCCGAGCTGATGAATGGTCGTGGTGACGCCCTCGCCGCCGGACTTGGTCGAGTTGTTGCACTGCTGCGTCGCCGCTGATCCGCTACCGAACAAATCACCCAAGACGCCACTTCCGCCGTCGAGGATGCCGCTGCCCGTGTCGATGACGCCATCGAGCACTCCACTACCGGTATCGATCACCGCGCTGCCGGAATCACCGCTGCCGGTGTCGGCTAGCGACACGCCCGGCACCGCGCTGAGCGACAACGCCAACGTCGCAAGGCCCACCGTCGCCCACGCGGTCTTCGAATTCATCGTCGTACGCACAGTCTGTTCCTCCGCTACTTCGGCATTCTCTTCATCAGGCAAGGTCGTGCAAACTGACTCGAAAACCGTATGACGTGCTCAGACAAGGGTGTATCGGTCGAACAGGGGACACCGGAGTCGATCGACGTACCCAACGCCCACAACGGCCCAGGTCCCATGGTCCCGCCCAATTCGTGAGCACCGGGTCGTCGTCGGAAACGCCGCCTGTGCAGCTGGTGTGGCAGCGCTGCCCGTGATCGGACATCGGACCTATTCGACGCGTTCGGACACACAGGCAGGCTGCGGCAACCCAACCGACAGGCACTACCGAGCCGGGATCGTCATGGCCCTCACGGTCGAATGGCTGAAGGTACTGCGAGACATGACCTAGTGCGGTTGCTCTATGACCCGGTCGCCTCGGCAGCTGGGTGACGGATTCCTGTCTGGAACTGTCCGTTGTTCGGCGGACATAGCCGGGCGTGGGTGTCATCTATCCTCGGCACATGCAACTGGGCGGTGGATCGGCGTGCGGACGTCGTCTCTGGGCCGGCGCGGTGGTCATTGTGGTCATTGCGGGGACTCTGGCGTGCAGCGGAGAGCAAATCGAGGGCGGCGGCGCAGTCTTGCCTGGGTCGACGACTCCGGCGCCGCAGCCGAGCGGCAATCTCGTCGAAGACGGCTGTGACCGATACTTGGTCGACCCGTCCGTAGAGCAATTCATCTCCGACCTCGCCCGTTCTATATCCGCACTTGGCGCAGCGACTGGCGCCGATGCGTCGGCGTCGGCGCGCGCCATGTTCACGACGGTCGAGCGAGAATTTGGGCGTTTGCCGACCGGGGCCGCCGTGCAGTACACCTCATGGGTCTGTCAGCACATTCCGTCAGAAGATTGGATGCGTGCCAACGGCGTCGACATCGATCAACATCGCAAAGCACTCGAAGGCAGCCGCGGCAGCACACTGCATTCGGGGCTCGCAGCATGCAAGTCTCGGCAGTCAGGGGCGACTTGGACGGTAGGAAATGTAGCGGCCACCCAGGACGAGATCGAAGCCGAGCTGCGCGCCACGCTGTGTCCACAGTGAAGAGATGCCCTTCGTAGGTGAGTCGATGCACTGCGAACGCGAAGGTAGGAGGCGCGCGGCGGTGAGCGAGATCGCCGACAGATCATCCACAACCGGCCTCCTGGTGCTGTCGCCGACCTAACCCCAGCAGGTGTCGCCTCAGCTCAGCGATCGGAGTGCTGGTCGAGAGGGCCGCTCCCGACCCTCCGAACACCGCTGCAAGGCCCTTCCCCCATGCCTAATCAAGGATCCACTTTGAGACCACGTATCTTGCTCTCCGCCATAGCAATTGCTGCTACCAGCATGGTCAGCTGCTCAACGTCAGACGATGTCAGGAGCGGAACAACCACGATGCCCACCAGCACACCGCTGGCCACATCGACATCGGCGGCATCGGCGCCCACTCATGGTCTGCTCTTTGCCCAATACGTCAGCAACCCGAATGCCTTGGTGATCCAGATCGTGGACCCCAGCACCGGACAGCGGAGTCCGGTCGCCCGCTTTCCCGGCGCGTCACTGCTCGGCGGTTTGCATCAGCCAGGGCTGGACAGCGAGCTCGAGTTCCGCACGCTCGTGTCGCCCGACCTGACGCGAGTCCTCGCCAACAGGAAGATCAACGGAGACCTCCATGCGGGCTGGCTGGATCGCGATGGAAATTTCACCGATGTCACCGCCGGTGTGCAGGGTTCCAAGAACGACTTCAGCGGCCCGGTCACGGGAATAGGTCACGGATTCGACGGCCAAGGGCGGTTTCACTACTCGCACCGTCTCGGGGAGGAAACCAAGATTCTCATGTTGGAACCAGGAGAGGTCAGTGGCGGCCGAGTGGTGTACACGGTGGGGTCGACTGGGTTGATCCCCCGACCGCTGTTCACCGCGGACGGCGAGCTCTCCTTCACCTCCGATGACGCATGCGCGGCCGTCGACGCGCAGACGTGGGTCGGCCGGAACTACGCCTACGCAAAAGGCGCGCAGGTCGTGCGCTCAACCGCTGCGGAACCTCGGTCGATCGGATTCTGCGGCACGATGCTCGAGCTGCTGCCGAAAACGAACACCGCCAAGGTCTTCAATCCCGTGACGAGCCCCGATGGTCGAAGAGTCGCGTTCATGTATCGCAACGCCGACAACAGCTTTTCCCTCTACACGGTAGGAGTCGACGGGGGAACACCGGAGAAGCTGGCAGCCATGCCGGCGCAGGGGGTGCTGGTCGGTTGGCGGTGAACGAGGTGGCGAGGCCATTGGGGGAACTCGCCGGGTTACCCCGGAGATTCAAGCACCCGGCGCGGCGGCGGCGCTGGTCGGCCCCGGTTTCTCCCAGTTGACCAGCGTGTTCGCCCATCTAGGGACAGGGTCCCCGACATGTCGGTAGATGGTGCTCAATGTCGGTAGATGTCGCTCAATTCGTGCTGCAAAGCGTGCACACATGAACTCGATTCATGGGGTCTGACCAGCGGGTTCGGCGGTTCTCCCTGGTCAGCTCACTAGCAAACGTACGGCAACGGCCCGGCGGGTGAATCCCGTCGGGCCGTCGTTTGCTTGTCCGGGGTGCTGCGCCGCGCCCGGCGGGGCGGTCGGTCAGGCCGTGACGCCGAGCCGTGAGGCCAGCGCGCGCGACTCCCGCTCGTTGAGTCGTCCGCCGTTGGTGACCAGTTCGGCCGCCAGCGACCGCGCCAACGGGTGGCACCTCATCGACTCCTCGCTAACGGCCGTGCCGGTGCGCAGCGCGCCGAGCGTGCCGAGCCAGTCGCGCTGTTGGGCGTACGCGCGGGACAGCTCCAGCCACAACCGCGACCGGCGGTCGACCGACGGCACCGCGTCGGGGTCGACGACGCTCGCCGCGTCGAGCGCGCTCCCCGACTTGCGCAAGTCCACCTGTACCGACACCGCGCTGATTTCGGTGTTCGCGATTCCGAACAGCGTCCACGGGTGCGCCGATCCGGCGGGCAGAGCGCGCGCCATCCCCATGGCCTGATCTATCCCGCGCAGCGCGTCACCCTCCCGGCCGATCCGGGCGGCGGTAATCGCGCCGTGCAACTGGCAGGCACCCCAGAGCGCTTGTGCATCCTGGTCGCCGTCTAGGTGCGGTTCGAGTAGCGCGACGGCGTCGGACGCGAGCCGGTAGGCGTCTTCCTCGCGGCCTGTCGAGCGCCAGACGTTGCCGAGCACCCACGACGCGGACGCGAGCGTCACGGGGTCGTCGGCGATCTCGGCGGCCGACATGCAGCGGTCGGCGGCGAGCCACAACAGCGGGGCGTCGGCGACCCACGCAAGGACTTGTTCGGACAGTGCGTAGGCACCCGACAGGGCAGCGGCGGCGGCGCGGCGTTCCTGTCCGTCGAGGGTGCGCAGCGCGCGGCGGCCGTCACGGATGAGTTCGGGCAGCATCGCGCCCGCGTCGGCACGCGGGGTCGCCGATGTGTGCCACAGACGCCAAGCGCGTTCGACCCGCGCGGCGAGCTCGACAGTGTCGATCGGCGACGGCGACGGCGTGAGGTCGACACCCTCGATCGCCTCGCGGATGGCAGGGACGACAGGGTGCCCGGCCCGACGGGAGATGCCGACGAGCAACTCATGCTCCCCGGTGATCTCGGTCAGGTCCCGCACGCCGAGCGCCTGCCCGATCTTGAGCAGCATTTCAAGCCCCGGCGGGTGCTGTAGGCGGCCCTTCTCGACGTCGCGTAGCCAATCCTCGGACCGGCCGACGAGACCGGCGACGACGGCGCGGGTCCGGCCGGTGCGCGTGCGGATGTTCTGGATGCGCTCGCCTATGGCGCGGGCGGCGAGTTCGTCAGGAGTCGGCATAGCGGCCTGCCTTCTTCGCGGGATGGGACCGCCTCGCGGATACCCCCGGCCCGTCGGCCGGGGGCGATGTCCTCCGCGAAGAGGTCACCCCAGGATAGGGCCGCTGGTGTGGTCTCACCAGGGAGTCAGGTAGGGGGAATCCCCCTACCTCGCACGGTGGTTGATGGCTACCGGTTCGCCCGGTGCTCGGCGCGCAGGATTCACACAGCCCCACCGCCGGGGTATACCGGGCGCCGATGCTCGGCACATCGGGCGTAGTGAGCTACGCGGACGATGGCGAAAGCTCTCCGGCGGTGGGCGCATTCGCCACGCAGAGCACCGCCAGGAGGGGACCGTGTCACTACCCCAGCGCACGCCGCACACGAAACGACCGCACCCGGTGCCGAGCGCGCCGCCGACCGTCATTCGGCGACTGTTGGAAGCGCTCGAACGGTGGGAACCGAAGCGGCGCGCGTCATGAGCAGCGCGATACAACCCCGGCTCGACGCGCTCACCAAGCGGGCCGCGCGCCGGTCGCTGTCGATCCGGCGAGCACCCGAACCGCCGTACGGGTGGGAGTTGTGCAGCCCGTTCCGCGTGGTCGTCACCGGGACGTTGGACAACGTCGCCGATTGGCTCACGGCGGCCGAAGCGCGCGACGGTCGACCCGCCCCGCTCAACGGCGCGGGCGTGAGGGCCGACGGGTGATCGCGCTCGGGTGGGTGGTCGCGGTCGGCCTGCCGCTCGTCGTCCTGGTCGCGGCGATCTGGTGGCCGCAGCGCATACCGCCGGAACGCACCGTCGAGCACATCCGCGAGCGCGTCGAGGCGGAACGTCGACGAGATGCCAACCGGCGCGGCCGACGTCGACCCGACTACTACTGACCACCAAACGTGAACGGCGGCAAGTCATTCCGATGGCGGGGAGCAATTCCACGGGGTCCGTTGCTCGCTAGTGGTGGAGGCATAGGGACCGCAACCGGTTCGGTCTGCCCGTCCCAGGTGAGAAACAGCGACGCCGGGGGATTGCTCGTCATGAACCGAACGGCGTCCCCGGCGGCGACGGTGACGTTCTCGGGGAGCGCGTGCCGCCGCGCGGGCGTCCGGGAGCTATCAGCGGTAACCCCTGTCGCCTCCCGCGTGCCCACATTGCGCAGGTAGTACGTCCCGCTCGGCGTGCTCTCGATTTGCCACGCAACCGCCGGGGGCTCGGACAACTCCAGTGCCCGCGCCGCGATCCGGTTCGACTCCTCGGCCGCGTCCGCCGAGCGCTGCGCCTCCCCAGCGGCCTTGTCGGCGGACTCGGCCGACTTCTCGCCAGCGGTCGCGGCCCGCTCGGCCGCCGCTAGTGCCTTCTTCGCCGTCTCGGCCTGACTACGGGCGTACTTCAACGCCCACGCAGAAACGCAGGCGCTCCCGAACGCCAACACGGCGGCGACGGTGGCGATGATGTCGGACGTATCCACGCCGCAGAGCATAGAGACCGGCCCCGACCCGGTCCCGCTAGGCGTGGAACCCGAAGCGGGGCCGACGATCCGACAACGTCACCTCATGACGGCCGGGGTAGTAGTCGGCGAGTTCGTAGGTCCCGCCGGTGAGGTCGGCGGCCCCGGTGGCGTCGCCGTCCTCCCCGTCGCGGCTGTCACGGCCGATCGCGAGCACCTCGCGGCCGAACACCCGCACGACGATCACGCCCCGGCCCCGAACCGCGCTCGCCGGTAGGCGCGGTACGCGCACGCCTGCCGCCACCCCTCCCACCCGAGCGACGCGGCCTCGGCCCGCTCGTCGTCTGTAACCGGCCGCCGGTGCGGGTCGTAGTGGGCGCGCCATCCCGTTGCGACACCGGCCCGTTCGCGGTCGATGGCCGCGACCGCGACCCGCGCCGTCGGGTCCGACCCGCTGGTACCGGGCCGGCGGCTCACGCGCTCACCGCCGACGCCATCCCCGCCGCGTACCGCTCGCGTAGCCGGTTCGGTCGCGGGTCCGGGGGTTTGGGTAGCCCTGCCCGCCGACGGCGGGCCTGTTCCGCGCGGCAGGTTCGGCAGAACTCGCGGCCGTCGCTCGCGACGTAGACGCGGTCGGGGTGTTGCCGGTGTCCGTTGGCGCACACCCCGACTCGGGCGGCGCGAAGTTCGGGAGTCGGGTCCGGGTCGGTGAACTGCCACCCCGACCGGAACACGACGCGCCGCGTCCAGTCGGCTCGGCGGCCGTGCACGGTCTCGTTCATCTGGCGGGTAAAGAGTTCCTCGGCGAGCACGTCGGCCGGTACTCGCTTGCCGGGGTAGTGCGCTTGCCAGAGCAGGGCGCGCAGGCACCGCACGCACTCCCACCCGATCGGCTCGCATCGCTTGCCCGCGAACCGTGTCTTGATCGTCGTTGTGCGCGGGGTCAATTCGTGGCCGCGTGCGCACCGCTTCGGTACGAACAGACGGGCGGGGCCGTCGGCCTCGGCCGGGACGGTGCGGCGGTCGTCGTCGTTCACCGGCCCGCCTCCCACGCCACCAAGGACGACCAGCGCCACGCGCGAGGCGCGACCCCGGCCGGGGAGGTCAGCCCGTTGTCGGCGAGCCACCCGATATAGGCGTCGTGGTGGCGCTGGCTCGCGACTTGCTCGCGCCAGTGCGCGAACGGCGGGGGCAATGTCGCCGAGTCCGGCGGCGCGGGGTGCCGGGTGAACGGGTTGGCCTGCCAATCCCCGCCGTAGGCCGCGTCCCGCTCGTCGTCGGTGCGCGGGGTGGTGGGGACGTCGGCGAGCCAGCGCCGGAACGCCGACGGCCGCAGGCGCTTCGGGACGTCGGCGAACGTGAGCGCGCCGGGGCGGCGCGCGGCGGTGTTCGCGGGGCCGGTGACCGGTGCGAGCCGTGCCATTACCGCGCCACCTTGCCCCGGCCGCGCCGCTGCGCCGCCGCCGCGTTGCGACCGCTGTTCGGCGAACCGTCCCCGCTGGTACCGCCGTAGACCCCGCGCGGTCCGGGTTGTCCGCCGTGCAGCATCCCGCCACCGCCAACGGCCTCGCGTATCCGGCGGTCGATCAACACCGTCAGGCGCGCGAGCGATAGCCGCTGTTGGCGGATTTCCACGCTCGCCGGGTTCACCTTGGGGGTACCGGCCGCCGTCAACAGCATGACGCCGTTCGCGTCCAGGTTGGCCTGTAGCTCGTCGATCAGGTCGAGTGTCTCGGCGGCCTGCGTAATCAGTACCTCGTCGTCGGGGTCCAGGAGAACGCCCGCCTCGGCCGCCTTGTCGGCGTAGAACTTTGCCAGCTCGCCGCCGCCGGTGGTCCGGCCCCGCTTCCTCGTGTTCGCCATGTCCGTGCTCGCTCTTCTCGCTATTTACCCCTACCGGGTTCGGGTATGTCTCCAGGATCGCACGCCGTGTCAAAAGTGCCCGGTGGTCGCCGGGGCGGTGGTGGTCGGCGACGGACCCGCCGGGGTGCGCGACCCGCTCGCGGCGGCCCCCGCTCGCGGCGGCGAGGTGGTGGCGCTTGCCGGGGTGCGGCCGGTGGTGGGTGCTGCGCGGCCCTGGTGTCGACGGTGCGGCCGTGGGCACGTTCCTCGGTCGCCGGGGTGCCCGGTGCGAGTTGTGGCCGTCGGTGGCGTCTGGCGCGACCCGCTGGCGGGCGGTGCCCTGTTCGCGGTTGTCGGACGCGGCGAACTCCCCACGGCGCGAGGCGGTCCCGGCGCGGCCGGGGAGTGGCGGGAGACGAAGCCGCGGGGCATAAAACCGCAGGTCAGAGGCTATTTTGGCTGGATATTCCATGCGATACGACCGAGGGCCGTCCCGGCCGGCAGTACGCGGCTGCGCCCCTGTCGAGCATACCGGGGGACCTCCCACCCCTACCCCTTCCGGCCCGTCTCGGCGGTGCCCGGTCGGCCCTCGTCTGGTGTGCCGTGGTGACCCCTGGTCGCCTCGCTGGCGCGCGTCCGTCGTCCGGTCTCGCCGCTGTTCGTCCCGCTCCCGCTGGTGACTCTCCGGCGCGCACAGCGGCCCGACCACCTCGCCGACGTCGACCATCCCGCCGACTCGGACGCCATCGACACGACGACTACCACCCGGCCACCCACCCGCGACCCGCTCGGGGTCGGTCCCGGCTCACCGATCGGGCAAAAACGTAACCATTTGTAACCACTTTGTAGAACAGTTTGTAACCACTATCTCCGCAGGTAGTAAGTGGTTCTTCTACGTTTCTACGTTTTCTACACAGTGAAAGTCCATATACAACTCATCTCCGGCCCGGTCGCATAGGTCCCCCACTGCCGTAGGGGACCGCTGGCTATCACACGTAGAAAGCGTAGAAACGTAGAAAAAAGTGGTCTGACCTGCGCTTATTGTGGTTACAAAGGTGGTTACGTCGTTGCCACGTTTGTGGCAATGCTGGCGTTTGTGCAGGTCAGACGTGGTTACGTTTGCCCGTGGTGGTTACATTCCTGCCCGGACCCCTGCCCACCGCGACCCCTCCCGCCGAGCCACCGCCGCGCCGACCGACTCCCGCCAGTGGGACCCCTACCCCTGTCCGGCCACCGTGGACACGGGCCCGTGAGCGGACCCCTACCCCGTCCCGGTGCTCGCGCCAGTGGTGCGCAGTCTCACGCCACCTCTCGGCCGCCCGTCGACTCGCCCCCGGTACCCCGCGCGCTGCGGGACAATCGACCTCCCCGGCGCGAGCGCGCCGAGACCACCGACACCGGAGTGACAGCGATGCGCGAACCGTTGAAACGCCTACCCGCGACCATGTGTCAGCTCGACGGGTGCCCGTACCCCCAGCACTCCAGTACGGTGCTCGGCGTCCCGCTGTGCCAGCAGCACCAACAGATGTACAAGAAGCGCCAGACGCTCGGCGACCCGCTCAATCTCGGTTCGGTCGAATGCAAGTACTCGCGGGACGGGTACCCGCTCACGTAGCCGGGTCCCGTGCTCGGACAGCAGAACACCCCGGCCCGTAGCGGGTCCGGGGTGCTCGTCGGCTACGCCTACGCCTACGGCTACGCCTACGGCTCGGGCTCGGGGCCAGTGGGCGGGGCTTGCCGGATGGTCAGGGCGTAGCGCAGCGCGGCCGTAATCGCGGGTAGGTTGCCCGCCGCGAGCGCGCGCCGCCGGTATTCGGTCGCGCGCTTGCGCGTCTCCTCGGCGGTCTCCTCGAATCCTGCCCGCTCCAACTGGTCGGCCTCGGCGTCGAGGCGGTCGGCGGCGTTTCGCAGCGGATCACAGACACCCTTGCGCCACAAGGAACCGGCGACGTGGACAAGGTCGACGGCAGCCCAGCGGTGGCCGGTCCACACCGCGAATTCGTGGCGCTGCGGGACGCCGACGACGCGCCCGCCGTAGCTCGCTAGGAATATCTCGGCGGTGTCGTTCTTGCCGCTGCCGTACCGGGTCGCGTCGATCGGCACGGCGTCGGCCGCCAGGTTCCGCAATTCGGTGGGAGTGGCGTGTTCGGTGGTGAACATCTGGGAGGCGGTCATTTGGTGGTTGTCTCTCTCTTGAGCCCGGCGGGGCCCATCCGGCCGCCGGGGTGTCGGTCGTGTTCTAGGCGCGCGGGTCTGTGCGCCAGCGGACGCCCGCATATACGCGGGCCGTCCTCCATTTCCCTGTTGGTTGCTTGATCTTGGCGACGGTGTCGGCGGGGCCGTAGGCGTCGCGCATCGCCGACAGGAACTCGCCTCGGGTGATCCGCTCGGTGCCGTTCATCCGCTCGGCGTCCTGCCAGCGCGCGAACATCTCCCAGG
The DNA here is from genome assembly GCF_000308795.1 of Nocardia thailandica NBRC 100428. Taxonomy (GTDB): domain Bacteria; phylum Actinomycetota; class Actinomycetes; order Mycobacteriales; family Mycobacteriaceae; genus Nocardia; species Nocardia thailandica. The sequence goes on along the minus strand of NZ_BAGK01000312.1, from coordinate 41,156 downwards.
CGTCCGCCGAGCCCACGCGCGACCCTGGCGCGAGGTCCCCGGCCCTCACCAGACACTCGGCACACCACTTCTGGAACGGGGAGGTGTCCGCGAACGCCTCGGCGGTGGCCGCGCCGATCGCGGGGTGTAGGTCGGACAGGCCGCGCCGTGCGTGATCGGCGTAGCCGTTGATCAACATGCGCAGCATGTGCGATCGGTCGGCATTGGTGACGGGATAGCCCTGTAGCGGGCCGTCGAGGTGTTGAACGTCGAACGGCAGGACCAACAGCCGCTTTTTCACCGCCTGGTCGGCGTCGCGGATGGTCGGCATGGCGTTCGTCGCCATGATCGGCGCGAACGCCGGAACCTTGGTCACGACGTCGTTCGAGTACAGCCGCCGGACGCTGATCTGGTCGAGCCCGCCGGTAAGCCGCTTCACGACGTCGGCGTGTAGGTGGTCACGGCGCGAGGACTCGGACAGGGTGACCAGTCGCCAGTCCAGCGCGTTCGCCAGTTCCGGCGAGGCGTTGTCGTGGGTCGGTGCCCGGAACACCGCAGACGACACGGTGCCCGCGTATTCGCCGAGCGAGGCGGCGAGTAGGTCCAGTGTGGTGCTCTTGCCGGTGGACGGTGCGCCGCGCAGGACGATCAACTTGCCGAGCGGGTTACCGACGGACAGCGCCGCCGCGCCGAGCACCCGGAACACGTCGGCCCGTAGAACCTCGTCGGGCAGGAATAGCGCAAGGAACTTGTCTACGTAGGGGCCGTGCGCGTCAGGCTCGAACTCGAAACCGATAGAGCGAGAGACGAAGTCGGCTCGCCGAGCGGGTCGGACAAGGTCGGCGGCGTCGCTGGTTTCGGTGTAGCGTGCCGGGTCGACCACAGCGGGACCCGCTCCCAACAGCGGCGAGTTGTCCCACCTCGTCGAGGGTTGTTGGTAGCCGTCTACGTTCCGGGCCTGCGCGAGCCCGTCGCGGTATTGGCGTCGGTTCTGGGATGCGTCGGCCCGCTTGCGGCGCTCGGCGGCACACCGCCGGGCGTCCTTCGCGGCGGCCTGATCTCCGGCGCGTTCGAGTTCATCGGCCCGCCGGTCCCATACCAGCGCGGCCCGTTCGAGCGGCTCGGCGACCCCTGCCCGCCAAATCTCGGTGGTGACACCGTCCTGTTCGTAGGTGACCCACCGCTCACCGTTCCAGTAGCGGAAGGCCGCGCGGTCGGTGAGTACGACCATGCGGCCGTCGTAGGACGACAGGAACATTTCGGCGTTGCCGCTGTCGCTTTGCGAGAACTGCTCGGCGTCTACCTCCATGGTGCCGCTGTCGAGCGCGCGCCGTAGCTGCGCCAGTACGGCGCGGGTGTCCTGGTGGGCGTCCTGGTCGCGGTAGCTCGCGCGGGTCGCGAGCACCAATGCACCGGCGGCGAGTTCGTCCCGGACTTGCGCGACCTCTCCGGCGATCACGCGGAACACCTCGCCGTCGACATCGTCCGACCGGCGTCCGGTGACCTCCCCGCGGAATGCGGTTTCGACGGCGTCGAGCGCGGTCCCGAGTCCGGCGCGGCCCTCAACCGCGAGGCGCACAACATGTTTCGTCGCCGACAGCAAGCCGTCGTGCCCGTTGCCGGACATCTGGGCGGCGAGGCGCTCGGGGTCGGTGAACCGTGCCAGTTCCGGCGACATCTCGTCGGCGTAGCCGGGAACGTTCTCGGCGAGCCACCCGCGCGGGTCACTGTCGAGCTCGCGCGGGGTCGACCGGTCCGGGGTGGCCGCGCCTCGGGTGAGGTGGGCGACCCACGCGGCGGGGAGCACCGGCAGGGCCGAGACCTTCGGGACGCCGTGCAGCACAGCACCGTTCGGCCCGAACCACTGATAGGTCCCGCCGTCGACCCGCGAAGGCCAGACGGCCGCGTAGCGGTGGGTCCGCTGAATGACGTCGATACCGTCCCCCGCTTTTCCCTTCCACCGACGGCCGGTCGGCACGCGGTAGAAGCGGATGCCCGACGGGTTGTCGGCACCCCGGCGAGTGGAGCGGTAGGTGTCGGGGAGCGGGCCGAGCCGGGCGACCAGGGCGGCGAGGTTGTCCGCGCCCCGCTTGTCGCCGTACTGGTCGACGTCGATACCGATCACGTCGCCGCCGAGCCGTAGACCGATATTCGTGTCGGCGTCCTCGTCGAACAGCGCCAGCGCGGTGTCCGGGTCGACGTCCGGCACGTGGCCGGTGGTCCCGTCGGGCGGTGGGAACTTCTTCCCAGCGGGGAGCGGGAAGGGGCTCCAGCCGTTGTCGGCGTAGGTCTCGGCGACCTCGCGACTGGTAAGCTCAGGGCTGAAAGTCGTCATTGGCGGGCGGCCTTTCTCGGTGGCCCCGACCGCTCCTCTCCCGGTAGCGGTCGGGGCCTTCTTCTGTGACGCGGACATGTCGTCTCGTTTCTCTGCGCGGGGGTCGGGTGCCGGGCTCGGGTGCCTCGCTGCTGCGGTGGGCGGCCTTGGATGGGACGTCGACCCGTCGCGGGTGGCGACCCGCTCAGTTCCGCAGGAATCGGCCGAACCCGCGTCCGGCCGTGGGGCTGTCGGCCTCGCGCTGCGCCGCGTCGCTCGGTCCGGCCGGTGCGTCACCGGAGATGTGCTTGCCGAACCCGTTCGGGTTCGTCTGCTCGCCCTGGTGCGAGCCGTCGGCGGTGAGCCGCCGCGTACTCGGCGGGGTGTCCTCGGTCCGGCCCTCCCCGGTGTCGCGCCGGGGCCTCGGGGTGCCGCGCTCGGTGCCCGCCGGGTCGAGCACCTGACCGTCACGGTCGTACTCCGCCGTCCCGGCGGCGATGGCCTCGCGGATACGCGCGCGCCGCTGCGCGGCGTCCTCGCTGCGGTGGGTGGTCTTGTGGTCGTCGGTGAGATACCGATCGAAACCGTTGCCTGACATGTCGTCTCCGTTCTCGGAGCGGGGCGCGCCCGTGAGCGCGCCCCGCTGGGGACCCACACCAGGGGCCAACCGCGAAGTAGGAACCCCTGGTGTGGGAGCTGGGGGTGTCAGACGAGCGCCTCGGGGTGCTCGCCGTCGTTGATCTCGGCGACGTACCAGGACAGGACCCCGGCCGCGTCGTCGGTGTCTCGGGTGTGGTGGTCGGCGAACTGGTTGCGCCAGACCTCGCCGCCGACCGCGATACCGGCCGAGCCGTTGCGGAAGCGGTCGATCCGGTCCGTCCCCGGCAGGGCCTCGAAACCGTCGCGGGTCGCGCGCTCCAGCCACACCCGCGAGCGCTGGCACGCCATCCACCGATCCGCCAGCGCGGCCCGCTCCAGCCATTCGGCCGACTTGTTCGCCGACATGGCGGCCTCGGCGGTGCCGATGCCGTCGAGGGCCTGCGCGAGCCGGACCGCGTCGGCGAGTACGGCGGCGATCTCGTCGGCGACGGCCGCGCGCATCTCGTCGGCGATCTCGGCGAACCGCTGTCCCAGCTCCCCGGCGTGCATTCTGTCCAGGGTCGCCAGCGCCACCCGTGCCACGGCGGCCCGTCCGCTGCGTTCCTGCGCGTCGACGACGCGGGACAGCAAGTCGTCCGCGACCCGCTCCTTACGCGCGGCCTGGTCGAGCGCGGCGGCCAGCACCATGTCCACGGTGGTGGTGTCCTCGGTGACGGCGTTGTTCAAGCTGTCCCGGACCTTGGAGAAGGCCAGCCGGACCCGCTCGCCTTCTTCCCGCCACCGCTCGCGCGCGGCGGGGACCTCCAGGGCGGCCGTGAGGTTGGTCTTGCTGCGGTGCGTACGGCCGTCGGTGTACGCGGCATCGTTGCGGCGCGGTCCGGCCGGTGCGGTGTAGTCGTAATCGATGATGTCGGGGTTCATTTCGTCCTCGATTCGGGTGGTGGTGTTGTTGGTCAGCGGCGGGTCTGTGCCGTGTGCTTGACGGCGAGTAGGGCCGTGAGTGGCCCGGCGATGCGGTCGCCGTCCGGGGTCTGGAACTCGAAACCGGTACTCGGTACCCCGGCGACCGCGCCGCCACCGACGGCGAGGTAGTCGCCGTCCAGGTACTCGTAAGAGTCGGTGCCGAAAGACTTTTCGGCGACGTCGTGCCAGCCGTCGGCCAGTAGTACGGCGGTGACGTCGTTCATCTGGATTGCAAGGCTCACTGTGTCCTCGTTTCGGTGGTGTGGGTGAATTCGGTGGTAGTCCGGTGCTCCGGGCAGGCGCACGGGACCGGGGTCGGATAGCCCGCGACGGCGAGCCGGTGCGCGGCGGCCTGCGCTCGCCGGTGGCGCGTACCGGCGGGGTGGCCGGTCACCCGAAAGCGGTTCGGGTGCGGTGCCGTTCGGCGGTCGCGGTCGGCGCGATCGCCCACCACGCGGCCGGAAGCACGTCCCGCCGGGCGATGTCGGCGGCTAGCCACTCGGCGACCTCGCGGCGGCGCTCCAGCTCGCGCCGGTAGTGCTTGTGCAGGCGTTCGCGCTCGCGGTCGTGTAGCCCGACGGCCTCGGACAACTCGCGGGCGATGCGCCGCGAGCGCGACCATGCCGACCGCCGGTCGCGGCGCTGGAGACGGCCGACGAGCAGGGCGGACAGCTCGCCGGGTCGCGGCGGGCGCGGGAGCGGGTCGGACTCGATGACGTGCCACATCACCGGCCCCCGATCACCAAGGCCAGGGCGGCGAGGTTGCACGCGACGGCGACACAACCCCACAGAGCGGGGTGAGATGGCGCGAGCATCGCCAAGGGCGCGGCTCGGCGGGTCGGGGCGGGCGGGGTGTTTCTCGGTTCGGACATTCGATAGGACCTTTCAAAAGTTGTTGAGCACCAACGGCACTCGCGCTCTTGTGGTCCTTGGATGGGGGTACTACGCGCTGGCGTCCGCAACCGCGTCGGTGCGGTCGAACGTGTTTCGGGACTCGTATTCGAGAATGTCGGCCCAGCGGTACCGAACCCGACGGCCGATCTTGAGGAACTTCGGCCCGGTGCCGCTGTAGCGCTGGTGCGCGAGGCTGTCCAGCGGCACGGACCACCGAGCGGAAAGTTCATCGGGGGTGGCGTATTCGTTGGTCGTCGCGACCGGCACTCGGCCTGCGCGGTGCTTGGTGGTCACTGTCGTGTCTCCCGGTTCGTTGGTTCTCGGTGTCGATGGATGCCAGGAGACCAGCCGATCGGTGGGGTTGTCCAGCACGAACCGCGACACAAGTCGCTTGTGTCGTTGAGCCGTGTTGCACAGTGCCGCAACGATTTTCAGTAAACCGTGACGCGCAACGTTGACACCGGTTCGCCGACACGCGGCGGTGTTGCTCGGTCCTACGTCGAGTCGTCGCGCGGCTACCGCGAGCCCGACCCGCCGGGGGTAGCGTCGCGCCCGGCCGGTGACGTGAGGCAGGTCACGCCGTGCGGCTATTTCGCTCGGCGATCGGGAATATCGCGCGTATAGTCTGCAAGATGGGTACAAGACGGGTCGAGCTAGGGCCGACCGGCGAGACGGTGCGGGAGAACCTCGCGCGCATACGGAAGGGCCAGGGCCTCACGCTGCGCGCGCTGGCGGACAGGCTCGCGGGAACCGACCGGCCGTTGAACCATTCCATGATCAGCGAGATAGAGCGGGGCGCGCGCCGTGCCGACGTCGACGACCTCGCGACGCTCGCGTTCGGGCTCGGGGTGAACCCGAACGCGCTACTGATGCCGCATACCGACACCGGCGTGACCGATGTTCAGGTCACCGCCGCAGGCACGGCCCCGGCGGCGTCGGTGTGGGAGTGGCTCCAGGGCGTCTACCCGCTCGGGACGCCCGCGTGGTGGTCGTCGCCGACGGCGGTAGCCGAGTTCCAACTACGGGCGCGGCCCGGATGGTCATTCGGCGACCGGGACGGCCCGGACTTGCTTGCGCTCGCCGACGACGCGACCCGCGCTCGGGGGAAGGGAAGCGCCGCCGACACCTCATGAACACAAGGGTGACCCCCGCCGGAATCTCGTAGCGCCAACTGCGAGCGACGGGGGCCACAGCGCCACCACCAACACCCCATCCAAGGAAGAAAGCAGCAGCAATGAACAAGCCTAACGGGGCCGACGATGCCTAGGCCGAAGACCACCGCCGGGACATACGGCGAGATCACCGCGAAGTCCAGCGACACCCGCCCCGCGTCGAGCAAGTGGCGCGCCTGGTGCCGGTACGGCGACGCCGACGGCGAAACCCGCCTTGTGCAGGCGTACGGCCGCACCAAACCGGCAGCCGTCGACCGGCTGAAAAAGAAGCTTGTCGGCCGGAAGCGGGTCGGCCCGCTCGGGGAGACGATCACGCCAGACACCACGGTCGGCGAACTGGTGTTGATGTGGTTCGAGCGGTACAAGACCACCAAGGGCTCCCGTCCGCAGACCGTCGGGCAGTACTACGCCCAGATTCACCCGGCCGAGAAAGGCTCGGCGGACAAGGTGACCATCCTCGGGTCACCGCTCGGTAAGCAGAAGATCGGCCGGGTGCGCGCGTCGATGGCAGAGAACTACCTGAATCAGTTGCCAGCGGGGACCATTCGACGCTGGCACAAGACCATCCTCACGGGCGCGTTCGACATGGCCGTGTTGGACGACGCGCTGGAGGTGAACCCGTTCGACCGCACGACGCCGAGCACCCGAAGCGCACCCCGGCCGCGCGCGTTCACCGTCGAGCAGTACGCGCAGTATCGCCAACTCGAAACCGACTACTTCGCGCGTCCTCGGTGCCGGACCGATCGCCGCTTTCTGGACGTGACCCAACTGACCTACGAACTCGCGGGGCGACTCGGCGAGGCGCTCGCGGTGCGGTGGGAAGACATCGACTATGACGCGGGAACGGTCGAGATCACCGGGACGATCGTCGACAAGGACGACACCGGCAAGAAGAAGGTCCGTCGCCAGGACTACCCGAAGACCGACGAGTCTGCCGGGGTGGTCAAGGTGTCGGCGGCCTGCCTGTCGATCCTGCGCAAGCGCAAGCTAGCGGCCCGGCCGGACGCGGTGCTGGTGTTCGAGACCCGCCACGGCGGGCCGATCAACCCCGACGACATCCGGGGTGTCTACCGGAAGATTGTCGCCGGGACCGAACTCGACTGGTCGACCCCGAAGACCTTGCGGAAGACCGCCGTCACCCGCGTCTACGACGCTCACGGGCTCGGCGCGGCCCAGGAGATGGCGCGGCACAAGCCGGGCAGCAAAGTCACGCAGACGCACTACATCGACCGGGACGGGACCGTGGTCGACTACTCCGAAGCGCTGTAGTGGGCCGGGGTTGTACGCTTCAATTCGTGCTATATCTGTGCTGGACACCCCAAAACGTCCGGCCCGAACCGGTCTCCCTATGCAGGTGAGACGCGATATCGGGCCGGACGTCGGGGGTAACTCACCGGGTTGCGGTGTCGCCCGGCGAGCCGACGCGCGCGGGTCGGGGGCCCTGAGATCGCACTGATCGTCATTAGCGGCGGGTGACCCGCCGTAGCCTCCACCAGCTGAGTGCGGATCTCGTCGAGGCTCAGGGAGAGTTCCACGTGACCTCGGAATCCGCCATGCTCTATGGTGCGCCATCGACGAGCAGATCAGGATCATTTGGCACGATCCAGAACCGATCATCATGCGGGCCGGCCGTCCGGTAGGCACCCGCAGGCCCCACGCCCGCTCTCGGTGTTCGGAAGGCGACGGTCTCCGAACGCTGATCAACTGGGCAGACCGACCTCATCAGGGTCTTGTCGGAGCGGATTCCATCGAAGATCGGTTGTGCATACACGGTCATTGACCGAATGATCTGACGCCATGACGAACAGCCCGCCCTTCAGGGGCAACTGTGTTCGCATGGCGATGCTCTTCGTGTTCTGGATCGGCGCACAATCCGCTGAGGGAGGCGGCGATGATGTTTCGACACTGTCGACGGTAGCCGGTCCGAGCAGGTCATCGGCGTTCCTCGAACAAGCGTGACTGAGGCCACCGACGCCGCACCTCCGACCGCAGACCTATCGGCACGAGCAGAAACTGCAGACAGCATTCGCTTGGTCGATTGGTCAGTTTCAAACCCTGGCTACAAGATCCCTTCGAGCCCGAGTTCCTTCGACATCGCCAGCGGCCTGGGCGCGGCAGCAGGTGCGGGATCTGCCAATGCGGGCCCGCCAGCCGGGTCTGCTCGAGCAGTGTGCGGCGCTGGCTGTAGGGCAGCTCGATCAAGGAACGGCCCCCGATCTGGAGCAGGTCGAAAATCATGTACGTCGCCGGCGTGGACGCGGCCAGCTCACCGATCACGGCGGGGTTGCGTTGATGCATCCGCGGGGCCAGCGCCTTGAACGACGACTTGCCCGCATGCTCGATCACGATCTCCCCGTCGACCACGAACCCCGGCTCTGCCGGCGCCAACCCTGCCAGTTCCGGCCATGCGACGGTGATGTCGTTGCCGTTGCGCGACTCCAACCGCACCGGTGAATCGACATAAGGTCAGGGCCGCGGATGCCGTCGAATTTCACCTCATAGGCCCAGCGGTCCTCATCGACGGGCGCCGTGCCCGCGGTCGCCAGCATCGGCGCATACCTTCCCAGCCCACTCACCTGCTTCTGGCCATCGCCGCGCCCTTTCCCAACCACAGCCAGCAAACATCCAGCGTGATCCTGTCCGCGGTTTCCGCTAGGGCCGACGCACTCCCTTCCCCCAGTCAGGAGATCCCATGAGCACCTCCCCCGCACCCGTCATCGACACCGGCCACGACCCTGGCGTCCTGGAGTCGATCTCGCGCAGCGACTACACCCACCGTGAGCACCTCGGCCTGGCCGGACCGACCACCGCGCTGGAAGGCAACCCGGTGCTCGAACGCTGGAGCGCCGAGTTCCCGCACTGGCGCGCCAAGTACTGGACCTACCGCCCCGACCCCGATACCGGCGCGCTGCTGCTGTTCCCGCTCAACGTCCGCCGCCGCACCCACACCCGCTGACCCCCGTCCGACACTCGTCAGGAAGGACTCCCCCATGCCCCCCGCGACCCTCGAAGCCGACACCAACATCAGCGATGACATCGCAGTGCTCGCCCCACTGCCGGCCGAAGCCGAGGCCCGGCTCATGGACCCCGCCGAGTTGATCATCGGTCACAACGTGCGCCCCGAGGATCAGATCGACCTCGACGCCTACCCGCAGCAGGTCGACTCGATCCGCCGCCTCGGCGTGGTGGATCCGATCCTGGCCGAACGCGGCCCCGACGGACAGGTGGTCGTGGTCGACGGCCAGGTCCGGGCCCTGATCGCCCGCCACCTCGGTCTCACGCGGGTCCCGGTCTACATCCGCCCGGTCGAGCTGGACCTGGATCATCCCGAACGCCAGATCACCCGCACGATCGACCAGATCAACCTCAACGACCGCCGCATCGAGCTCACCAACTCCGCCCGCGCCGCCGGAGTCGCCTACATGCTCGACCTCGGCGCCACCGTCACCCGCATCGCCCAGGACCTGCAAGCCGACACCTCCAGCATCCGTCGAGCTGCCACCATCGCCCGCTCCACCACCGCCGCCACCCTGCTCGACGACCGATCCTGGAGCCTGGATCAACTCGAGGTCCTCGCCGGCTACGAACACCTCGGCGACACCGACGCCGTCCAGCGCCTGTCGGAGAGCCGCTGGAACTTCGACTACCGCGCCCGGCTCATCGCCGCCGACCGCCAGCAGCGCCGCGACCGCCTCACCGCCACCCTCCCCTACGCCGCAGCCGGGCACCCGATCCTGACCGTCGACTCCCTCGACCTCGACCCCGAGGTGTACGTGGCGGTCGACGACCTCGTCGACGCCGACGGAGAGCCGGTCAGCTGGGAACAGATCGAGGCCGACCCCGCCCGCTGGCCGGTCGCGCTCGATCTTGTCGAGGATGTCGAGCTCTATGACCCCGACACCGGTCTGGGCGTCGATCCCGACAGCGTCGACTTCGACGCCACCACCGCGCTCGATGAACCCCGTGACGGACTGCGCAGCTTTCAGGGCTTGGCCTACCGCGACGCCTGGATCCCCGGCTACCAGCTGCGCACCGACCAGCTCGATGCCCTCGGCCTGCAGCGCCGAGTCCACGCCACCGCAACCGTCGGCGAGGGTACCGGTGCGGTGAGCGACGCGGCCCACGGCGCGGCCGCCCAGGCCGCCGCAGTGGAGCAGGCGCGCACCGAACGACGGCGAGTGATCGAGCTGAACAAGCGAGGCGCCGCGGCCAAGGAACGGCGCGTCGAGTTCCTACGCCGCGTCCTCGCACTGCGCACTCCGCCGCCCGGTGCCGCGGAGTTCGTAGCCTGGTCCCTCGCCCACGACGCCACCCTGCTCAGCGGAACCCGCGCACGCTCACTGGCCCAGGACCTGCTCGGCGCCGACACCCGCACCGCCCTGACCGACAAAGCCGACAATGCAGCGGGTGGGCGAGCGCACGTGATCACCCTCGGGCTGGTACTGGCCGCGCACGAGTCCTCGATCGAGAAGGACCTCTGGCGCAACCACCACCCCTACGCCACAGCACGGCCCCGCTACCTGCGACTGCTCGCCCAGATCGGGCAACACCTGCACCGCCGACAGCGCAACAGCGACCAGACCGAGCCGTTCACGCTCGTCGACGTCGAACTCGCCGCCACCGGCGACCTCGACTACACACTCATCCCCCTCGACCCCCATGCACCAATCCCCGCCATCCAGTCGACCGAGGACCCGTCACGGGTCGCCGAGCCCACCGAGCACGGAGCGGTCAGGCAGGACAGCGAAGAGTCGGGCGAACTCGCTGACGCGGCCTGAGACCAAATCATCAGGAGGGCCACCTATTTGGCGGTCCGGATCGAAGGGGACGAACCGGACCGCCTCTCCGCCGTAGCCCGCGAAATCGAGAACGCCACTGTGACGCTGCACTGGACGGTCGGTTCGACCTTTCCGACTCTCGAAAGCCGGACCGACAACGAGCTCTGATGGAATCCGGCCACGGAGACCACCAGGGGACTTGCGGATCTAGCGGCAGCGGGATGCCCACCGACGACAGACAGCCACCCGCCCCACCCAGCATGGGCGGTTTCCCCACCGACAGCTGACCGCACATCGGCCGGCCCCGTGCCCATCATCCGTGCTTCGACCCCCCAGAGGATGCTCATGGCAGGCGATACCAGCGTGACAATCATCGGCAATCTCACCGCCGACCCCGAGCTCAGATTCACCCCGGCCGGCGATGCGGTCGCGAACTTCACCGTCGCGTCCACGCCGCGTTCCTTCGACCGCAGAACCAACGAGTGGAAAGACGGCGAGGCACTGTTCCTGCGGTGCAGTCTCTGGCGCGAGGCCGCGGAGAACATCGCCGAGTCACTGCCCCGGGGCGCGCGCGTGATCGTCAGCGGCCGTTTGAAACAGCGCACCTACCAGACCCGCGACGGCGACAAACGCACCGTTGTCGAACTCGACGTCGACGAAGTCGGACCGTCGCTGCGCTACGCCACCGCCACTGTCACACGCACCAACCGCCGCACCGGCACCGACAGCGGATTCGGTCGACCTACCACGAACCCCGCCGCCGGAGCACCTACCGCGCACGGCAACAACACCGACCCGTGGAACACGCAAGCAGCCCACGCAGACACCGACGACGCCGACCCTTGGGCAGCGCCTGCCACCACCGGAGCCGGCACCAGCGGAATCAGCGGCGAACCACCCTTCTAGCGGCCACCGGAGTCTGCGGCTCCGAGATACAGCGGTCCGGTGCTGGCCATGCCGTTCCCACAGGCAGGAAGCCCGCGGCTGGCGAGCCGGGCAGGCAGGTGGTGGGTCGGGGCACCGTGCTGGGGCGGGCCCAGCCGCTCGAGGGCTACCAGGCCAGCGTGCGCCACGCCGTCAGGCCCGCGCCCGGCACGAACGAATTCCCCTCCCCACCCAGCCGAGTCCGCCGGTCTGGGGCAGGAATTCGTTCGCGCACGCTTTGGCGCGTTCCTGCCGTCGCGTCGCCCACTGACCTGGTCGGACGCCCTCGGCTGGGCCCACCCCAGCCCGGCACCCCTATGTCGCGAAGAGCGTGGCAGTCCCAGCCCGCTCACGGTGCCGAGCTTGCCTCACCATCGAAGTCAGGAGACCACTGTGTCCATCGACGTATCCGCATCCGCCGTCCCCAACACCACCTACACCCTCAAGCCGGGACTCGAACTCCACGAACTCGACATGACCGCCTCCGGCATCACCACCGACCCCGAGCCGATCCACGTCGGCGACGAACCCGCCAGTGAGCCGGCGACCGTCCCAGGCACACATGCATTCCTCGACGCGATCTCCGCCATCGAGGTCGAGTTCGCCCGTGACCGCCGCGCCGCGATCGCCAGGTTCCGGTCCGCGCTGGACCTGGCGACCGACGCCGACTGGGACGTGCTCGACTTCATGGTCGAGTGTTTCACCCTCTACCCGCGCGAGGCCGCCCTCACGCGGCTGCGAGCACGCTGGAGCCAGGGCGACGACCTCGAACGCGAGCGCCTGCTATGTCTGGTCCCCGACACCGACCCCGGCCTGCACTCGCACTCCGATGCCGCGTTGGCTCAGGTCCTGGAGAACCGGGCCCGCGCCAACCGCACCAGCGTCGCTGACGAGTTCGCCGCCCTGCACGCCCAACTCGACACCGCGGAGATGCCGCGTCAGTCCATCCGGGTGTGGCGCAACCCGCTGCCGCGCTTGTCCGCACCCGCCACACGCCGGGTCGATGCCTCCCGCCTGACACCCGAGCAGATCCGCGACCGCGCCGCCTCGCGGGGTAAACGCCGCCCGGCCGAGCACGAACCGCTGGTCGTGCGCGACTACGTCGCCGAGGCGCTCTATGTCGACACTGAAATCGACGACCGGGACCGGGTGAACCGGCGCATCGCCGAACTCCTCGACCGTGGTGTCCGCCTCACCGGTGCCACCACCGCCACTGCTGGCGGACGCCGAGCTGGCGCGGCGGCGGCGAAGTCTGCTGAGCTGATCGATGCGATCTGGGATCACGAGTACTGCGGTCATGTCGCCGCCGCTCACGATCACGACCGGGCCCTCGCCGGCGAACGGGTGCAGAACCCGGAGGACTCCCGAGTTTGGGCTGAGCGCCGCACCCGGCTCGGGTCCCGAGCCGACCGCCGCAATCAGTACCTGTTCCAGGGCAACGGGCTCGACGACTTCCGCACCGCCATGACCCCGACCCACGGCTGGCGGTGTGTGGTGTGCTTCATCGAACGCGCTGAAGCCGACCGGCGACCCGTCCACGTCCGCGACGGGCTGCTGCGTTCCGACGACGGACTGTGCGACCACTGCCGCGAAGACGACCGGCCAGGCCTGCCGACCCTGCCCGGCGGGTTCACCCCCACCGACCTCACGATCGCCTACTGCACCTACTGGGCCACCCACTACCGCGCCGCGGCGGTCGCGTTGATAGATGAAGTGCGTCGCCGCGCACCCGAGTGGATCGCCCGCGGGCTTGACCAGTTCCTCCGCGCCAACCAGGATCTGCCCGGTGCGCCCCGCTACGACGCGGACGGCAACTTCCTCCTCGACGAACCTGCCGGTGAACCCGCACCCGCGCGGCGCCCTGCGCGGCGAGGCGGACCAGCGGTCCCGGCCGGGCAACGGCGCGGACGTTGCGAAGCCTGCACCCGCTACGTCCCCGTCCACGACGATGGCTTCTGCACCCAGTGCCGAGTCCACCTCGGCCTCTACCAACCGAGCACACGGGCCAACCGGGCGGCGGCGGCCTGACTTTTCCGAGCCACGCGTTCGCGGGGCGTCGTCCAGTCCCGGACGGCGCCCCGCCCTTCGCTCAGATCGGAGGATCCCGTGCTGCGTCGTGCCCGTCACCGTCGTGCCCGGCCTCTCACCGTCTCCCGCGCCACTCGCCGTGCCGACATCCGCGTGGTCACCATCTCAGTCGCTGACAACGACACCGCCTTCCTCGGCTATCGACCGCATGATCGTGTCCGCCACGTCGAGCGATTCGCCATCCACGCCTCCACCGACACAAACGTCGCGGTTGTTCTGCGACGTGTCTTGGCCGCGCTCAACGATCACCCCGACCGCGGCGATGAACATCTCGCCGCACGCTGGGACTTCTGCCAACGCCGATCACGGGTGTTCGGTGACGTCGTCGCCAACGACGGGCCGCCGTTACGCGACCCGATCGGATGGCACCACGTTGCGCCGCCACTGCACCTCCGCGGCTGCACGTCAGCGGTCCGCGCCCGGCCGACGTTCCCCGCGCCGCAGCGCGGGGACCGAGGCGAATCGCAGGCCCGGCAGTCCGGCGCACCCGGCAACAGCAGCCAGGCCACACCGCTGACGCACGCATCCTCCTTGATCCACCCACCACCACACCCCGCCTCGTCACCGCGCTCCGCCGCTCCCAACCAACTCACCACTCCTCCTCTCCGCATTGCCGCACCCTCCAAACCCCCCGTCCTCCCTCACTTTTCACAAGCACACATCTGGCATCTCGGATACCAGTTTCGTCACGACCAGCGAAAACAGCCCACCCGTTCCTGAGAATATCGCCGAACACCTTGAATTACAGACCATTTCAGGCGCTCCATTGAAGCATGGTCGCGACCATTCACAAGGTCGCCGCAGGAAACGGCTACCTCTACTATCTGCGCAATATCGCCGCCAACGACACGACTGCGCGTGGCCGGTCCTCGCTGGCCGACTACTACAGCGCTTACGGCGAAGCACCAGGACGCTGGCGAGGCTCCGGCCTGGCCGGTCTCGGCCTCACCGACGGTGACGAAGTCACCGAGCAGCAGATGGAAAACCTGTTCGGACAAGGCATTCACCCCAACGCCGACGCGATCGCCGACCACGTAATCGACACCCAGATCGCGCTCGGCGCCAACACCCACCAGGCCATCCGCGCCGCGGACAAGGCGATCAAACTCGGCGCGAAATTCGCCGAACACGCACCCTCCTCCGAATACCGCAACCTGTGCCGCGACGCCTACCGCGCCTACAACGTTGCCCGAAACAGGGACCCGACCGACGCTATTTCCGCGATGGAAAGAGCAGAAATCCGCACCGAAGTCGCCACCGGAATGTTCACGCTCGAGTACGGTCGTGCACCGTTGAACGCGCGCGAACTGTCGGGGTGGGTGGCGAAGAACTCGCGCCCGGCGCGGGTAGCTGTGGCCGGGTTCGACATCACTTTCAGCCCGGTGAAGTCGGTGTCGGTCGTGTGGGCGCTCGCCCCACCTGACATCGCAGCCCGGATCGAGGCCGCGCATCAGTGCGCGATCGGTGACGCGCTGCGCTGGCTGGAGGGGCAGGCGGTGTTCACGCGGATGGGTCGCAACGGTGTACGGCAGGTCGATGTCGACGGGATGGTGGCGGCCGCGTTCACTCATCGGGACTCCCGTGCCGGCGATCCGGACCTGCACGCGCACTATCTGATCGCGAACAAGGTCCGCGCCCCCGACGGCAAGTGGCGCACCCTGGACTCACGCAGCCTGTATGAAGCCCAGGTCACCGCGTCGGAAATCTATGACACCCGCATCGAGCACTACCTCGAAACCGCCCTCGGGATGCGGTTCGCCAACCGCGGTGACCGCAACGTCCACGACCTGGCGATCCGCGAGATCATCGGTGTCCCGGTCGAACTCATCGACGCCTGGTCCCAGCGCCGTGCCGCGATCAGCACCCGCCTCGACCAACTCACCCACGCCTTCCAGACCACGTTCGGCCGCGAGCCGGACCCCGCTGAAATGCACCAACTCGCCGAACAAGCCACCCTCGAAACCCGGCCGCACAAACACCTCCCCCGCTCCCACGGACACCAACGAGACCACTGGCGCCGCCAAGCCGCCACGGTCCTCGGAAGCCAAGACGCCGTCGACGACCTCCTCACCCAGGTCTTGACACCCCCGCAGACGAGCCGGCCCGCCCCGACCGAGGCCTTCATCACCACCACCGCGCAGCGCACACTCACCGCGCTGTCCGAGCGCCGACCGACCTGGCGCGAATTCAACCTACGCGCTGAAACCGAACGACAACTGCGCGGACTCGTCCCACCCGACGAGTGGCAGACGGTCTCCGAGCGAGTCTTCGCCGCTGCCATTGCCGCGCCGTCGGTGATCGCGCGCGGCGATCCAGACCTCACCCAAGAACCGGCCCTGCACGCGATCCCCCAGTATCTGCGCCGCCGCGACGGCACCTCGCTACACACCCGCGCGAACTCCCAGGTCTACACCACCACCGACACACTCGCCGTCGAAGCCGAACTCATCGCCCTCTCACTGACCACCGGCGCTCGCATCCTGCCCACCGACTTGGTCTCGGCCGCAGTGGCCGACTACAACACCGCTCATCCCGATCGGCGGTTGAATGCCGGCCAAGCCGCGGTCATCGACGCCTTCGCCACCTCCGGTATGCGCGTCCACACCTCGAACGCCCCCGCAGGCACCGGCAAGACCACCGCCATGAAAGTCCTCACCACCGCCTGGCAATCCAGCGGTGGAACAGTCCTCGGTCTGGCACCGACCGCCGCGGCCTCGGCTGTCCTGGGTGAGTCCATCGGTACCCGTGCCGAAACCGTCGACAAACTACTCGACGTCGTCGCCCGCCACACCCCCGGACCGAACAACCTCGCCCTGGCGCGGGAGTATCCGCCGTCGCTGCCGCAGTGGGTCCTCGACATCGACACCGAGACACTCGTGATCGTCGACGAGCACGTCAAACTCGGCAACACCAAACGACTGAAACTGCTGCAGTTCCTCACCAGCCGCGGCGCAACGATCCGATGCCTCGGCGACGACCGCCAGCTGCCCGCGATCGAAGCCGGCGGCGCCCACACCGACATGACTCACGCCACCCCCGAACAAGTCCTGACCCTGTCGCACGTGGTCCGCTTCGCCTCCACCGGCGAAGCCACCGCATCCATCGGCATACGCGACGGGGACCCCATGGCGTTGGCGTGGTACCTCGACAACGACCGCGTCCACGCCGGGCACACCGGCAGCATCCACGAAGACACCTACCAAGCCTGGGCCCGTGACATCGCCTCCGGCCACAACACCATCATGCTGGCCAGCAGCCACGACGTGGTCGGTCAGCTCAACGCCCGCGCACGCGTTGAACGACTCGCCAAGTCCGGCACCGAATCCGCCCCGAGCGCAGCCCTACGCGACGGACTACTCGCCTCGGTCGGCGACATCGTGCGCACCCGCCGCAACGATCCCCGCCTCCGGTTCGGCACCACAGACTGGGTGCGCAACGGCTACGCCTGGACCGTCACCACCGTCCACGACGCCGGTTCACTGACTGTCGAGCACCGATCACACGGCCGCGCAACCGGTGAACTCGTGCTACTGCCTGCCGACTACGTCCGCGCGCACGTGCATTTGGGGTATGCGGCGACGATCGACTCCGCACAGGGAATCACCGCCGACACCTGCCACGTCGCGCTCACCGGCAGCGAAACACGCCAGCAGTTCTACGTCGCGATGACCCGCGGCGTGCACGCCAACCACGCCTACGTGGTCACCGCGCTGGACGGCGAAGAGGGCGCCATCTACACCGAACCCGCGCACTATCCACGCACCGCCGTCGAGCATCTGACCCGGATCCTGGAACGCGACGGCGCACAGAAATCCGCGCACACCCAACTGCGCGATGCTCTCGACCCGCACCAGCGCATCGGTCCCGCCATCGACATCTACCTCGACACCCTCGGCCTGGCCGCCGAACACGCGCTCGGTGAACCACAACTCGCCACGCTGGATCAGCTCGCCGATGAACTCGTCGACAACCTCACCGACAGCCCCGCATACCCCGTCCTGCGCCAGCACCTGGCGCTGCTGGCACTCGCCGGCGCCGACCCCGCCGACGAGCTCCGCGCCGCCGTCGAAGAACGCGAGCTCGACTCTGCCCGTGATCGCGCCGCGGTCCTGGACTGGCGCCTGGACCCCACCGGCGCCCACTCCGCGGGCACCGGACCCCTGGCATGGACACCCGGTCTACCCGCCGGAACTGTCGCAGCCGACATCAGCGCACCGGTACTCGCCCGGGCACGCATCATCGCCTCCTTGGCTCGTCAGATCACTGACGCGACCGCGGCGTGGACGGCGACCACCGCACCCGTGTGGGCGCGGCCCTTGCTCCGCACCGACCCGGGCCTGTTGAGCGGAGTGGCGGTGTGGCGGGCCGGGCTCGCCATCCCCGACAGCGACCACCGGCCCACCGGACCACCACGCCATACCGCCGTCGAGAAGAACCACCAATGCGTGCTCGACGCGCGCATCGCCGCGGTCCTCGGCGACCCGAAACTGCCCCGGCACCGGTGGCAGGAAGTCTGCGACCGCATCGACTCCCGCGTCAGCGCTGACGTCTACTGGCCGGTGATCGCGGACAAGATCGACCTCGCCGCCCAGGCTGGACTCGACATCGAAATCCTGCTCACCACCGCCGCGGCCGAACGGGCCCTGCCCGATGAGATGCCCGCTGCGGCTCTGTGGGCGCGCCTGGAACTGGAGGCTTCCGCACTCGACACCACGCATGGGGATCGGCTACGCCCGCCCTGGCTCGCCGACCTCGATGACATCCTCGGCCCCGACCTCGCCGCCCAGGTCGCCGCCCAGGCGGGCTGGCCGCGCCTGGTCGCTGCCGTCGAACGCGCCACCGACTGGCACCCGCGGGATCTGCTGGCCACCGCCTACGAACTCCTGCAAGCCGCACAACCGGCAGATGCGCCCGCACTGCGCGCCGATCAACTCGCCGCCGCACTCAGCTGGCGCATCGACACCCTCGTCCACCACACCCCCACCGACGACCAGCCAGTCGCCACCGAACCATCTGCATTCGACCCTGAACAGACAATCCATATGGCGCCCCAACCTCCATCGGCAAAGCCGGAACCTACACCAGAACCCGGCCTGCACCGCGTCTCCGAACACACTGAGGCAGCGACTGCCCAGGACGAAGCCACAACCGATCCCGCTGTTCAGCACCTCGATCGGATCGCTGCCATGTTCGCGTCCGGACATGTCGATAGCGCCTTCACCGCGTTCCAGAACCTGCAAACCACCCTCACCGAGGCACAGCAAGCGGTGCTGAACGCGGTCGCCGACACCCTCTACCGCTACAGCTTCCCTGTCGCCAAGGCACGCCTGCAGTGGGCGGCACAACAATTCCCGCAACACCGTGACCTCATCCACGCCTGCACACCCACCACCGACCCCGGCGTGTATCAACGCTCCGAACACCAGACAACCACCCCCCGCCGCGCTGCCCGCGATCACCGCGAGTACCTCGACCCGACTCGCACCCGCCCCGAGTTCGACCCGGTCGAAGCCGCCGGACTCGACATCGCCGAGGCCTACGTCGCCGACAACCCAGACACAGCATCCGAGGAACCCGACGACCCAACGAGAGCGTCGACCGGGTTCCCGCTGGACTACGACCGGGCCGCCGCAGCACCCGTCGAAGGGCTGGCCTGCGTCGAATGCAACCTCGAACGCTCCCGCACCGACACCACACCGATCCCACCGCGCCGATCCGACGACGGACTGTGCCAACCCTGCCGCGACAACGGCCACACCGGGATCCCCGAACACCACCCGACCGAACACCTCGCGGCACGCTGCACTCACCTCACCGCCACCAAACCCCCACCAGCCGCGCTGGCGATACTGCGCCGCGACTGGCGCACCCTCGACACCACCGGCCGCGCGGCCATCGAAGCCTGGATCCGCGACCACCCACCCACCACACCACCGCTCGCACTGACTCCGATCCAGCAGCTCAGCGACGACGAGCTCGCCGACACGATCACCGAACTACGCCACCGACTCACCACCCTGGAAGAAGACTTCGACCTCTACGGACCCGCCCGGCGACGCTTCCCCGACCACCAACCACCTGACCCACTTCTCACCCGGCACCGGACCGAACTCGACACAGCCAGGCGCGAAGCACACGAGTCTGCACGGCGCCGCGACCTCGCCGCGCGCGAACTCCACCGGGTAGCCGCCGAGCTCGACGCCGCCCGAACCGAACTCGACCAAATCTCGACGCGGCGCCGCCGCGAACGCGCCCCTATCCAGTCCCGGATCAACAGCCTCACCATCGAGCTGCGCGCCGCCACCGTCTCCCACGATCAGGCCCGCACCGCTGCCCGGCAACAGCATCGAGCAATCACTGAACTCACCGATCAGCTCGCACAGACCGAAACCGCAGCAGCCGAACGAATAGTCCAACGCCGCAAAGAATTCGAAGCCGAGCAGACCCTCCAGCGCCGACACTCGGTGGACACGGTGCGCCGGAATCTGACCGCTAGCCTCACCGCCCATGAGGACGAGCAGCAGCACCGTCAGGATCTGCCCCCGACGCAGTGCCCCGCCGAGAATCACCCGCGCACACCCACCTTCCCACCAGAGCCGTCCTGTACCGTCGACGACACCCTCGACATCGACGACCGGCCGTCACCTCGACCCGACTTCGGACCCGAGCTCTAAACGCCGTCAGCCTGGTGCCGCCCGAATAGCAGCGCCCGTCGGTATTGCGGGGCCGCTGGCCGACTCGGGTGCCGGGGATCAGGTATGAGCTGTGTTGTGGTTTGCACCGAGCCTCGAGGAGTTCGAGCCTGCCCCGACGGAACCATTCGGGATGGCTGGGATCGATGTTCGACTGGGGGATGTCGCTTGACTGGGCCGCAGCGATCGAGCACCACCTTCCGGAGGGCGAGACCGGACTGGAGCCTTCTTCCGGCTCCTCGACGACTACCAAGCGGCAGCGGCGCGTCGCGAGCTGAGTGACAGTCATGTCGATGACCGAACGCCTGTAACGATATCGGCGTGGGCAGACTACCTCGACCCGTAGTACACCGATGATCAATAGATGGTGACCAACCACGATGAACAGGTCCGGCGTTGGCAGGTTGGCCCGAACCGAGATGTGATCACACCCAACCCCACTGACCTGATCGTCGAGGTATCTCTGCACCCTGGACAGCACAAAACCGTAACCCAGTTCGTGGTCGTCCTCGGCGGCTCGACGGGCGGGCGCCGATCACTTGATACATCATTTGCTGGTGAGTCAAGAGCCTGACCACCGACGCGCCACGGGTGTCACGCGATCTGCCCGACGGCGCGTTTACACCGGTGATCGCCAGACAAGTTCGCCTGTCGATCGCGGCCGAACTCGCGTGGGCCGATGCTCGGCCGGGCAACCTCGACCGACGATGTGGTACTCGCAGTCGACCCACAACCCGGTGGGGCCTCTTACTCGACACGGCGTGGAGGGCAACGGAGTCAATTGATGGACACCCACGTCGTGGTGTCCAGACCCGATCGTGCCCTTTCCTGCTTCCGCTGAGATCGGCTATAGTTCGGTGGTGCCCAGCACGGGGGCGCGGTTCGCTACTTGCAGGTATCCGGCTTGTCCTGCAACGAGTCTGAAGGACGCTCACCCTCCACACGTGCACAGATGAGTCGAAACTTGCGCAGGATGCATGTACCTGCCTCTGACTGCTGCGCCGGACAGCACGGAGGATGTGACGTGTCCGCGTTCGGAACAACGTTGCTTGTGGTCGGGGTACTCAACTGTGTCATCATTTTGGCAAGGACTGTCTCCGACATCGAGATCGTTCGAACGGCCAAGTTTCTGGCGAAAGACTGCGACGCGGAGCAACGGGCGAGGGTTAGCGCCCGCTTGATCGGCGCGCTGACAGCGGGTCGGCGACCAGCGAGCCCCTTCCGCCGCCCGGCTGCGGCGCAGGGAGAAGAGCGTGACTAAGTCGTCGAACAAAGCACAAGCAGCACGCCTGTGCTCCGCTGCAACCGGCGTCAGCTACGTGGAGTGTCAGAGGTGGTTCGAGCAAGGACTGATTACCCGGCGAAGGCCTGTTCCCGAGGCAAGTACACCAGATCAGCAGAGACTCGAAGCCATCGCGGCATGTGAACTGGCTGAGGCGTTGAGTGATGGCCAGCTGGATGGTGCGCTGCTGGGAATCCAGAAGGCCGGACTCACATCGCAGGGATTCCTACGACTCGAGCCACATCCCCTGATGGCGTATGCGGTTGTGCACATTCTGCTGCCGTACCACGACCACAACTTCGGTGGACTGCGAGGCGTTCCTGGGTTGCGCCCGCGGGGTCTCACGGACGGAACGCTCGTGCTCGCGGATTTCCGGTCTGCGGCTGGCTTGGTTCTGCGGGTGCCGTCGGGCTTCGACCTACGCCCTGCTTCCTCCGACCATGGCGACTATGACCCAATCTGGCAGGACTATCCCGACTCAGCTCATAAAAGCGAAGTCAACTACCTCAACAGCTGGTCGAGATTTTTCGATACTGCCGGAGCACAACGGCGTGACCGCGTTCTCAGCCGTGTACTGAGGAGACCCGCAGTATTGAGACGGATTGGCTCCACCCACGGCCTGGCACATACACGGTCACACTGGCCCAGAGACTTAGTCATCGGATGGTGTTGCGAGGCCTCCAAACCAGAGGTCAAGTTCCACCTGCGCAGAAGTGGATTCACGGACGATGTGAACGGTGTCCGCGTCGACGATCGCGAGAGCGAGTCAAGAATATGGTGGGGCGATACGGGACTCGACCTGAGGCACTTCTCGACCTGCGGCTACGACAGGGAATGGGCCAGCGGTATCGCTGCCGGCTACAGGGTCGACGAGGTTTTAGGCAGGTACCCGTCCCTCCATCGCGACACCCCGAACCTTCGAAAGCTCGGTCCCGCCCATCTCTACTTGCTAGTTCAGGCCTTGTTCACCGTGATGGGACGGGGCTCGGTCGCCCTAAGCCCGGCCGATAGCAGCGTCGACTTCATTCTGACTAGCAAATCACCGCAGCGCAAAACCTGTGCTATAAGCGTGAAGCATGCAACTCGTGCACTAGACGCGGAGGCGGTTCGTTCGTTCGCCGGCGTGATAACGCAGAGGAGATTCGATGAGGGATTCCTTGTGACAACCGGCCCCTTCACAGCGTCTGCCCGCGAATTCGCCGGCCGACACGAGCGAATTCAGCTGATGGACGGCGCTGGCTTGGTGCGGGCACTGGAGGAGCACCTGGGAATCCGCCTTGACACTGTAGGGCTCTTCCCGGAGCCGCTTCGACGCTGACCACGACAGAGTCGACTGCCGACCTCGAAGAGTACCTCCTGACCTGCAGAAAGAGTCACTCGGTGAACAGCTCTGCCGGAGAACGACATCCGGAAGCAGAACAGTTGGCAGGTGACCAGCTCCCCACGCAGTCAGGCCGCGATGTCACCGAGGTCGACCCCGCTTCCTCTTTAGGCCGGTGAGTTTCCGGAACTAGCACGTTGACCGGACCGCAGCCATGTTCATGGTCCGTTCATGCACTCGACGTACCGATTGACCGGGCTGCGGCAGCTCTGGCCACGGTCCGCGACGCTGACGGCGCGCGGGGTGGCGGTGTCGGCTCCGTACCTGTCCCAGCTGCGTACCGGCCAGCGCACCATCCTTCCCCGCGGGTCGTGGCCGGGCTGGCGGAGTTCTTTCAAGGTGGGTGCGCCAGGCAGTAGGCCAGGAACTGCGCGGATCCGGTGAGCCCGTCGAGCCCGCTGTCGGCCACAGGCACCGGCACCGGGTCAGCGTCCTCGAGCGGGATACGTACCGGCTCGCCCAGCGCAGGGCCGGCGGTGAGAGCGAGCACGGCGAACACGCCGACCGCCGCCAGGGCGGTCCTGTTCCATCGTTTCATCGGGATCCCATCGAGAGAGGTCGTTTCGATCCGCCCGAGGCTAAGCCCCTCCGTATTCCGGTGAAAGCCACCGGTTTCCCTGCCCCGAGAACTGGTGTCCCCCACAGCGTCAACCGTGCTCGCCACACCGAGGACAACAGCGCCGGGGCCAGCCCGCGCGACGAGGGCAGCGAGGGCAGGGCGTGGGAACCATCGTCCTTCCGGTGCGCACCAGGATCTGAGGTCCGCCGCATCCACCAGAGGTTGCGGCTTGTCGCCGGTGGCCTCACGGCCAACCGCGGGTGGCTATCGGCGCTTGTCGCTCGCGGACGGTCCCGTGCTGGGCGATCGGGTGAAACGGGAGCCCAACGCCCCTGAAATTATGGGCAGGCAAAGCCTCTCGCGGCTCGCGGCCCGGTGCAATCCTGAGGACATGAATGTTCGCAAGTATGGTGGTGTCGTGGTTGTCTTGGCCGCGGGTGTGGCTCTGGCTGCGGCTCCTTCGGCCCAGACACTAGCCATGTCGACAGGTAGTAGCCAGGTCAACATAGGGTGCATACTCGACAGCCTGTCGGCGAACCCGAAGGGTGCGGACTGCTACCCGGCCCAGATTCCTACCCCTACCGGTGCAAGAGCCATCGGGTTCGGGCCCGGCCAGCTGCCGACTGGTTCGTTCGGCGGGATCCAGAACACCTGACCCTGAACGCTGCTCGGACTCGGCGTAGCCGCGCTCGGGAGGTCGCGCCGACGTTCGCGCCCGGCGGCGGGGACCGGCGGCATGGTTCGCCCTGCACTCGGGGTCGCCGAGGGTGAGACGACCTGGTCAGCGGCCGACGTCGAGCAGTACGCCACCGCCGGTCAGCACAACCGCGGCACGGATCGGGAACACCGCGTCGTCGTCCCATCCGCTGCCGCGGCCTGCCGCTCAGAAGAAGTCTTTCCACACCGCATGCGCGCCGACGAGCAGGGCCGCGCTGCCCATGACCACCCCGGCCACTCCCGGGACAGTGAGCGACTCCCGTAGGTAGAACGCTGCTTCAAGAAACAACAGGATAGCCATGATGAAGGGGACGGCATGGATCGCGTGATCCCAGTCCTTCCAGAGCTTCATCAGTATTGGGCCGGCCAGTATCAGCACCGCGATCACGAGCAGCGCGATTCCGAGCACACGCGAGGTACCGAACGCCAGTGCACCGACAAGGCCGCACAGCAGAGCCGAAACGAGATACACGCCAATCCCCCTTTGTCTTTCAGGCACGGTCTGGTTCGGACCGGACCGTCGGTGGCACTGTTCTCCTTCTACCCACGCCTGCGCGGAGCCTGCAGCGATGGACGGGTCAGATCGACACGAACCTGGCGCGTCGAGCCGCGCAGTCGCGCAAGCCTCCGTCCCGGTCCTCTCCCGGGCACTCAGGATGCGTTCGCAAGCCGAGGTCAGCAGCGCCGCCACACCTACACTCAATCCAGAGTGCCACGCGCGGTCTCGCGCTGGATCACTTCATCGGCGGCACGGCCTGCAGTACATCGCCGTCAGCGGCACCACCGACGATGACGCTGGAATCGCCTCCGGCATCCAGCGCGCCGCCGACCAGCTCGGCGGTGCGACCGGCGTCGCGATCTACGTCGGAACCGGATTCGCCCCCCGCCCTGCCCACCCGCGACCCGGTCCTCGTCACCGCCGCGCCGGCGATCGCGGGACTGATCCCGGGCGCGGAGATCATCAGCCGCTCCCCGAGCGCCGCCGATCCCCACAACTAGAACGCGCGGCACGACGCGTGCCCCTGCCGCCATCGTCAGCCTTCGGCAGGGGCAACGCGGGTCACCGCGGGTTCGACGAGCTGATTCATACAGAACCCACGAGTTCATCGCCCAGAGCCAGGCCTACGAAGCGAGGACTCGGCGAAGAAAGGCATCACCTCGGTGCGGTCGAACCCGCCAGCGCCACAGTGTGGACCTCACCGCGGCGAAGTAGGGCTCCGGCGACAGGACTCGGCGTCGCGATCAGAGACGTGTGGGAGCTGAACGGCATAGACCGTCGCTCCTTTGCATCACTGGCGCCTTCCATCTCGATGATCACTCGATCCGCAGTGATGTCGACGATAGTCACCGTGTTGTAGGCATCGGTGAGTCCGCCCTGCACGGTGGCCCCCTCGGGGGCGCGCACAGTACTGGTCACCCACCCGAATAGCGCCCTGATCTCTACCACGGTGGTATCGCCCTCCACCGCGACCAGACGCACCGGCTTGCCGTACGCCGTCGCCGATGGATCTTGCACCCCCCGGTCGAAGACCACCGTAGAGACCATCGGAAGACCGGTGTCACACGAGGCCTCACCACCTGGCCCGTTCTCCGTGGGGTTGGCATTCCACATACCGAATAGCGCGCCACACGGGAAACAACACACCATCACCGCGAGCAACACATACGGACCCACATCGCGGACGAACTCTCGCACCCACCCCATGCACTGGATCGTCTCACAGGCTCGATCCGAAGACGCCGATACCGCTGCCGCTCTACCTGTTTTCGCATTTGGTCGGGCATGTAGGTGTAGTGATGGTGTATCGCGGTGGTGTCCCGCTGCTGACTGCGATGATGGGCTCGTGACTGAACTAACTGGGGCGCTGTCTGCACTCGTGACCGGCGCACTGACCGCTAACACGGTGGGTGAGCTGGTGGAGTTGCCCCCGGCCGAGAGCTGGGAGGTGCTGCAGGGTCGGCTACCGTCTGCCAGAATCGATGAACATGGCTGAGACACGGGCAGGGCTGATCATCTGGGACGTCGACGGCACCTTGATTCCGGCGGATCTGCGCTGGCTTCGGCGGGCAGTTGCCCGCACGTACGGCATCGAGGAGTCTGCTGTCGTTTTCCCCTCTGCGCGAGTACATGGCTACACCGACGAGTCCATCGTCGTGGACACAGCGGTCGCTTCGGGAGTTGCCAACGATGTCGCCGAACGGGGTTTCGGCCGATACGCCGAGGTGCTGATGCAGGTCATGAGGCAGGGCGAAGCCGAGCTCGCTCGTGACCAGGCAGCCTATCCAGGTGCAGAGCGAACGATCAACGCTCTGGCTGAGCACGGATATGTCCAGACTGCGCTGACCGGGAATCTGCGTGTGTCAGCGGAGTTCAAACTCGCCGTTGCGGGTCTGGACAGACACCTCGATCTCGATGTCGGCGCATTCGGCTCGGACGCGCGGGAAAGGTTCGACTTGCCCGCGTTTGTGGCCGACCGCTATCAGGCAAAGTACCGACGTCCCATCGAGCCTGCGCGTACCGTCATCATCGGCGACGCGCCGAACGACATCGCGACCGCTAGACACGCCGGCTTCGGAGTCATCGCGGTTGCCCACCGGCTCACCGCCGAGGAGCTGTGGGAGCACTCACCAGATGCTGTCGTCAGCGGGTTGGATCCTAGCGAGGTGCTCGAAGCTATTGGTTCGGCGCAGACGGTCCGTTCAGCTGCTCAGCTCGAGCGCTAGGCGGAGCTCTCGCCGACTCGCTCCATCAACGCGAGGACCGGCTTTTCGTTGTGCCAGGGTGCCAGCCTGTCGAGGGCACATTGCGCACGTTCGAGTCCACGACGATTGCCCATCGCAGCCAGGTCCTCGTAGGTCTCCCCGAGTACCCGGCATCCTTCGTCCAGCTCGCCTGACAATGCGTACGCACTGGCCAGGTCGACCCGTGCCGCCAGGGCAACGTTGGGGCTATCCAGCTCCGGGGAGGCCAGCGCAGAGACAAGGGCCGCGATAGCGCGTTTCGGTTGGCCCAGGAGGAGTTGGCAGGTGCCTACATAAACCTGGATCCGGGTTCTGTTCCAGTCGCTGAACAGGCCGGACCGGTCGTCGTCATCGATACTCTCCGCGGCACACTGAGCGCGGGTCAACGCATCCTCGCATTCATCCCGGAGGTCCAGTACCGCGTAGGCTTGCGCCTGCTCGGCGCCGATTCGTGCTCGCGCGGCAGGCGGCAGAGAGGCTGAGAGGCTGTCCGCTTCATTGAGTACTCGGAGCCCGATGACGACGTCCCCGTCCGAACTGATCAGCGTCGCTGCATCCGACCGGAGATTGCTCTCGAAGATCCGTGCGATCCCTCCCAGTGTCTTGTCCTGGAGCTGGTCGGCGAGCTTTCGGGCGAACGCGGCATGTGTGAGTGCCATCGACCGGTCACCGATAGCACTCCATACCCGGCTCGCCACCACCGACGTCTCACCCAGCAGTGCCCCCGCACGCCGTTTGATCACATCGTCGCTCGCAGCACGGAACAACGATGCAATGGCATCTCGGTGAGCCTCAATCGGGCCGATGAGCGCATCGGGTGCCAAACTCTGGCGCTGACCAGCAAGCAGATCGGTCACGGTTGCGAAACTCCTCAGAGAACCCGGCGCAGCCCGCGTCCTCATCAGTGCCGAAACCTCTTCCACGTCCAACACATCGCTAGCCACACGATCGACC
Source organism: Nocardia thailandica NBRC 100428 (assembly GCF_000308795.1). GTDB lineage: Bacteria > Actinomycetota > Actinomycetes > Mycobacteriales > Mycobacteriaceae > Nocardia > Nocardia thailandica. Next base: position 13,117 of record NZ_BAGK01000312.1, on the reverse strand, counting down.
CCGACCAGTCTTGACCTGCCGATCGACGCGACATCGGTTTTCGGCACGGCGTAGCCATTGCTCCTAGCCTGCCGAAGGTCTGTGCTCACCACCGCCGACTCGCAGGCCGTCGCCAGATCAGTACTGCGTCTCTCAACGGCATTCGAGTCAGAGCGACTTCTGCGCGCAGCTTTCGGGTGACGTGCTCGCCAGGCGTCTTCGCCTTCGGCCACGATCTGCTCGAACCGTTCCCGGTCTTGAGGGGTAGCGCGTTGGGCGTAAGCGGTGTCGAGGATGGCTTGGGTGTTCGCGCGCAGCCTGACTGCGCTCAGCCCGGACTTCCAGTTGCTGATCGTGGTGGTTTCGATGCCGAGCATGGTGGCGAAGTCCCGGATCGGCAGTCTCATCGCCTCTTGCAGCACGGCAGCTTCGAAGCCGGTCCATGCCCGCCCTCGTATCATGCGGTCCCCTCATTCCCGCTGCTGAACTGGTAGATGCCTACGCTACGCCAACACTGTGCCAACACTGTGCGGTTCCTCCCGATACCTCTGACGGGCCACGATTTTCACCAGGAACCCGTTTCCGAGGGAGACCACGGCCACCACCGCCGATCCGACATCCCTCGACAGCAGAAACGCATCAGGGAGGTCGCCCATGAACGGCAGCAACGAGCCGAACTCACTCCAGCCCGCGGTGACGCCGGCCGAGGCGGGCGAGTCAGCGGGCGCCCTCGCCGACTCCGAGACGCCTCGCGCCTTCGACTGCTCGCTGTCGACCCTGGTCCGTCAGCTCAACGCGATGACGGTCGCCGGATGGGTCACCAGCAGGGTGACCGAGCCGTCCGGGGAATCGCGATGACGCCGACCAGCGCACCGGTGCAGCCGTTCACCGAGTCTCCCCACAGCCGGTCCGAGTTCTACCGACGCATGTGTTCGCTGCCGACCGTCGTCGACCCGCAGAGCGGGCGGATCACGATGAAGGCCGGATCTCTGGTCGGGGCGGTGATGATGCCGACCGCATTGGCACAACAGGTCAAGTACAGCCTCGACCTGCGCGGCGTCGCTCCGCTGTCGATCATCGGCCACCCCCGCGCAGGCATGTGGACCTTCCTCCTACGAGCCGACATCCGGCCCATCACCGACCCCGCCATCGTCTCCCAGCTCTGGCACGCCCGGGTGATCGTCATCCGCGACGGCGACATCGCCCTGCCCTCCCCCGTCCCGGACTCCTCGATGATCCGCACCTGGATCTCCCCGGCGACCAGCACGTTCCGCCCCTCCGGCGAAGTCGTGATCGAATGCGCCCGAGCACTCCTAGCCAGGACAGCTCGGCAATGAAGCCCGCCAGCAGACAGTCACCGCGCCCAGACGAACCCGACGTCCGACTCTCCGTCCTGATGTCCAGCGTCCGAATGGAATTCGCCGCCTGCATCACCGCCGCGCTGGTGTTCATCTGCGACGTGGCTGTTCACAGGCCCGGAACTGTGGCCGTATCCCCCGGCCAGTGCGCTGGATTGCCCCGGCTGCCCAACGAACGCCTCTACCTCCAGCCCTGACCCCTGCCGTCAAGGCCGCGACCACCCAAATGGCCTCCGCACGTGACCCGGCGAGATACCCGCGACGTCTCGCCTGGCCGTGGCCCCGTGCCGAGGCGGCCCCGGAGTCGCTTCCCGGCGACTCCGGAGCCACCCCCCCGACAACCCGCCCGAGTCAAGGAATCCCGATCCCCATGTACGCGAAACTCGACACCGCCGCCACGCCTCGCTCACACAACCGCCGCTGGATCGCTGCGACGGTTCTCGGCACCCTCCCAGCCCTGACCACGATCGCGATCGTGGCCGCCCCCGAAAGCACCGCGGGCTCGCACACCTCCACCTGCGCCGAAATCACCTCCCCCTCGGGCGTGGTATCCGGCTTCGGGCCGGGTAACACCGACACCGGTCCCGGCGCGATCCTGGGCTTCAACTACGCCTACTACGTGCAACGCTCCGCCGAGCAGGCACGCCGGTTCCTCACCGCCGAGGCCCTACTCCGCTCCGGTGACCAGTTGCAGGCCGGGATCGACGCCACCCAGGCTGGCACCCACCACTGCGTCACGATCTCCCCCTTGGCCAGTCTCGGCGACGTGGACCTGTGGGCGGTCACCGTCACCGAGTACCACCCCGGCAGCGAGTCTCACGCGCCGCGCCAGATCATCACCACCCGCACCACCGGCGACACGACGCTCATCAGCTCCATCGCCCACGCCTGACCACAGCACCCGAACCACCCGAATACCTCGGGCCACCACCCCGACCGGTTCCCTGGCCGGTTGGCCCGAGGGTGGGAAACGCCCCCGGAGGCCGCCCCGACACCCCCGCACCTCCGGGGGCGCTCCCCCACACCAGCGACCACATCTGGCGGACTCCCGCAAGTTAACCAACCACCAAAATAAGAAAGAACGGTTAGATCATGTCCTACTCCAGCTGGTACGCCGCCACCGACAACGCGGGCCTGGAAACGTTGCAGCGCAGTCTGATCGACATCGAGGCCGACACCAAGTACCAGCGCAGCTATAGTCCGGAGATCTTGCCCGGGCTGGTGCAGACCCTCGACTACGCCCGCGCGATCCTGTCCAAGTGCACCGCCGTGCTCGGTCTGCCCGACGACAGTGAGGCGACCGCGGCGGTGCGTATGCAGCGCCAGGACGTGCTCGACGCACCCGGGCATCGTTTCCACCTGCTCATCGGTGAGGCCGCCCTGCGGCGCACCGTCGGCAGCCACGCGATCATGGCCGCCCAGATCCGCCAGCTCGGCGACATCCTCACCCGCCGCGACAACGTCGACATCGGCATCGTCCCCCTCGACGCCGAATTCATCGGCCAGGCCGACAACTTCGTCATCCACGACGAGACCGGCGTCGCCATCGAGACCGTCACCGGGTCGGTCGAGACCAGCGGCGCCGACGAGATCGCCCTCGCTTTGCGCACCTTCGAACTGCTGGCCGACCAGGCAGTCTACGGCGAGCACGCCCGCGCCCTGCTCGACCGGGCCCTGGCCGAGCACGCCGGCCCCGGCCTCTGAACCACCTGACCGCGCGGCCAAGCCCCGATCCCGCTCTCACGCCGTACCCCTCGTCACGGCAGCAAGAACCGGCAGATCGGGGCTTGGCCGCCCAACCACTCAGGATCGGACATGTCGACCCCACAACCCGTTACCGACAACAGGGCGCGGCCGCTCGCCATCCGGCTGCTCAGACTCGGACGCTCGGTGATCCCAGTCGCGGCCGTCGTCATTGCAGGGGGTCGAAGGTGAACGGCCTGTTCCAGGATTTCCAGCAGAACGTGCCCAGCAGCGCGCGCGTCGGCAACCTGCTGCTCGGCGGCAAGGACAACTACGAGATCGACCGGACGGTCGCCCGACAGGTCAGTGACAGGATCGTCGTCGCGGTGTGCGAGGCACGCCGGTTCCTGCTGCGCGCAGTGGAACACCTCAGCAACGAGCATGACGTGCACCAATACGTCGACCTCGGCTGCGGCATCCCACTACCACCCGACATCGGAGACATCGCCGGACGCAACATCGAGCAGGCCCGGGTCCTCTACCTCGACAACGACCCTCTCGTCGCCGCCCACGCCCGCGCCCTGCTCGCCAACACCCCCAACCGCCACTTCGCCCAACTCGACATCACCGACACCGCCACCGTCCTCACCGAGATCACCGCATTCCTCGATCCGGCCGAACCGATCGCACTGTGCCTGTCCGGCACCGCCGAACTTCTGGTCGATCCTTCGCGAGTACTCGCGGAACTGACCAACTGCATGCCCGCGACCAACTGGGTCATCCTCAGCCACCTCACCGACGACATCTTCGGTGACAAGATCCGCCGCTGGGCCGAGGACCTCACCCACCACGGCATCCCCTATCAGCCCAGAGACCGCGCCACGGTGACCGCGATGCTCGCCCCCTATCAGCTGCTCGAACCGGGCCTGGTCTCCCCGCACCACTGGCGACCCGACCTCGGCAGCTCCCAGCACCAGGCATTCCACCCGAGCAAGTACGACCTGAGCGCCTACGCCGCCGTCGGCCGACGCACAGACCGAGGAGACACGTGAACGGGTTCTCGCGTATACACCACAGCGGCTTCACCCATGCTCTAGTCGCGGCAATCAACGCACTCTGCGCTGGCCGGAAGACCGCCCGGCAGGTCGCCCAAGCCCGCGCGCTCGGTCCCGTGACCGTCACGCTGCGTTGGCTGGTCGCCAACGGCTACGCCACCGCTGAGGCCCAAGGCGCGGACACGGTCTATGCCCTGAGCGCGAAGGGCTCTCCGCAGCCCGACAGTTCGGTCCCGGACACAGTGCCGAATGATCTCTCCGGGTTACAGCGTGTTTGCTCCTGGCACACACCAAATCTCAGCACCATGCAGGGTCTGTGAAGACCCCGTCCGTCACTGAAATCGAAAGGTTGGAAGCCATGATTCCCATGACTCTCGCCGAGGTCGCGGCAGCCGTGCGAGGCCGCCTCGACTCGGTCTCCGACGCGTGGGCCGCCGTGACCGCGCCGACAGCGTTCGATTCCCGCCAGGTCGAGCCCGGTGGTCTGTTCGCCGCGCTGCCGGGGATGCGGGTCGACGGGCACGACTTCGCCGTGGCCGCGATCGAGGGCGGTGCCGTCGCTGTGCTGGCCTCGCGACCGACCGGCACTCCGGCGGTGATCGTGGACAACGTGGTGAGCGCGATGAGTGATCTCGCCCATGCCGTGGCGGCCCGCTACACCGGCCGGATTCTGGCCATCACCGGCTCGGCAGGCAAGACCTCGACCAAGGACCTGCTCACCCAAATCCTTTCCCGAGCAGGCAGTGTCGTCGCTACCCAGCGTTCGTTCAACAACGAGATCGGCTTCCCTCACACCGTGCTGCGTGTGCAGGCCGACACCGACTACCTCGTGCTCGAGATGGGCGCCCGAGGCCGCGGGCATATCGCCCACCTCGCCGATATCGCCCGCCCCCAGATCGGCGCGGTCCTGGGCATCGGCTCCGCCCACCTGGGCGAGTTCGGCAGCCGCGAGGCCATCGCGGTCGCCAAACGCGAACTCGTCGAGGCACTCGAACCCTCCGGCATCGCCGTCCTCAACGACGACGACCCCCTCGTATCGGCCATGGCAGGACATACCCGCGCCCGCGTGCTGCGCTTCGGCACCGGCCCCGAAGCCGACGTTCGTGCCACCGACGTCGCCCTCGACGCCCACGCCCGCGCCCGATTCACCCTGCGTCACCGCGACGACGCCGCCCCGGTCACACTGGGCGTGGTCGGGGCCCATCACCTGACCAACGCCCTCGCCGCGGCAGCGCTGGCCTTGGCCGCCGGGGTCGAGTTCGGCACCGTCGCCGACTCGCTCGACGGTGCAAGCCTGGCCTCGGGCAGCCGGATGGAACTCATCGAGCGCAGCGACGGGGTCACGGTCATCAACGACGCCTTCAACGCCTCCCCTGAGAGCGTCGAAGCCGCCCTGGTCTCGCTGGCCGCCCTCGCCGCGGACACCCGGCCCAGCATTGCGGTTCTCGGGGAGATGCGTGAACTCGGCAACTCCGCCCCGGCCCTGCACGCCCGCATCGGACGCTGCGTCGCCGACCTCGGCATCGACACCCTGATCACCGTCGGCGGCCCGCACGCCGAACTCATCGCCACCACCGCACGCCAGGCAGGCTCGCGCCGTGTCACCCACATCGAATCCAAGGACCAGGCACTGGCACTGATCACCGAGACGCTGCGCGGGCGCGATGTCGTCCTGATCAAGGGTGCGAACTCCGCCGGCCTGTTCGAGACCGCCGCCGCGCTGGTGGCCGCAGGTCATTGACACAGGAAGGGGGAAACATCATGAGGAGCAGAGACATTCTCGCGTTGGCTCGTGCCGCCTGCACCCAGGCCCAGGTCCCGGCCACCCGGATCGAGGCGATCCGATTGCGCGACAACGCCATGCTGCGTACCGACACCGCCACCGTCATCCGCGTCCACCAGCCCGGTGAGCTGTCCACCGCAATCCGTGAACTCCGGGCAGCGGACTGGCTGCGCTCCCACCACGTGCGCGCGCCCGAACCCCTCGTCCCCGACCCGGTCGTGGTCGGTTCGCGGCCGGTCACATTCTGGGAAGACCTCGGCTCAGGCGGGCCGGCCGAGGCCACCGAAACCGGGCGCATGCTCGCACGGCTGCACTCGCTACGAGTGCCCAGTCACCTCGGGCTACCCCGGTTCACGCTGCCCGACTTCACCGACCGCATCACCCAATGCCTCACCAGCGAGCACAACAAGAACTGGCTGCGCCGCTGCGCCGAGGACCTCGCCGCCGGCTGGGATCGGCTGGAGTGGCCGAGCTCGTGGTGTGTCATCCACGGCGATCCGTCTCCGGCCAATACCATGACCGCCGCCACCGGCGGACACGTCGTGGACCTGGAACGCTGCTGCATCGGCCCGCCCCAGTGGGACCAAGCCACCGTCGCGTTCCAATCCGACACCCTCGCCGACCCGCCATCGCGATGGCAACAGTTCGCCCACGCCTACGGCTCCGATGTCACCCGGTGGGAGGGCTACCCCGTCATCCGCGACGTGCGCTCCTTCGAACTGTGCCTGTTCGCCCTACGCCACGCCGCCGTCTCCGACCACGCCCGCCGCCAAGCCGACTACCGCCTGGCCTGCCTGAAAGGACTCCGAGGACCACGACCGTGGGGCTGGGTCGCACCCTGACCCGAAACAAACCCGAGGCGGGCGAACACCACCGCTCGTCCCGGGCACCAAAACCGAAGGGGGACTTCCGATGAAACTCACAAGCCTCACCGCGGCATCAGCCTTCGCGCTCGCCGCGATCGCCACCACTGGTGCGCCACCTGCCTCGGCCACGTCGAGGCCGTCGTGCACCTTCACCTTCCACACCGGCACCGTCTACACCCAGCACAACGCCGTCATCGGCGGCGGCTACGCCGAATGCGCCTCCACCCCGGCCGGGTTCTCCATCAACCTCACCGTCCGCTTCAAACCACGCGGGAGCAACACCTGGGCCAGCCGGGGAGCCGAGTCCTCCATCCAGATCCCCGCGCCCCGACTCAACATCGCCGCCTGGGCCGACTGCCAGGAAGGAGCATGGAAAGGCGTCGCCACCATATGGGAAACTGCGCCCGACGGAACAACAACCCAGACCGACTTCCCCTCCGCACCCCGCATCGTCACCTGCTGAGGACACCCATGAAACACGCCATCACCGTGCTGTCCTCGTGGCTGCACCGCAAAACCACCGCTCCGCGCCATCGAGGCGACTACCGCAGCGACCGACCCGGCTACCCCCTGTGGCGAGAATACGGCGGATGGACCATCCGCCCCGATCGCGGATGGCGCTCCATCCGCTGGATCACACCACCCCTGCACTACACCCGCCGCTACACCGCCACCGACGACACCGGCGCAGCCGAGTGGGCCATGACCAAACTCGGCATCGGCTGACCACTACCCGTTCATGAATTACAGAGATCCGGTTTTCCGTAGTTCTCCATCCCAAGGTCGGGCGATGTTGGTACTCTTCGTACACTTCTTACATACATGGGTATGTAAGAAGATTCCGGTGGAGTCGTTCCACGGAAGCGAGGTCGGCCGCCGTTGGCCCGGCAGCCGACCCCAACAACGCAGAGTTACCGCCCCATGAGGATGACGAGCACGCCAATCAGCGCGGTCGTGACCCTGGGGTCTCCTAGCGGCAACACTCTGTCCTGAAGCCCGGCCGTTGCTCTTTCGAGTAGCGGTCGGGCGTCGGGCCTGCGTTTCCGATGCCTTCCTCTGGTGGACATCTTCCTCCTCGTTAGCATGTCTCAAACAAATAGCGGCCGAAACACACGATGTGTTCGCCACACACGAACGACGAGGCACACCAGCAACACTCACTAGTGCGACTAGAGCGTAGCGATCAACACCGCGCCGAACACGTTTTGGAGTATTCTCCTCTGTCGCTGGCGGACTGACCATGCGGGCCACTGCCCAAGCACCACACCGCCGCGATACGGCTACGGAGCCACGCGGTGCCACGTTGACCGAAGGTGTGACTCGAAGAGGCCACAACCTGGCGCCTCGCCGCGCGGCTCAGACGTCGGGCCTGACCGACTGGACCTGACGGGCTCGGGTCAGGCGCGCTCAAGGTACGCGCCGATGTGGAGTCCAGAGTAAGGTGCAAGGAACTCGCACAAGGCGAGCATGTGCTGGCCTGCCGTTGGCCGTTTACCCGAGCGCATGCCGGTCCGACCCATCTCCCCCGGGTCGGACCGGGCTCGCCGGGTCGCGCTTGCCCTCACCCAGATCGTTCGGCGGCTTCGACTTGCGACGCCGCCTGCTGCATGTCCTAGGGTCTTTGCTCGTGACCGACAGCGCGAACAGTGTCTTCGAGCACACCCGCTTCGAAAGTGGCTGCTGACCTGGCTCCACAAGGCGATTGCACGCATCCAACGGCGCGAGTCGATCCTCACCCCATACCTGTTGCCGTTCGAAGAACACAGACGATACATGGCGCACCGCGATGCCGCGGAAGTCTTCAATCTGCGTGACGACCCCGACTCAGCACCCCAGTAACTCTGCTAGCCTGCGCCGTCGACGGTTCTCATCGCTGGGTGCCGCGCGGATCGACAAGAACTTGGTGGCCGGCTACCCGCCTGCCCCCAGTGCCTGCCCGGCCCGCGTAGAGGCTCGCAGGTCAGGGGTGGCGAATGCCATCACTCGGCGCCTTGAGGTGTGAGGGGCGCAGGATCACAATGCAGGCCATCCCAGCACAGGGTCAGCGGCCGAGAGACCACTGTCTCTCGACGGGCGGCCAGACGGTGACGTCGTTGCGTTTGAGGTCGGACGGGAACAGAGCCTCACCCTCGGGCTTCTCGAGCACCCACAGCTCTGACAACCCCTTGGAGTACAGGCTGACTTGGAGCACCAGCTCGGCAGCGTGCTCGAACTCGACAATCATCGTGTCGCCCGGATCAAGGTCGACTGTGTCGCCGTAGGGCTCGACCCGCCACTGTCGGCGCTGCTCGTCAAAGTTGGACACCTCGTAGCGAATCATCGGCGTAGGCCCGATCGGTCGTTCATGGCCACATCGTCGCAGGAACTCCCCGCCTGCACGAGCCGAGCAGCAGACACCGCGGGTTCGAGGGAACCGGAATTCGTTCAGCAACGTCCAACCAGATGAACGAGCTCAGGTTCCGGCCGGCCGATCGCGACGAAAGGTGACGGCTCAGCCATGTCTCTACTGTTCGGAACCGGTAGGCTGCCGCGGGCTGAATGGTGCGAGTCGGCTGCGAACTCGGGCGCTGCGCTCGCGAAGGATCCGCGGCCCCTTCACCACCCCAGGCCGACGCGGGCGGAGCGTCGTTGGCGGTTGCAATAGGACAGGGCGGTGACAGGGTTGGGCCAGCGGCCCAGGGAGATGACGTCTTCGAGGGGGTGCCGCGGTCGAACGCCTCGGTCCCGGCGCCGGCGCGCAGGGGAATGGCCTTCATATCCAGCGGCGGCGCCGCGGGTGGCGATGACGCCGGCGATCTGGCGATCTGAGAGCCGCCCGTCTTGCGGCAGGTCGGTGCGGCCCAACGGCCGGAACAACGCACCGTCCGGATCGGCTGGTTCCGGCCAGGGGTCGGTGCAGCGGTGTTCGTTCGGGTCGGCGGTGTCGGCGGCGAGGGTGGCTTGGACGGCGGTGCTGATCCCCCATGCCCGAGTAGGCGGTGGTTGATGGTGGTGCGGCCGGTGCGGAGCTGGCGGCGTGTTCGCGGGCGGCGGTGTGGTCGCGGGTGTTGAGCAGGATACCGCCGACGCCGCGGCCGCGCACTACGCTGCCAGCCGCGAACACGCCCAACACCGCCCGATTTCGCGGTCGTGCATCGCGCGGTGTCGGCACTCGTGCCCTGTACCGCCTCGGTCTGGAGTCAGTTACCTGGTGAGTTCGTCCGTACCCGTTTCGGCAACAACGTCGAGAGCCTCCACACCGGCCACATCTACTCGATCATGGCCGACCGTTACGTCTTCCCGGCACATCCCGGCACCGTGCTCCAGCAGGTCGAGATCGAATACCTCCGGTCCCGGGGCAGCGAGCGCGACGCCATGGGGAGATGGTCGATGAGCTCAGTCCTCTCCGCCATTGGGCCATCGGTTACCTCGCGGAACACACGATCCCGGCAAAGCCGGGGTACCTGTCGAAGTACACCTTTCTCCGCGAGCTGGAACACACTTTGCCTCACTCGCCACGGGACTGCTGCAGGGTAGGTGAGACTGCCACCTACCCCTGCAGCGGCCCCTGTCGACATCGGTGCTCGAACCATCTCATCCCAGTCTGCGGTGCTTTCTAACAAAGGTGAAACCTGGCTTGAGCGGCGCGTCGTTCGCCAGCTCCGCGTGTCGGCGTGCCTCGGCGTGAGCTTCGAGGGCTTCTTCGCTGGCGCTTTGGCCCGAGGGCAGTCGTCGCACGAAGCCCGATACTTTGTGGGGTCGCTGGCCTGCTCGCGGGCTGGGCTGATGCTGCGGAATCTCGTCGCGGTGAACCTGGACGATGCTCGGTTGGAAGCTGAGTAGTTCCACGGGCGAGCGATATCGTAGCGCCGGGAAGACGGGCCGACCGTCTGGGCCGAGGGACCCCTCGACACGCTGGATGCGGCCCTCTCGGATGAGCCGGACAACGACTTGGGTGAGCTGGGGAAGCTGCGCGGGTGGAAACCCGAGCTCCACCATGTTGCGTTCGAGAGCGTCTTCGGCCAGCACCGCACGACCGTCCGGATCAAGGTAGCCGAGCGTGCGCATCGTCAGGATTATCCAATCAGCGACGCTGCCGCCATGCTCGCTGATGGGTGCTGTGTCGCGTGTGAATGCTTGGGCATCATATTGGTAGCCGACGCTGCGTCCCTCGACGCTCAGTGGTTGGGGCAGCCGCCGGGTCCTTGCGATGAACCGCCCGCTGCTGGGTTGCCAGGTGCAGTCGAGGAATATGCCTGGGAAGAAGTCGCGCGGCCAATCCGCGGATTTGAGTCGCAGGCCATCAGCGGTTACGAATGCCACGAGGTCAGCCTTCTCGCCAGGTATCGCGGTCGATCGGTGAATCAGGGTCAATGAGATCCGTGGCGCCGACGGACTGCGGTCAAGGGCCGCCGCGACAGGAGTAGGAAGCGGAAGCCGTCGCTGGATCACGTCGTCACGACGTAGCGGTTGCAGCCAACGGAACTCGCCGGAGGACGAGCGTGTCACCGCGACGAATCGCGCTTCCGAGGTCGGCGCGAGGAGTGGCTTACGTTCTTCTACACCAAATTTCGCAGCGACTGTGTCGATTTCCTTGTGCAGCTCACGTGCGCTATACCCCCCACGCACGGCGGCCAAAGCGACCTTGGCGAGCTCGGCCGCCGCCTGCGAAATTTGATCGTCGTCCATGCCGGGTTCATAGATGATCCGCACGCGAGGAGACTGGCCGCGGAGCTGATCCAGCAACTCCAGCGTGTCCGATCCCCTTACATCCGCCAGTTGCGCGCTACCCTGCGCTGCCAGTCGACCACGCGCTCGCGCCCGCGTTGGCCGGCCTCGCAGGACAACGTCTAGCGACAAGTCACCTGGTAGATCAGCGATTGCTCGCCCTAGGGCCACCAACGGCGCTTCCCGATCTGTCGGTGATTGATCAATCGCGACCCCGACCTGTCCATCCTCTGTCACCCAAGCCAATCCGACTGTGCTCGATCGGGCAGTGGTACTTGCGCTCACCGCGACCAACAAGGCGTCGACACGCGTCGACACCAAACGCTCTGGCCGCTCATCAGATCTGCCAACATCACTAGTCCGCTCAATGATCTGTCCGGCAGCAGTGACCTTCGGGGGACCGTCAGAGCCGGTTCGTCGCTCGTCCTTGATGGTTTGTGCGAGCTGTGGCGCGCATTCCGCGCACGGAAAACTCGAGCGCACCTCGGGACAGTACCGCTGGTGCGTGAGAACTGCACGGAGCACCGAATCCCAGAGCGCGGGATGGAGCTGGGCGTACACCTCGGCGGCCCGTTGGAGGTAGTCGGCACGCCGCCGCATGAACGCTGCCGATCGCGACAGCTCACGAGCCCTGGCTCGAGAGTCGGACACAATCAGTTGACCCTGGTGTTGACGGCGCGCGAGCGTCGCCGCCAACTTGTACACATCGCGGACCGCAGCGAAGTCAGAAGAGGTTCGCTCGCTGCGCTCAAGGGAGTAAAGGTGCTGTTCTGCCATCCCAATCCGAAGCCGAATCTCTCGCATCGCCTCCGCGTCCAAATCTGCGCGGCGCTCGGCAATGAGCGGGTCATCCGGCAGACTGCCGGGGCGCGCAGCATCTTCAAGCAACTCGGCGAGGAATTCCTTGTCGTCAAGTCCGCAGGTCAGTCGCACCTGTTCAGATGCTTTTTCGACGAGACCCATGGCGCGAGCCCATGCCCACCCCGCAGTGACACCCGGATGCAGCGCATTGGCTGGTAGCCCATCGGCCTCGAGCAGACGACGCAATTCCTTTTGGAAGGGCAGACCGCCAAGTTGCTGCATCACCAGGGCGGAAAGGTGATTCGGGGCCGAACGCGCCGAACCGAACGCATTGAAACGTCGCTCGTAGGCCTGGCGCTCGATGCGAAGCAGGGCCGCCAGAACGAATTCTACGATCACACGTTGCCGCCGCAGCGAATTGACGCTCTGTGACGGACGAAAACCGTTCGTCGCGAGCACGGTTTCTCCCTCGAGTTCCCAAACACAGTATGCCAGCTCAGGAATCGCCGTCCTTCGGCGGGCATCGCCCCGAAGCTCACCGATCAGCTGTTGTTTGTCAGCCCCGCCGCGGAGCCGCGCGCGTATCTGGCCAGCGTCAAATTCACCCGCTCTGCGGATTCCGACGGCCGCGCGTTTCGCGTACGGTCGTGAAACCGGTACGGGATTCCCCCCGCCTCGGACCGGACGGTCGCCAGCGGGCCCGTTCGCAGTCATGAGTTCCTCCTCCACTTGACCAACGACAGCTGCGTCCACCCATGCCTCACGGCGCTGCCGGTCGGAACCCATTTGTACCGAGCCGGAGTTGGAGGCTAACAGCCTGTGTCATAGCATGCTGGTTGGTCAGCCTCAGCAGCTATCGAATCGCAAATATCCGCAGTTCGGCGC